>DJRK01000071.1 GCA_002440065.1 Atopobium sp. UBA6362 | reverse complement strand
TTCGTTTTTTACTCAAATGAGCGTTTTTCGAACCTGTCCCCAAAAACTACCAAAGGAGAAACCGCCATGTCTCAGGAAGCCCGCACCGTCAACTCCTCCGCCCGCACCACCGGCCTCGTCGACATCAAGTCCCTCGTCCTTCTCGCCATCCTGCTCGCAGCCGGCTTCATCCTGAACATGACGCTCGGCAACGCCCTGGCCATCGTGGGTATCAAGCCGCAGTTCATCATCGCCGCCTACGCCCTCGCAATCATCCTCACCCGCGCCAACCTCGCCCAGTCCGCCCTCTACGCCGTCCTCTCGGCCTGCGTCATCCAGCTCACGACCTCCATCCCGGGCCTGAACTTCGCGACCGAGCTCATCGCCGCACTCGTCATGTCCGCCCTGGTCAAGACCAACGTCGGCGGCGAGAAGATCAACCCGCTCGTCTCGGCCTTCGTCACGACCCTCGTCTCGGGCGCGCTCTTCGCCGTGGTAGGCACGCTCCTCATGGGCGCGGCCCTGCCCACCGTCGTCGTCAAGGTGCCGCTCGTCCTGGGCACCGCGGTCTTCAACGCGGTCGTCGTCCAGGCCCTCTACTTCCCGCTCAAGAAGGTCCTCAACAAGTAGGAAACACCCGTCCGGTACCATAAGAGCGTCGGCCCGCGAGGCCGGCGCTTTTCTCGTCGCCGCCGGCGGCGCCCCACACGCACCATCGCACGCATCATATATAGGTAGAAAGGCTCGCAGTGAGCACACCTGAACGCAAACCAATCATCGAGCTGCGCGACGTCTCGTTCGCCTACGGCGCGGACGCGCAGAGAAACGCGCTCGACCACGTGTCCCTCGCCGTGAACGAGGGCGACTTCGTGGGCCTCATCGGTCCCTCGGGCGCGGGCAAGTCCACGCTCGCCGCGGTGATGAGCGGCGCCATCCCCCACCACTTCACCGGGCAGCTCTACGGCGCCACCCTCGTGGACGGCCGCGACACCTGCGAGGTCACGCTCACCGACATCTCCCGCGTCGTGGGCAGCGTCCTGCAGGACATCGACTCGCAGATGGTCGCCTCCGTCGTGGAGGACGAGATGCTCTTCGGCCTCGAGAACTTCGGCGTCCCGCACGACCAGATCGAGGGGCGTATCTCCCAGACGCTCGCGACCGTGGGCATCTCCGACCTGCGCGACCGCGAGATCGCGACGCTCTCGGGCGGCCAGAAGCAGAAGGTCGCCATCGCCGCCATCCTCGCGCTCGCCCCGCGCGTCCTCGTGCTCGACGAGCCCACCGCGGCGCTCGATCCCGCGAGCTCCACGCTCGTCTTCGAGACGCTCCGCAAGGTCAACGAGCTCGCCGGCATCACCGTGGTCGTCATCGAGCAGAAGGTGGCGCTGCTCTCCGAGTACTGTAGCCGCGTCCTCGTGATGAGCGAGGGCAGGCTCGTCTACGACGGCGAGCCGCACGAGGTCTTTGGCCACGCCTCCGAGCTGCGCGCCATGGGCGTCGACTCCCCGCGCGTCGCCCGCGTGGCGAACAGCCTCAAGGCCCGAGGCATCGTCGCGGCCGATGCCCGCCCCTGCCTGAACGTCGCCGAGGCCGCCGACCTCATCGAGGGCCTTCTCGCCGGCGCCGCCAAGAAGCCCGTCGACGCCGAGGCCCTCCGCGCCGAGGCCGCCCGCCCGAGCCGACACATCCCCGCGCCCCGCTCGCATGCGGAGGACGCGGAGCCCGTGGTCGAGCTCGACGGCGTGAACTTCGCCTACCCGGGCGGCACGGCCTCGGTGAACGACCTGCGGATGAAGGTCTATCCCGGCGAGCTCGTGGGCATCGTGGGCCAGAACGGCGCGGGCAAGACGACCCTCACCAAGCTGCTCAACGGCCTTCTGCGCCCGGCCTCGGGCACGGTGCGGATCGCCGGCATGGACACGCGCGACGTCCCGACCTCGGCCATCGCCGCACACTGCGCGACGCTGTTCCAGAACCCCGACCGCCAGCTCTGCTGCGACACCGTGCTGGAGGAGGTCGCCTTTGGCCTCAAGCTCCACGGCGTCGCCGAGGACGAGGCGCACGCCCGCGCGACCGGGGCGGCCGAGCGCTTTGGCCTGCCGCTCGACGAGTCGCCCTTCTCGCTGTCGCGCGGCCAGCGTCAGATGGTCGCGCTCGCGAGCGTCGTCGTCCTCGAGCCCGAGGTCGTCCTGCTTGACGAGCCCACGAGCGGCCTCGACTACCGCGAGTGCATGACCGTCATGGAGACCGTGCGCGAGATGGCCGAGCGCGGCTGCGCCGTCGTCATGGTCTGCCACGACATGGAGGTCGTGAGCGACTTCGCCGAGCGCCTCGTCGTCATGGCGAACGGCCGCATCCTCGAGCGCGGCGTCGCCGACGAGGTCTTCGCGAACGCCGAGCTCATGCGCGCCGCCTACGTCGAGCCGCCACAGGTCGTCGCCCTCGCGAGCGAGCTCTCGCGCCGCGTGGGCCCCGAGTTCGCGGGCATCAGCCAGGTTTCCGGCATCGTCGACCTCGTGGAGGAGATGGTCAACCGTGACTAACGTCATCGACTACATCCCGGGCAACTCGCTGCTGCACCGGCTGAACCCCGTGACCAAGCTCGCCCTGGCCTTCGCCATCATCCTGGCGATGTTCCTCGCGGACACCTATCCCCTGCTCATCGCCCTGCTCGTGCTCACCTTCGCCCTGGGCGCGTACGCCCACGCGAGCCGAGGCCTCGTGAGCCTCGCCAAGCTCATGGTGCCGCTCGCGCTCATCATGCTCGTGCTGCAGACGGCCTTCATCCGCACCGGCGCACCCGTGGCCCTGTGGGTCACCGTCGACGGCCTCGTGACCGGTACGAAGGCGGGCCTGCGCCTGCTGGGCGTGGCGCTCCCGCTCATCCTCATGCTCACCGTGACCAAGCTGAACGACCTCGCGAACGCCGTGGTCGAGGTGCTCCATGTGCCGTACCGCTACGCGTTCACGTTCACGACCGCACTGCGCTTCGTGCCCGTGTTCTCGCAGGAGATGAACGCGATCATGGAGGCCCAGACCGCCCGCGGCGTGGAGTACGATACGAAAAACCCCATCAAGAAGCTCCAGCTCATGCTGCCGCTGTGCGTGCCGCTGCTCGTGAGCTCGGTGGGCAAGACCGACGCGACGGCCCTCGCCGCCGAACAGCGCGGCTTCTACCTGCGCACGCGCGAGAGCAGCTACAAGCGCTACCCCATGGCAGGCGCAGATTTCGCCGCGCTCGCCGTATGCGTGGCACTGCTCGTCCTGGGCGTGCTGTTCTAGAAGCTTGCCGTCGAGGAGCCGCCGTCCGCGCCCCTTGCCCCCGTTGCAGAAGTGTGTTGCAGAGGTGCGTGCTCCCGTCCATCGCGGAGCACGCACCTCTCGTCATTTTGCCGAGAAACCCATGCATCTCTGCGCTTTTCTCGGCACACAACAATGCACCTCTGCACCTCGCCGGCATACGCGCACGCACCTCTGCGCCCGGGCGCCGGCGCACCCCACATAAATAGCGCCCGAGCAGCCGCAAAGCCACCCGGGCGCGCATGTGCCTCGCCGCTACAAGCTACAAACCCTACTTGAGCTCAGGCCAGTAACCCTTGTTCGCCTCGATCATGTCGTCGAGGATTTCCTTGGCCACCTTCATGGAAGGAACGGTCTTGTTCAGCGTGAACGCCTTGAGCGCCTTCTCGTAGGAGCCCTCGATGGTTGCCTCGACCACGAGCTTCTCGGAGTTGAGCTGCTGCATCATGAGGCCCTGCTGGAACAGCGGGATGTTGTCGCGCGAGATGACCTCCGGACCGTTCTTGCCGATGTAGGCGGGCAGCTCGACCATCGCGTCGTAGGGCATATTGGGGATGGCGCCCTTGTTCTGGCAGATCACCAAGAAGCGCTGCTTGGTGTCGTTCTTCAACGCGATGGCCAGGTCGGCGATCCAGTCACCGTGGCTGCCGGCATAGAAGGTGCTCTCGTCGATCTCGCCCGTGGCCTCGTAACGGTCGATGCCGTCGAAGAGGTTCTTCTCGCGGGTCTCCTCCACCTCGTTGGCACGGGTGTGCTCGGGGTTGGAGTGCTCGACGAACTCCTTCTGCTGCAGGTAGTAGTTGAGGTAGGTGTTGGGCAGGTACTCGGGGAAGCACTCCATGATCTCGTACTCGCCCTTCCAGACGTAGTACCAGCTCCCCTTGGTGTGGCGATTCTGCTCGGGGTGGTCGTTGTTCTCTTCCGGCTTCTTCGCGATAAGCGCGCCCATGTTCTTGAGGTAGGAATCCGGGAGGAGGATCTGGTGCTCCTTGATGTACTCGCGCAGCTGGGGCAGCATCTCCTCGCCCTTGTAGCGAATGGACGTGAACCAGCCAAAGTGGTTGAGGCCGAAGTAGTCGTACTCGACCTCCTTTTTGTCGATCTCGAGGGCGGCGCAGACCACGTCGATAATGGCGATGGGCATGTCGCAGATGTTGATGATGCGGGCATTGGGCCTCAGCACGCGGCAGCCCTCGGACACGATGGCGGCGGGGTTCGAGTAGTTCAGGATCCAGTAGTCCTTCTTCGCGTACCTCTCCACGCTGTCGATAAGGTCGACCATGGGGAAAATGGTGCGCATACCGTAGGCGAGGCCACCGCAGCCGCACGTCTCCTGGCCCACGCAGCCGTGGCGCAGGGGGATCTTCTCGTCCTGCTCGCGCATGGCGTAACCGCCCACGCGCATCTGGGCAAAGACGAAGCTGGCATCGGTGAACGCCTCTTTCTTGTCGGTCGTCACCGTGAGCTTGATGTCGACGCCCAGGTCCTCATGGAGAATCCAGTCCACGAGGACGCCGACCTTGCGCTGGCGCTCGGCGTCGATGTCGTACAGGCGGATCTCGTCTACCTCGAGCTCCTCCTTGCGCAGGGCGATGGACTTGACGATGCCGGGGGTAAAGGTGGAGCCGCCGCCCGCAAGAGTGATGATCATTTGCCTACTGCTCCTTCTCCATTGCGTTCTCGACCTTGTCGCGCATCTCGGCGACCTTCATGCCGTAGATGATCTGGATATCGTTGCCGCTGCGGTTGATGCCGCTGTTGGGCACGTGGTTGATGAGCTCTTCGTTAACGAGCTCGGGGTCCTTCACGTTCACGCGCAGACGCGTGAAGCAGTTCTCGAGCTCCTCGATGTTGTCCTTGCCGCCCAAGCCGGCGATGACGTCGAGGATTCCCTGGTCGGCGCTCGCCGCAACGGGCGCGGCGGCCTCGGCACCTTGCTCAACGGCCACGGCGGCCGCCGCGTCGCCCTCGGCGATGGCTTGCTCGACTTCGGACTCCTTCTCGCGACCGGGCGTGTGAAGGTTGAGCTTCTTGATCAAGAAGGTAAAGAGGAAGAAATACAGCGCCGCATCGGCGATGCCAAGGACGAACATGAGCGGCCAGTTGGTCTTGTCAACGCCCAGTACCAGGTTCGAGACGACGATGTTGATGATGCCGCCCGAAGTCGATGCGGGAATAGAGAGTACCTTGAGCAGCACCAGGAAGATGCCGGACAGGACGGAGTGGACGACGAAGAGGACCGGCGCGGCAAAGACAAAGAGGAAGTCCATGGGCTCGGTGATGCAGGACAGGACGGCCGTGACGATGAGCGGGATAATCGCCGCCTTGGTCTTCTCCTTGTTCTGCTTGTACGCAGTGAAGATGAACGCCAGGCCGATGCCGATGTAGGGCCACAGGTTGTTGAAGGTGTAGCTGTTGTAATAGGTGCTATCGGAGAAGGGCTGGCCGGTCATGGCCATCTCGGCAACACGAATAGGATAGGCGCCGGAGACGACCTGTCCGCCGACGGTCAGGGTGCCGCCCACATCGGAGAACTGGAACGGGGTGTAGATGAGGTGGTGCAGGCCGGTGGGAACGAGCAGCTTGTTCAGCATGCCGTAGATGAACAGGCCGATGCCGCCGGAGTCCTTGATGAGGCCGGCAAGGGCGGAGATGGCGCCCTGGACAGGCGGCCAAACGATGCAGAAGGCCACGCCCATGACCCAGGAGATGAGGATCATCAGCAGGAAGGGGAAGCGCACGCCGGAGAACATGGAGAGCGCGATGGGGAACTGCTTGTTCGAGAACTTATTGAAGATGGCGCCGGTGATGCAGCCCAAGATGATGCCGCCAAAGACGCCGGTATCCAGTACTTGGATGCCCAGAACGGTGCTCTGGCCAGTGCCGGTGAGGCCAAGCATGCCGCTGGCGTCGGCCAGCGAACCGGTGGCGTTCAAGGTGATGTTGTTCGCCTCGAGGAACAGGAAGTACGCCATGAGGGCGATGAGCGCAGCGTGGCCCTTGTTCTTCTTGGCCATGGCGCCGGCGATGCCCACGCAGAAGATGACGGAGAGGTTGTTGATGATGAACATCAGCGACTGGTAAATGATGGCGCCCGCCAGCTGGAGCGGCCCCCACTGGAGGAACGGGACCATGGAGGTGATCGTCTTGTTGGTGAGCAGGATGCCGACGATAAGAAGAATTCCAGCCACAGACAGGTACATCAAGGGCTGAACAATCGACTTCGCGAACACCTCCAAAGCACCCTTGAAGCTGCCCTTCTTCGCACTAGCCATAGTTGACTCCTTTTTGTTTCTTTCCTTATTTCTTGTCCTGGGGCCCGGGTTCCCCAAGCAAGTTAACGATGTGATATGCCAGATAGCTCTTCTCGGCATCCGTGACCTTGATGCCGTATTGGGACGACAAGTGAGCGGCGATGGTATCCGCGCAGGCGAACGCCTTGGGATAATGACGGGCCTCTATCGAGAAAAGCTGGTCGTCGGAGACCTGGCCCGCCTCGGGGTCGAGCGCTCGCTGAGCAAAGAACTGCAGGTGGCGTAGGAAGCGCTCGTAGGAAAGGGACGTCTCGTCGAGCGTCGTCGCGTACTCGCGGGACACGATGGCCAAAACGTCGCGGACGAGCTTGACCGAGATCACGAGGCGGTCGGCGCGCTGCCGCATGGTCGAGTTGACTATGTGCAGGGTTATGAAGCCGACCTCCTCCTCGCTGATCCAAATGTCCAGATAGTCATGGATGATGGCCGCCGCGCGCTTGGCCAGGGCGAACTCCTTGCGGTAGAACTGCTTGATCTCCATGAGCAGCGGGTTGTCGCAGGGCACGCCCTTCTTCTCGCGCTCGAGGGCAAGGCTAATGTGATCGGCCAAGGCCATGAGAATTCCGTCATCGATGCCGGGGTCGAGCTCCTGGCGAAGCATCTGAACGATGTCCTCGGAAATAGCCAGGTACACCGCCGGGATGGAGTCAAGAAGATGGGCAAGGCGCTCCATTGCCCCCTCGTCGCCTACGGTGTCGCGCGCGAGGACGAAGGTCTTCTCTATGGCAGAGGCATCCAGCTCCTCGCCGGCGTGGCGGCCAAAGCATAGGCCGCGGCCCATAACGATGACCTCGGAGCCGTCGCTTGCCGTGGCCATGGCAACGTTGTTGTTGAATACGCGTTTGACGATCATCTTGGCTGCCATCCCCGATCCCTACTTGGAGAGCCAGAGAACGGGATCCTTCTCGCTCGTCGGCCCCGCGGTGCGCTCGCGCACGGTAGAGCCATCGGCTCGCTCGCACACCACGACGAAGACCGTGGGGTCATAGCCGGCGGCGCGCACGGCATCGAGGTCGACCTCGACCAGCGGCTGGCCGGCATCGACGTGGTCCCCCTGGGCGACGAGCGCGGTGAACCCCTCGCCGTTCATACGCACGGTATCGATTCCAATGTGCACCATGACCTGCGCGTCGTTTGCATCATCCGGCGCGATTGCCAGCGCATGGGCAGTGGGGAAGATGGCAGAAACGGTACCAGTCACAGGAGCGCAGACGGTGCCTGACGTGGGTACAACGGCCACGCCGTCGCCCATTTTGCGACCGGAGAAAACGGGGTCGTGAGTCTCCTCGAGGGGGACGAGCTCGCCGGAAACGGGCGCCAAGATAGCAAGCTCGTCATTGGCAGCGGAGGTAGTTTTGCCCATCAGACGCGAAAAGAGGCCCATGCGTCGTCCCTTCATGAATCAAGCCCAACCAAAAAAACTTAGAGCCACGAACGAAATCATGGCTCAAAAGACTTTGGTTAGGCCCGCATCGAAGAGAGTTGGTTACCTTCCGCTTTTCTTTTGTGTCTCGCACTCTAAGCGAGAGGCGCCGGCATGGGCCGTAGAAAGCGGCGAGCGGTTCTGTTCGCCCCATGAGCGGTTCTCGCTGAGTCTTTGTCGATAGGACCTCGCGCGGTATCGCGCCGCTCAGGGGTGCATACAGCTGTCGCCCTACGCCGCAGAGGCGTATGCTCCCGGCCATCCTCGTTGCAGAGGTGCATGCTCCCCGCATCCACGGAGCACACACCTCTCATCGTTTTGCCGAGAAACCCATGCACCCCTGCGCTTTTCTCTGCACGCGCCAATGCACCTCCGCGCCCGAGCATCTACGCATATCCCAGCACTCCACACAAAAAAGCGCCCGAGCGGCTGCAAGGCCACTCGGGCGCACACCACGCTTACTTCTCCCCCGCCTCGATGGAGCGCATGAGCGCCTGCCCGATCCGGTAGGGTATGCCCGTTACGAGCGCGTTGCCCATGCAGAAGGCACGCCTCCCGTCGCTCATGCCCGTATCGGTCCAGCCCCTGGGGAAGCACTGCAGCTGATCGAGCTCATCGGGCACCAGGCGCCTCAGGCGCCCGTCGGCGCACTCGACCACGTGCTTGAAGCGCGACGCTCCGCGCCCGCCCTCGCCTGTGAGTATCGTTCGGCTCGGCCTGTCGCGCGCATCGGGGAACGCCATGGAGCCCTCCGAGTACCGGTACGCAAAGCCGGTCTTCTTGTCCACGCGCTCCTCGGACTTCGAGCCCTTGAGGTAGCGCCACCTCTCCAGCTTGTCCGGCTCGATGAAGAACTCGGGCGGGACCTCGTCGTCGGGGACCAGGACGTCGCCCAGGGTGCGGCGCGGGCCATGGTAATCCTCGGCGACCTTGGCCGTCGCCACGCGCCCGTCCTGCATGGCCCCCGCCTCCAGGAACGGGGAGGTTTTCTTGCCCTTGTTGAAGGACTGGCTCGCCTCGTAGGGGTCAGCAGGGACCTCGACGTGGCCTATCTCCTCGGGCTCGGCCGGGAGCACGGGGAAGGCATCGGCCAGCGTCCCCGACGCGAGGCGCGCATCGAGGTCCCAGACCTCCCCGGTGAGCCTCGCCAGGATGTAGGTGCGTTTGCGCCGCTGGGGGAACCCGTACTCGGCGCTGTTCACCACGCGCCACTCAACGGAATAGCCCAGGTCGTTCAGGCACGAGAGGATGATCGCGAAGTCGCGCCCACGCTGCGACGCGGGGCTCTTGAGCAGGCGGTCGACGTTCTCGAGCAGGACGTAGCGCGGCTGGCGCTCCGGCCCCTTCATGCGCAGGAAGTCGTAGATGTCCCACCACAGGACGCCCTTCTTGCCCTCGATGCCGCCCGCCTGGGAGAGGGGCTTGGCCACCGAGTAGTCCTGGCAGGGGAACCCTCCCACGACCATGTCGACGTCCGGGATGTCCCGCTCGCCGCGCCTGAACTGGGCCAAGACCTCGTGTATGTCCTCGTTGACGAGCGAGCCCGCGCCGAAGCGCGCCTCGTAGCAGCGCGCGGCGAACTGCTTGGACGCCGTTCCGGGCGGCTCCCACTGGTTCGCCCAAACGGTCTTGAACGGCCCCGCTGCCGGCATGTCGAGCTGTGGGTTCTCCTCGTCGTGGTAACCCTCGAGGCCCAGGCGGAAGCCCCCGACCCCCGCAAAGAGCTCGGCCACCTTGATCTGTTTCGTCGACACGTTTCTCCAATGCTGTCTGTGTCGGGTAGTGCCCGATTATCATAGCCAGCTTGCGGACGCGGATCAAGTCTTTCCGGAGACCTGTTAACCAAGTAGGCGCTCAAGTTCTTTCTTGAGGTATTTCTGGTTCAGCCAGAAGCACTTCTTGGTTACCGGCTCCCCGTAGGGCTGGGGATTCACGTCGGCAGCATTTTGAGCATGTGGGCGAACGTGACAACAACGGTTTTCGCTCGCCCTCACCGATTGGTCGGCCTTCCCCGCGAGCACATTTTTCTGCATCTGCTCATAACACCGGCAGGCCTCGACCAGGTCGGCGTCGGGCATTTGCCAGAAGCAGACATCGGATAGGCGATACACGCCCTTCTCCTCTGGGTTCTCGCGGTAAACAACGAAGAGGTATTTCTGCTGTAGGCAAGCAAAGAAATCAGACTCGTCAAACGACGTCTTCGCCAGTTTGAAGTAATCAAAAGCGGGAAACGAGATGGCCTCTTTTGGCATCCCGTTTGCTTTGATCCTCATGGTCTTTGGCTTAATACCCGCCTTGGCGAACTCTTCGATTTCGGAATCATCGCCAATGCCAAGAATCTTATTCGTAATACGTGCGCATATACTCTTCGAGGCAGACAGGCCAAAATGCTGCCGCAACTCTGCCTCAGTCATTCCAAAGTAGTTAGAAAAACGATTCTTCACAAGTTCAAGCAGCCCTAGGCTCTTCTCATCTTCCGAGCGCGGCAAAGACTCCATCTTGGAGAAGATGCTCTGCTGCACCGCAGTCATATATGAGGCCTTGAACGCCCAAGCGCGAGGCTTCGCCTCAACATCCGAGAAGGGCTGCTTCTTGCGATCAGCCCCCGTAGCGCCCTTCGTGCACGCTTCGAGGTACATTGTGTCGCTGCCGGAAATGTCCTCAGCATGACCTGCACGGACCTTGTCGACCACCAGGTTCCAGTCCGCCTCAATTTGAGCCCGGTCCTCCTCCGGAATCTGCCAAACGGTTACCGCCTCAACGATGTAATCGAGAGGGTTTTTGTCCTTCTCGTACAAATACGAGACCAGAAGAATGGCAGGGATCTTGTACAGCAGATGGCTGCCCTCAAAGCTCTCGTTAACGATGCTCATATAGTCGATATTGCCAATGACCAGGCGTTCCTTGGCAACAAGCTCATCTTTTTTGTGTTTGCGGACTTTTTTGACCGGGGTCGCCTTGAGTTCAAGGCCTGCCTCTGGAAAGTCCGGCGCCGAATCGCTGTTCGGCTTGTACTTGAAGTAGTACTTCTCCATGGCATTGCCAAAAGACCCGCGGCGCTGGTGGGGATCGGCAAGCTCGGGAGCATCCGTCATTTCGCGCAACGTTTTGCCAACAAGCCGCTTTGCATAGGCCTCAATCGAGACCGGATCATTCTTGTCATAGGGAAGCTGATCGGCCATCGCTCCTCCTCGGTCATTGCTATCTTTCCTTCGGCACTAATTAATAAGTTTCACTCAGTAATTGGCAGCTCGCTAGATTCAATTAGGCCTTATCAATTGCCCGAGCGCTTTTATCTGCCTAATCAGCTTATTCACACAGTCCGAACTTGCTAACGATTGACCGGCCGGGCCAGTCGTTGACCAACTTCAAGCAAACTCTGGTATTTCCGACATTTGTACAGGCTCATCGAGTAGCGATCTCGATTTTCATCGCGCCAAGTGGGGGGGGTTGTGGACGGAAATCACTCAAATACTCGAAGGCCCCGAAACAAATGTCGGAAAAATCAGCGTTTGCAATCAAATGTTGAGAGTCATTACCCGATCGGCGGCACGAGAACATCATTGCGCGAACCGAGCAGAAATACTGCAAACAAATTTAAAGACGGCAGCTCTATGCAGGTCAAGAAGCCATCGGAATCCCATCAAGGTAACAAGTGTCCGACGAGATATCCACCTTATTGCTCCATTCAACGTTGCTGTCCACATTGGGGTCTTTGTCCCACGCAATGCTGTGATTCTCGTCGACATAAACGCGGGAAAAAGCGTCTTCATCCTTCAAAAAAGCAAAAACGCTACCGTCTTTGATTAGTGGTGTCGCATCAAAACTTCTAATTTCTCCGTTATCAAAGGTCACAGCAATGAGTTTTTTCGGCAGAGCTCGAACCGAGACGGCAAATCGCCTTCCTTCAGCGAAATAGCGCGCCGTCTTCTCGTCAAATCCCTTGCTCAGGTAATATTCAACGGAACTTGGCATACAGACACCTACCTCAATGGGTCAATAGGAAAAAGCTCTTGGTTTTTCTCGGCCAAAGCCCAATTCTCAAACAGCTCCTCTTGGTGCAACGCTGCCCATCCAAGTAACATCTTAAGCTGCTTCGAGGGCATTTCACCTTCCAGGACCTCAATGTCGTTGATTGAAACAATGACATCCTCGCCTGCGTAAGACGCATGGAAGTGAGGCGGTTGATGGTCCCTCCAATTGATATATATTTTGATGCCTCTAAACATACTAATCGTCGGCATTGGCTCTCCAATCAGCAAGCAATTTATGGAATTCTACCCGAGAACGGCTGGCGACCGTGGTGAAATAGGAAGCTCGCAAAGACCCCCTCAACCGCCTAGGAGCAAGAGGACCCAAAATCGCCTGGAACACGCTCAGTTTTGTTCCGCAACAGCCGAAAAAAGGTGTCTACCCACGTGGCGGCACGAGGACGTCGTAGCGCACGGCTTTGCCTTGGATCGAGTAGCTCGGCTTCATGCCGGCAAGGTGCGGTCCCTTCGCAGGGCGTTTGATCACGACTTTGTGCGGATGTGCCGCAAGAGCGGCCTTTACCAGCGCGTCTTCTTCCTCACAGGGCTGCTCAAGGTGATGAAGTAGTTGGAATTTCTTCTTTACTGCGGCGGACTTGGTACGCGCCGGGAACATCGGGTCGAGAAACACAACGTCGGGCTCGAAGTCGAGGTCCGCCAGCCCGGCCAGGCTGTCCCCCGCAACGAGCGTCATGCGCGAGACGATATCCGCCAAGCGAGCGTCCGCCGCCGCCCGCTCGAGCGCATCGGCCAGCAGAGCCGCAATCGTCGCGTCGCGCTCGAACATCGTGACCGAGAAACCCGCCGCGGCCAGGAGCAGCGAGTCCTCGCCAAGGCCCGCAGTGCAATCGATAGCCGTGGGTTCGGTTGCGCCTTTGATACGCGCCGCCTTGACCAGCAGCTCCTGTTGCAAACGGCCCTGGCGCAGGCGGGGCAGCATACGCGTAAAGTCGCCGCGCAGCTCCATCCCCGAGCCCACAAGGGCAAGGCCACGCTCGTCGCGCTCGAGCTCGGGCTCCGCGGCCTCAAGGTTTCGATCGACTTGTTTTCTGGCCATGGTCGAGCCGTCCTCTAGAAAAACACGGGCCGCCTACCTGGGACGACCCGTGTTGCATACAGTGTGTCGCGAACGCTAGACGAGCTGGATCTTCTCGACGCCCTCGCGCGAGGTCTCGCGGTACAGCACGAACTTGCGGCCGATGACCTGTACGACCTCCGCGCCCAGATGCTCGGCCAGCTCCTCGGCCGCCTCGCGAGCCGAGAGCGAGGACGTGTCGAGCACGGAGCACTTGATGAGCTCGTGCTTCTCGAGATACTCGCTCGCCTGCTCAACGGTGTTCTCGGTCACATCGGACTTGCCCACGATGACGGCGGGCTCAAGGTGATGCGCAAGGCTGCGCAGCTGCCTGATCTGGCGGCCAATAAGTGCCATTCTTTCCTGCTTTCCCTGTGCGTATATGCTCGCCGCGAGCGCCCCGAGGGGCCGAGCCGCGGCGGCTTCATGCGAGTTAACCGCTCAACTCTAGCAAATAAGCGCAGCTAAAGCTACTTGTGATACGGCTCTCCACGCGAAATCTTGCATGCGCGGTAGACCTGCTCGAGCAGGACCACGCGGGCGAGGTTGTGCGGCAGGGTGATGGGTCCGAAGGAGAGCGCCTCGTTCGCGCGGGCGCGCACCTCGTCCGAGACGCCGTCCGACCCGCCGATGATGAACGTTATGTCGCTTTTGCCCGTGAGCGCGAGCTGGTCAAGGCGCGCACTGAAGTCCTCGCTCGAGCGTTCCTTGCCTTCGATGGCGAGCAGGATCGCGTGGCTTCGGTCGGAAACCGCCGAGAGGATCTCGGCACCCTCGCGACGCCGGGCCGCGTCCACCCCGCCGGCGCGGGCGGGATCGATATCGGCGACCTCACGGACCTCGACCTTCGCATAGGCGCCCAGGCGCTTGACGTACTCCTTGCAGGCATCGGTCCAGAAGCGCTCCTTGAGCTTGCCCACGGCGACCACGGTGTATTTCACGCGCGCTCCTCTTTCAAGAATTTGGGACGGACACCAATTTAATTTAGTATCCGTCCCCAAATTGCGGGGCCGCTATGATGGAGGGCATGGCAAAAGGATATTCACATATCTCGCACGGGTTCGAGCCGGTCTTTGATGCGCGCTCCGAGGTGCTTATCCTGGGGTCTTTTCCCTCTGTACTCTCCCGCGCAAACGACTTCTATTACGGCAACCCCCAGAATCGTTTTTGGCGCGTTGTCGCAGGTTATCTAGGGTGCGAGACGCCCCAGACCATCGAGGAGAAGAAGGCCATGCTCCTCGGGCACGGATTCGCCTTATGGGACGTCATTGCCGAATGTGATATCAAAGGTTCAAGCGATGCAAGCATAAAGAACGTCGTTGCGGTCCAGATCGAGCGCGTCTTGGCCATCTCGCCCATCAAGGCCGTGATCTGCAATGGGGGAACCGCGGGCCGGCTCTACCATAAGTACCTGGAATATCGCGTGGGCATCCCGGCCGTCGTCCTGCCGTCGACGAGCCCGGCGAACGCATCATGGGGCCTCGACCGGCTGGGCGCCCGTTGGGGCACGGCGCTCAAAGAGGCCCAGGCAAAGGAGCCCGTCGCCGCGAGCTCGCTTCCGGGCACAAAAGCCGCAGCCAGGCGCACGGCGCCGACGGCATCGAGCTTTGGGACGCACCGCTCGATGCAAGGGAACAAAGGTCGCGACACCAAGCCTGAGCTGCTCGTTCGCGAACGTTTACGCCAAGCAGGCCTCACGGGGTATCGGCTTCAGTGGAAGGTGCCCGGCAGGCCCGACGTCGCATGGCCCGGCAAGAAGGTTGCCATCTTTATCAACGGTTGCTTCTGGCACCGTTGCCCGCGATGCCACCCTTCCCAGCCGCACAAGAACGTCGAGTATTGGAACGCCAAGTTTGCCCGCAACGTTGAGCGCGACAAGGAGAACCTCGCCGCACTCAACGCGGCCGGCTGGAAGGTCCACGTCATCTGGGAATGCGAGCTGAAGAAGAAAACCCGGGATGCGACGCTCGCGAAACTGCTCCCTGAGCTTTCCCGTGAGCTTGGGAAGCCTCTTTTGACCACGGTCGCTCAAAAAAGTGACGAATTGCGGGCTTGATTCCAATCCCCCTGAGTAGCGATTAGTTTCTCTTTATATATCTGCAGGTCAGAGCATCGCAGTTTGCGACGGTTTTACCCGGCTACTCGGGCAATCCCGATTCAAGCCTACAATTCGTCACTTTTTTTGAGCACGTACCGCGGGGACGTCCCCGAAAGACGCGCTTACTGCTTGTCCCAGTACTCCCACGAAGCAATGAAATACGTGCGAATGTAACCCTTGGACGACACAGCAACGAACTCGCCGGTCGCCTCGCGATAATATGCGTCGTCGCCATCGACGGCCTGGGTTTTATGGAGCGACTCGGGGTCCGAGATCACCGCATTCGCACCCGCAAGATAGTCTTCGGCCGTCGAATAGCCCATCTGAGCGCCATGTTTCTCGAAGTGGCTCTGCAGCTTTTCTTCGCTGCGAAACGTTAAACGACTCTCTGAACTGCTATTCGTTTGCTCCGCAACGGGTATAGAAGAGTCGGCAGTCCCTTGCCCCGTACCCGGCACAGCACCAGAGATTCCAGAGGCCACACAAAGAAGCGCAACGACAACGGCAAAGATCCCGCCAGCGAACCTAGTCCGTGGGTTCTTCCCGTCCTTCACCGACCCGCCGCTCCTGTCCATGGCCCTCCCCTGCCGACACCGATTCACCAATCGTAGCGCTCGCCCGTTCCTCGCACCCGCCGCAGGCGCCGCTCGCAAAACCTCGCTTGACCTAGAGCGCACTCAAAGTTCTACCATGCAGCCGACAATCCCGACCGACCACAGGAGGCCATCATGAGCAAATCACTCGTCGCTTATTTCAGCGCCACCGGAACCACGCGCGCCCTCGCGCAAAAGATCGCCTCGGCCGCGGACGCCGATCTCTTCGAGATTCGCCCGACCGCCCCCTACACCAGCGCCGACCTCGACTGGCGCAACAACAAGAGCCGCAGCTCGGTCGAGATGGCCGACTCCACGAGCCGTCCCGACATCGCGGAAGGCGCCCCGGACCTTGCCGAGTACGATACCGTTTACCTGGGATTTCCCATCTGGTGGTACGTTGCCCCGACCATCGTGAACACCTTCCTCGAGAGCGGCGACTTCGCTGGCAAGAAGATTGTTCCCTTTGGCACCTCCGGCTCCAGCAGCATGGGCAAGACCGTCGAGGCGCTCAAGCCGAGCGCGCCGGGAGCCGAATTCGCGGACGGCGCCGTTCTCAACCATGCGAGCCAGGCGCAGATCGAGGCCTTCGTCGCGCAAAACGCCTAAAGGGGCCCGAACCAGTCCGCATCGCTCAAAAACTGGTAACCTGACGTCGCATTCGTTTGAATTACCACGTGAGAAGGGCACCCGATGACGCAAGGCGAGCACAGCGAAACAACTGCCATCTTTGTGTACGGCACGCTGATGGAAGGGCTGCGCAACGCGGACTACGTCGCCGGGTGCCCACGCATATCCGGAGCCTGGGTAGAAGGTTACGATCTTTATGACCTTGGCCGATACCCTGCCGCCCTGCCGGGCGCCCAATCGAGCAAAGTCCTCGGCGAGATATGCCTGGTCGACGACCAGACGCTCGCGCGCGTCAACGAGCTCGAGGAGGAGGGCAGCCTCTACCGCGCCGTCCCGGTAACGGCCCATTCTCCGCAGGGCGACTTCGACGCGCTCGTCTACGTTTACCTACATGAAGTCCCCCAGGGCTCCCAAATCCCGCTCGCCGACCAGCCCTACGGCGTGCATGGGCTGCCTTTCCGCGCGAACCTCGGCGCCGGGGCCGCGGCTTGGCTCGACGGCGCCCCCGCAGACGTCGTCTCCACCACGGAGCGACTTTGGGATGAGGTCCTCACGCTGCGCGAAGAAGAGACGATCTATCCCCCGCAGAACAAGATTTTCAACGCACTCGAGCTCACGGCGCCGCAAGACGTGCGCGTGGTCATTCTTGGCCAGGACCCCTACCATGGGCCCGGCCAGGCCATGGGGCTCTCGTTCTCGGTCGCACGCGACCAGAAGCTCCCGCCCAGCCTGCGCAACATCTATAAGGAGATGGCCGCCGACCTTGGCTGTGCCATACCCACGACCGGCGACCTCACGAGTTGGGCGCGCCAGGGCGTCCTCCTCCTGAACACGACGCTCACGGTGCGCGAGCACGCGGCGAATTCACACGCCAAGCTCGGATGGTCGACCCTCACGGACTACCTGGTCGAGCGCTGCCTCACGCTGCCGCAACCCGTCGTGTTTCTCGCCTGGGGACGTTTTGCGGTGAATATGGTTCAAAAACAAATGGAGTGCCTCAACGCTGGGCCCCAGACCAACAAGTTCTGCCTGGCCTCGACGCACCCTTCCCCGCTCTCGGCCACGCGGTTGGCGGGCGGGCTGCAGGCGTTCATGGGCTCGAGGCCCTTCTCGACCGCGAACCGCCTCCTCGAAGAGCACGGCACCGTACCCATCGACTGGCCCCACGTCGGCTGACAACTTTTGGGGACAGGTTCGTTTTTCTTCCATTTGAAAGCATTTCGAACCTGTCCCCAAAACTGCTCACGCGTGGGAGGCTTTGCGGTCCCTCTTGAAGCGGTACATCATCGCGTCGGCCTGCTCGCAGGCGGCGGATTTGTCGTTCGCGAGCGGGTCGAACATCGCGTAGCCCACCGACACCGTAGGCAGCCCGGGGCACTTCTCGCGACGG
>DJRK01000107.1:13269-14547 GCA_002440065.1 Atopobium sp. UBA6362 | reverse complement strand
CGAGGTCAAGGTCGACGGCGAGGACTTCCTGCTCCTTCGCGCCGACGACATCTACGCCGTCATCGAGGACTAGCTCGCACGGGTTTTCTCCCGCCTGATTCCACGGGGCGCCCCTCCGAGCGCCCGCAAAGAAAGGACTGCCAAAAATGGCTAAGGATATTTACTTCGGCTCCGACGCCCGCGCCAAGCTCGCCAAGGGCGTGAACACCCTCGCCGACGCCGTCACCACCACCATGGGCCCCAAGGGCCGCTACGTCGCGCTGCAGCGCTCCTACGGCGCCCCCACCATCACGAACGACGGTGTCTCCGTCGCCAAGGAGATCGAGCTCAAGGACCCCGTTGAGAACATGGGCGCCCAGCTCGTGAAGGAGGTCGCCACCAAGACGAACGACACCGTGGGCGACGGCACCACCACCGCCACCCTCCTCGCCCAGGTCATCGTGAACGAGGGCCTGCGCAACGTCGCCGCCGGCGCCAACCCGATCGCCATCCGCCGCGGCGTCGACAAGGCCGTTGACGCCGTCGTCGACGAGATGAAGAAGTCCGCTCAGCAGGTCTCCACCAAGGAGCAGATCGCTTCCGTCGGCACCATCTCCGCTTCCGACCCGGCCGTCGGCCAGAAGATCTCCGACGCCATGGAGGTCGTGGGCAAGGACGGCGTCATTACCGTCGAGGAGTCCCAGACCTTCGGCATCGACATCGACACCGTCGAGGGCATGCAGTTCGACAAGGGCTACATCTCCCCGTACTTCTCCACGAACAACGACACGATGACGGCCGAGCTCGCCAACCCCTACATCCTCATGACCGATCAGAAGATCTCCAACATCCAGGACATCCTTCCGATCCTCGAGGCCGTTCAGAAGCAGAACGCGCCGCTGCTCATCATCGCTGAGGACGTCGACGGCGAGGCCCTCGCGACCCTGATCCTCAACCGTCTGCGCGGCGTCCTGAACGTCTGCGCCGTGAAGGCCCCCGGCTACGGCGACCGTCGTAAGCGCATGCTCGAGGACATCGCCATCCTGACCGGCGGCCAGGTGGCCATGAAGGAGCTCGGCATCAACCTGACCGACGTCACCGCCGAGATGCTCGGCCGCGCCAAGTCCGTCAAGATCACCAAGGACAACACCACCATCGTGGGCGGCGCCGGCTCCAAGCAGGCCATCGATGAGCGCGTGAACCAGATCAAGGGCGAGATCGAGAACACCACCTCCGACTTCGACCGCGAGAAGCTCCAGGAGCGTCTCGCCAAGCTCTCCGGCGGCGTGGCCGTCATCA
>DJRK01000107.1:1639-13246 GCA_002440065.1 Atopobium sp. UBA6362 | reverse complement strand
TCAAGGTCGGCGCTGCTACCGAGTCTGAGCTCAAGGAGATCAAGCACCGCATCGAGGACGCCCTGCAGGCGACCCGTGCGGCCGTGGAGGAGGGCATCGTCGCCGGCGGCGGCGTCGCGTTCCTCGCTGCCTCCAAGGCCCTCGACGGCGTCGAGACCGCTGATGCCGACGAGAAGATCGGCGTCGACATCATCCGCAAGGCCCTTGCCGCCCCTGTGAAGAAGATCGCCGACAACGCCGGCTACGAGGGCTCCGTCGTGGCCGAGAAGATCAAGTCCATGCCCGCCGGCCAGGGTCTCGACTCCGCTACCGGCAAGTACGGCGACATGATCGAGATGGGCGTGCTCGACCCGGTCAAGGTTGCCCGCGTGACCCTGCAGAACGCCGCCTCCATCGCCGGCCTCATCCTCATCACCGAGGCCACCGTCTCCGATGAGCCCAAGAACACCACCATCGAGGAGGCCATCTCCGCCGCGGCTGCCCAGGGCGGCCAGCAGGGCGGTATGTACTAGGCCCAAGGCGTAACTAAGCGCTGATAGGGGCTCCCCCGCGACGCCATGCAGCAAGTGCTTTGCGCTCTTCGCGCTCAGAAACTCGCTGCGAGGCGCCCCGGGGGAGCCCCTTCTCATTTGGTCCCGGTCCGCCATAGCGGAGGGCGTACAATAGAAACCTTGACCATAGGCTAAGAGGGGAGTGGTGCCCGTGGCCCAGAAGAGAGATTTTCTTGACGACTTGATCGACATCCAGGCGGACTGGCAGGCACTGTCCAACCCCTTGGGCGACATCGCCGACTCGCTCTCGGCCGACCCGAGCCAGCGCAAGGTGTTCAACCCGGCGGATTACAAGGAGAAGCCCTACGCCAACTCCAACCGCTGCCTGCGCACCGCTTCCGAGAACCCCAAGGTCTGCTCGCGCTGCCTCGACGTGTGCCCGACGCACTCGATAGAGATTCACAAGCAGTCGGTCCTTATCGGCGACGACTGCCGCAAGTGCGGGCTGTGCGCCGCCGTGTGTCCCACCGAGACCATCGGCACGCGTCGCCACATGCCCCGCCAGGTCTACGACATGATCGCCCGCAAGGCGAGCGCCTACGAGCAGTGCTACGTCACCTGCACGCGCGCGCTCAAGCGCCTCCCCAAGGACAACGAGGTCGTGCTCGGCTGCGTGGGCTCCATCAACCGCGACCTGTGGTTCTCGCTCATGGCGGACTACGACAACATCAGCGTCTACCTGCCCGTGGGCATCTGCGACCGCTGCAAGACCACGACGGGCGAGGAGACCTACTGCGACGCCATCGGCACCGCCGAGGAGTGGGCGCAGGCCTCCATGGGGCTCGAGGTGGACGAGGCGGCCATGGACCACGAGCTCACGCGCGAGTACAAGCGCAGCCAGTTCATGAGCAGCGCCATCCACTCCGCCGAGCGTCTCTTGACCCGCTCGAACCCCGCGCTCGCGGGCGCCCAGGCCGTGGCCAAGAAGATCTCCGACCACGCGAACCGCCTCGATCAGCTGCAGCGCGACCTCGAGAACGCCGTGGGCGCCAAGACCTCCAACAACCGCCAGCGCATGCTCACGCAGGGCCGCAAGCTCATGATGGGCGCCCTGCAGCACGACGAGGGGCTCGCCAAGTACGTGAAGCTCGAGGTCCCCGTGTGCGACGCGAGCAAGTGCACGATGTGCGGCGACTGCGCGAAGGTCTGCACCACGCGCGCGCTCGACCTCGACGTGAACGGCCATGTGACGATCCAGAGCTCCTATTGCGTGAGCTGTGGCGCGTGCGCGGTCGTGTGCGAGGACGGCGCCCTGACGATGGAGCCCATGGACGTCTCGGAGCTCGTCGTGCCCGACAAGGCCGCCGAGGAGCTCGCGCGCAAGAAGGCCGAGGCCAAGGTCCAGGCGCAGAAGTATATTGAAGAAGGAAAGAAGCAGCTGAGCCGAGTCGCCGATGCTCTGGAGGGCATGTCGGGCGAGGACGAGGCTCACAAGTAAGAGGAGAAGAACGTGTCGCTTTCCATCGGCATCGTGGGCCTGCCCAACGTGGGCAAGTCGACGCTTTTTACCGCGCTCACCAAGAAGGGCGGCCTCGCCGCGAACTACCCCTTCGCGACCATCGACCCCAACGTGGGCATCGTGGACGTGCCCGATGAGCGCCTCCAGAAACTTGCCGACATCGTGCACCCGGGCCGTATCGTGCCCGCGACCGTTGAGTTCGTCGACATCGCCGGCCTCGTGAAGGGCGCCAACGAGGGCGAGGGCCTGGGAAACCAGTTCCTGGCCAACATTCGCGAGACCGACGCCATCTGCGAGGTCGTGCGCTACTTCAAGGACCCCAACGTCATGCGCGAGGTGGGGCGCACGGGCGAGTTCGTGGACCCGGCGGGCGATGCCGACACGATCATGACCGAGCTCATCCTCGCCGACCTGGGCACGCTCGAGAAGCAGCTGCCCAAGCTCGAGAAGGACGCGAAGCGCGACAAGGAGCTGCAGGTCAAGCTCAATGTGGCCAAGCGCCTCGTTGACTGGCTGAACGAGGGCAAGCGCGCCGCGACGATGGAGATGACCGACGACGAGCGCGCCGCGGCCAAACAGCTCTTCTTGCTCACGCTGAAGCCGATCCTGCTCGTGGCGAACGTCGACGAGGACCAGCTGGGCGACACCTTTGAGCCTATCGACGGCGTGACTCCCATCCCCATCTGCGCGAAGGTCGAGGCGGAGCTTTCCGAGCTCGACGACGAGGAAGCCGCGGAGTACCTGTCCGACCTGGGGCTTGAGAAGTCGGGTCTGGAGACGCTCGCGCAGGCTGCCTACCACCTGCTGGGCCTGCAGAGCTATTTCACCGCGGGCGAGATGGAGGTCAAGGCGTGGACCGTGCGCATCGGCGCGAAGGCTCCCGAGGCCGCCGGCGTGATCCACTCCGACTTCGAGCGCGGCTTCATCAAGGCCGAGGTCGCGAGCTACGAGGACTACATCGAGCTCGGCGGCGAGAACGGCTGCAAGAACGCTGGTAAGCTGCGCATGGAGGGTAAGGACTACGTCGTCCAGGACGGCGACATCATGCACTTCCGCTTCAACGTGTAGGAAGCGCGCTATACCGAACGTGGTTCCGCAAGCGGCGGGCCCGGGCTGGGGACGCTTCTGGATGGGGGAGTTTTGCACGTTAGGGTGACGGGTTTGGGGCGTTATGGCGGTCTGGGAGGGTTTTCGGACAAACTTTTTCGATTTTGCGTGGTCGGACTGGGGTTTGGAGCGTTGATTGGGCTCTGAAGGAGTGCGAATGGACGGTCTTCTTGGAGCTTGTGGTGCGTTTGCCCAGTTGAGGCATCTTGCTGACTCTATAAGTAATTGAATAAAGCACGCAAGACTGGAGATTCTTGTTTTAGATCGAGCGCGCTCCTGGGTGGGGGAGGCTGGAGCTGGGCGTCGCACCATTGCTTGACACGTTCGCCTACCTCGAGGGGCGAGAGGCCGTTGACTTGCAGGCAATCGACGTTGTTCTTCTTTTGGAACCAGGCTTGCTTGAAGGGCAGCATCGTGCGCAGCTAGCTATCGAAGAAACGCCTGTCGCGGGACGAGTCGCCGTCCTTGTGCGCCCGTAAGGTCGCCTCGGAGGCCTCGAGGAAGATGGCGCGGTGGGAAGCGGCCTACTTCAGGGCGGCATAGGCTGCGGAGGAGATCTGGGCCATGAGGGCGTTCGCGGCGTCGTAGTCCATGTTGCGGGTCATGACGACGATGACGTAGGGGTCCTCGGCGTAGACGATGCCGCCATCGTGCCGGATGTCGTCGACGGTGCCCGTCTTGTGCCCAAAGGGGACACCGGCGGGTAGGCCTTGGGCGAGTCCCTCGGCGTCCTCCTGGGCAAGCAACCAGTCCTCGGCGGTGAGGCTACGCTCCTCGTTTGCGGCTTCGTGCCTTGCGATGCGCGCCAGGAGCGCAGCGCAGTCGTTCGCGCTCGTGACGTTGAGCTGGCCGTCGTTGGCATCGATCATGAGCTTATGGGCAAGGCGGGTCTGCCCAAGCCCGAGCTCGGTGGCTTCGCTGTCGATGGACTCGATGCCCATGCGCTCGATGAGCGCGTTCGTCCCCACGTTGTCGCTCACGGAAATCATGCGGCTAGCGACCTGGTCAAGGGCATAGACCGTGCCTATGGGGTCGTCCTGCATGGTGCCCGAGCCGCCCACCACGTCTTCTGCGGCGAGCGTGTAGGTATCGGTGGGGGAGAGGCGCCCGTCCGCGGTCTCGTCAAGGTATTCGGCGAGCACGGCGAGCTTGATCATCGAGGCGGATTGGAACGTTTCGCTGCCGTTGACGTCGAACCCTCGTCCACTGTCCAGGAACTCGCAGCTCACGGCCGCATCGGCCCCGTAGGGCGCCACAAGCGGCCGTATGGCGGCCTCGGCCATCTCGACCCGGCCGATAGGCGAGGCGACGGAGCTGAGCGCGTCTACGCTGGCCGACACCTCGCGCCCCGTCGTGCCTGCGAGGTCGAATTCGAGCATCTGCTCGGGTACGTCGAGCGCGCCGCTCATACGAACAGCGGCCGTGAGCGCGGCCCCAAGGAGGAGCGAGCTCACGGCCACGGCCGCAAAGTGCTTGTTCGTGATTCCGTATTCGTGAGAAACGACGTTCTCTCGCACGGTTACTCCTGGTCGGTCCCGATGACCACGAGGACGTCGTAGGCAGTGGACCAGGTGCCGTCATTCGCCTCGACGTTGCTCGTGGAGATGCCGAGGGTCTTGGCCGCGCCCACCGCCTTGGCCTTGGCGGCGTCGCCGTTGTAGACGACGTAACTCGAGGTCTTCTTGGTGGTTCCCGTGGTGGCCTCGGAGCTGAAGCCCGCGGCGGTGAGCTTGTCGGATTTCTGCCCACCCAGGCCGCCGACGCCGGTGGTGTTGACCACGATGGCGCTGCCGCTGTACTCGGACGCCTCGCTGGAATCGCTGCTGCTCGAGGAGCTCTGCGCATCGCCGGAGCTCGAGTCGCTGCTGATCGTCGTGCCGGACGTGTCGCCGGCGAGGGATCCCACGAGGCCGTTCGTCTGATCCTGGGAGGCGTCGGAGTAGGGCGACTGGCCGGCCCTCACGCGGTCCATCATCGTCTTCCATGCGGACTCGTCGAGCTTCTCGTACCAGGTGCCGTTGATGAGCTCGCCGCCCGTGGGTTCCATGCCGGAGTACACGTTGTTCTCGACGTCGAGGTCCTTGAACTGCACGGCGAGGCTCAGGATGTCGGAGACGTTGACGTCGGTCGTGACGCCGGAGGCGAGCTGCGAGATG
The DNA here is from genome assembly GCA_002440065.1 of Atopobium sp. UBA6362. Lineage (GTDB taxonomy): Bacteria > Actinomycetota > Coriobacteriia > Coriobacteriales > Atopobiaceae > Paratractidigestivibacter. The sequence goes on along the minus strand of DJRK01000107.1, from coordinate 7,973 downwards.
GCGGTCGTCATGCTGCCGAGGTCGAGCGTGAGGACCTTCTTCACGATGGCGGCGATGACCATGCGTTGATTGGCCGCGCGGAAGACGTCGCCGTCTCCGTAGTTGTCGTAGGCGTGGCGAGCTCTGGCGAGAGCGAGGGCCTGCTCGCCGTTCAGGGTCTGCTCGCCGGCATCGAGGTCGGCGCCGGAGTAGTCGTCCTTCACGTCGATGGGCAGGTCGACGCTAATGCCGCCGATGGTGTCGACGATGCCCGCGAACTGCTCGAAGTCGACCTCGGCGTAGTGCGAGATGTCGACGCCGCAGAGCTTCTCGACGCACTTGATCATGTAGGAAGGCCCGCCCAGGGAGTAGGCGGCGTTCAGCTTCTGCGTGCCGGCGCCCACGTCGGACATGTCGGTCAGGGTGTCGCGGTGCAGCGAGACGAGCGTGACCTGCTGGCCCTTGGGGTCGATGCGCGCGAGGATGATGGAGTCGGCGCGGTAGTTCGACTCGTCGGCGCCGTATTCGGCGGAGTTCACGCGGTCCTCGCTTTTGTCCACGCCCATGAGGAGCATGTAGAACGGGTTGTCCAGCTGGACGCTGTCGGAGAGGAGCTCGCGGGTCTGCTTGTCGAGGCCGCTCGTGAGGCGGCTGTTGATGTCGCCCATGTACATGGCGACGGCGCCGCCCGCGGCGAGAAGCACGCAAAGAAGGCCGATGAACACGCCGCGGACCACGCGCTTGCGAGTGCGGTTCTGGCGCTTGCGCGTGTATGACTGGACGCCGTCTGCGCGCGAGGGGGCGTTGGGGGAGTTGCTGCCCGAGGCGTCGGGTGATGGACGGGAAGCGCGCTCCGTATAGGCGTGCCGGCCGGTTTGCCGGCTTTGGGGCCTTTGGTTTCTGCGGTCTGCCAAAACGGACCCTTTCTGTGCTCATGGGCGGCATGCGACTCGCCGCGACTTTGCAGACAGACCTAAATAATAGGAAAAACGCGTGTGTGACGCGTGTAGGGAACAAAAAAGCAGCTATCTACCAAAAAAGTCCCACGCCCCTTAACGTAAGATACAAAGAATGACTTTTTGGGCCGACGACCAAGACCGGAGGAATAATGAGCGAGGCTAAGCAGTTCGTGGCTGTTCTCGACTTTGGCGCCCAGTATGGGCAGCTGATCGCGCGCAGGGTGCGTGACCTGAACGTGTACTCGGAGATCGTGCCGTGCGACATCTCCGCAGACGAGCTGCGCGAGATGGCCCCGTCCGCGCTTATCCTCTCCGGCGGCCCCGCCTCCGTGTACGCCGAGGACGCGCCGCGCGTCGACCCCGGCATCTACGAGCTGGGCGTTCCTGTGCTCGGCTTCTGCTACGGCCACCAGATCACGGCCGTGACGCTGGGCGGCAAGGTCGCCCACTCCGAGATCGGCGAGTACGGCCCGGCGACGATCGAGCGCGACGCCGATTCCGCCCTCTTCAACTCCACTCCGCTCAAGCAGACCGTGTGGATGAGCCACCGCGACTCCGTGTGCGAGGTCCCCGAGGGCTTTACCGTGACGGCCAAGACCGACGTGTGCCCCGTCGCCGCCATGGAGTGCCCGGAGCGCAAGATCTACACCACGCAGTTCCACCCCGAGGTCAAGCACACCGAGCACGGCCAGCAGATCCTCTCGAACTTCCTCTTTGGCATCTGTGGGCTCGAGAAGAACTGGTCCATGGACAACCTCGTTGAGACCATGACGGCGCAGTTCCGCGAGAAGGTCGGCGACGACCGCGTCATCCTGGCGCTTTCCGGCGGCGTCGACTCCTCCGTCGTGGCCGCGCTCGGCGCCCGCGCCGTGGGTAAGCAGATGACCTGCGTCTTCATCAACCACGGGCTTCTTCGCAAGGGTGAGCCCGAGCAGGTGGAGGAAGTCTTCACCAAGCAGTTCGACGTCGACTTCATCCACGTCCACGCCGAGGACCGCTACGCCGAGCTCCTGGCCGGCGTGACCGAGCCCGAGCAGAAGCGCCGCATCATCGGTACGCAGTTCTGGAAGGAGTTCTTCGCCGTCGCGCAGCAGCTCGAGACCGACGGTCGTCCGGTGAAGTACCTGGCCCAGGGCACCATCTACCCCGACATCATCGAGTCCGGCGCGCGCAAGACGGGCGGCAAGGCGAGCACCATCAAGAGCCACCACAACCTCATCCCGTTCCCCGAGGGCGTGAGCTTCGATCTCATCGAGCCTCTGGACCACTTCTTTAAGGACGAGGTACGCCAGCTGGGCCTGGCCCTCGGCCTGCCCGAGCACATCGTCTACCGCCAGCCGTTCCCCGGCCCTGGCCTGGCCATCCGCATCATCGGTGCGGTGGACAAGGAGAAGCTCGAGATCCTGAAGAATGCGGACGCCATCGTGCGCGAGGAGCTCGATGCCTACAACCAGCGCCTCTTCGAGAAGACCGGCGAGCGCAACTCCGAGCACTCCTGCTGGCAGTACTTCGCCGTCCTGCCCGACATCAAGTCCGTGGGCGTCATGGGCGACGAGCGTACTTATCAGCGCCCCATCATCCTGCGCGCCGTTGAGAGCTCCGACGCCATGACGGCCGACTGGGCCAAGCTTCCCTACGACGTGCTCACGCGCATCAGCGGCCGCATCGTGGCCGAGGTGCCGGGCGCCAACCGCGTGTGCTACGACATTACGTCCAAGCCGCCCGCGACGATCGAGTGGGAGTAGAACACACGTTCGATTCTCTAATATAGCACCAGATAGCAGGCACGGTTTCAATCGAAACCGTGCCTGCTTATATATGGGGGCGCTATTGGTGATCAATGCCCGCGATGCTTTCACCGCTCGAAGCGTGTCGCCTGGGGCTCCTCGCCGGCAGTCTGCCTCCTAGCCGGAGAAGAGACGGTCGTTCCCTGCGGAGCTGCGGAACCAGCTATATCCGCTTGCTGCGGGCTTGCTTGAGCCAGTTCCTCTTGAAAGAGCCGATGCCGCCGAAGAACTTGTTGTATGTCTCGCCGTCCTCCTTGGCCTCGTACTTGACCAGGGCGAGTTCGATGGTGCAGAGATAATCCGCCACTTGCTCGAGGCGGTAGTCGGTCATCGAGGTCTTGCGGCGTCGGACGACTCCCTTTGAGAGGACCTTGCCCACTGAGCGGTCGAGCGCTTACTTGACGATGTCCTGACCATTGTCGTAATAGACCTTCACGTCGTCGAAGGACTGGAAGAAGCCCAAATGCTCAACCATGGCGGAGGAGATGTCGCGCCCCATGCGCTCCATTAGCCTTGCCGGGTCTTCGAACTGGCTACGGCGGTAGACGAGCGTTGTATAGGAGATAGGAAGCTTGCGGACAAACGAGGAGAAGTAGGCGAGCATGGCCTTGCGCTGCTCGATGCCAAGAAACTCATAGTCCTTGTGCCCGTTCATGAGGGGCTCGGAGTGGAACGGGATGTTGGGGAGGTCGGCCCTGGCAAGCTTGGCCTCGTGGCCCGTGACCGCTTCGGCGATGCTGTCTGACTGGTCGTGAAAGACGAGTGTGAGCAGGTAGTAGCGAGCTTTGCCGCCGCGGTCGCCGCTCTCGTCGACGAAGATGCTCAGCTCCTTGGCCAATGGGGACTCCTAATGGGATGGATAAAAAAATAGCCGGGGGACTCCCCCGGCACTTGGAGGCAGCTTAATAAGCCACCGACAACCTTATATCATGCGCTGGAGGTGAATACAAGAGACGGGATGAAGTTGCGCTGATTGCGTCCACGAAATAGATTCGCAGATTCTTCAGGACCGCGGATCGCGAGAATCGATTGCTGGGGCCGACTTGCGATAACTACCCAAAGTTAGTCCTTGCCTGTGCGAATCCGATTCAGATGCGCAACTGCATCATTCACGAGAGTATCCTCGAGCTCCTTTCGTCTCGAGGCTCCCTCGCATGCCCGGCCGCGGACCGGCTGCCGAGGGGCTTCTCGGACGGAAGCCTGGCCGCTGGGCTCACGCTCGGCTTCTGGGTTCACCTCATCGACCGCAGCCGCGAGGCGGTGATCTGGCGATCGAACCTCTGCCTCGCCTGGCCCAAGGGTATCAACCGCTCCGAGCTGCAGGAGAGGCTCTACGGGATTCTTCGCGTGCGCAACCGCGTGGCCCACAACCAGCGGCTCCTCGACCCGAAGCGGGGCGAGCTGCCGCCCGGGAAGGTCGACGCAGACGCCGTGGGGCTGCTGCGACTCCTGCGCCCGGATGCTGCCGACTATCTGTACGGCGGCGAGACGCCCATAGAGGCGTTCCTTATGGAGCATCCCTCGCCTGTGGATGTGCGCCTTTAGCGGCAGATCCCCATGCGCGTGAACGCTTTTGTGAGGCGGGCGGCCCTTTCTGAGGCCGCCCGCCTCTCACGTTCCCCGGCCCGTTTGTGACGGGCACGGACAATCTCCCGCATTGGAACAGGGGGCCGTCCCCTGTTCCACGCCTACCAGATCCCAGGACGTGCTGCATGCCCAGGCTCATCAGCGCGATGCCGACCCAGCAGCAAAGGCCGAGCGCGATGGGCTTGCCGCCCTTCTTGACAAGCTCAACGATGCTCGTGCTGAATCCGATGGCCGCCATGGCCATCACGATGAAGAACTTCGAGAGGTCCTTGAGGGACACCGCGACCGCCGTGGGCAGCGCAACGTCGTCTATGGTGCCATCAAGATCGCGCTTGCCTGGCGGACGCGTTCGGCTGCGGCGTCAACGACCTGCCGCTGTCCATGGTACTGTCCTGGTACGAGCAGAAGGCCGTCTACATCCTGCTGACGCTTCTGCACCTGGGGATCAAGAACATCTACCTGGGGCTCACGCTGCCGGCGTTCCTGAGCCCCGCGGTGCTCAAGGTGCTGGTGGACACCTGCGGCATCCGCCTCATCTCCACCCCGGAGGCCGACCTCGCCCAGATCATGGGCTAGCCGCCTGGCGCGGCGATGCCCGGATCAGCCCTCCAGTCCGAACATGGTGTTCAGCAACGCGGTGCCCGTTCGGGTGCGGAAGACCTTCCCGCGCGCGGCGAGCGCGGCGCGCTGGGAGGCACCGTCCTCGTACAGGTTGACTAGGAAGTCCGCCTCCACCAGGATTCGGTAGTCGGCCCCGTCGACGGCGTTGTAGGTGTGATGGTGCCCGACTAGGAACACCGCGCGATCGACGGTCCGCTCATCGAAGCCAAGCTCGTGCAGCATGGACCGCGCCGGCGCCGGCCCCTCCTGCTCCTGCAGCTTGCCCGTGCAGGAACCGTACTTCTTAAGGGCCGGGTGGATGCCGATATCGTGGACGATCGCCGCCGCGGCGAGCGCGAAGAGCTCGGGCGCGGGCAGGCCCTCGGCCTCGCCGATGGTGCGCGCGAGGCCCGCCACCTTCACGAAGTGCTGGATGCGCTTGGGGTCGCCCGCATCGAATCCGACCATCTCGAGCATGAGCCTGTTGAGGAGCGTATTCTGCTCCATGCTGAGCTGCGTGACGCCGCTTTCTTCGTGTTGCATGGTGCCCCTTTCCCCGTCATGTCGTGCAACCGATTGTATCCCGCCCGTGTGAGCGAGGATGCGCCCCCGTCCACGTTCATGCCCCGTTAACACTGGATGGGACCTATCGAGAGAGGCAAGGCGGGCGATGGTTCGAGGCTGACGGACATCGCGACCGAGGGCCGTACGCGTGTGGCGCCGGCACCGACGCGTTCTATCCAGACATCGCCCCTTTGCGGGATGATCACATGAAGATTCCTGCCATACAGAGGACATCCAGGGCGGACATGAGTATCTGGGGAGGGTTGCAGGCGAGGTTCGAGTATATCGACCATGCGGTTATCAGAATAAACGGCGCCAGCATCGCCCTGTACAGAAAGTGCCTGCGCGCAACCCTCTGCATGACGAACCCCCATGCGCCCGCGCACAGCGCGATGACCATGTATTCAAACGCATCCTGCGCGCCGGATATGTGAGAACTGTGTTCGTGGTTCCTGCGCGAAAGGAAAAGGGCCTTCGTCCCTATTGGGACGGAGGCCCTAGCTCTACCGGCGGGGAATGCGCCGGGCGTTTGTGCGAAGCGCTGCCTAGGCGTCGTTGCGGCGCTTGCGAGTGGCGATGCCGGCGCCCACGGCGGCCACGCCCGCGACCGCCGCGGTCGCGACGACCGCGGCAGCGTCGTCGCCCGTGGCAGGCAGGGAGCTGTTGCCGTTACCTGATCCGTTGTTGCCGTTCGACCCGTTGGATCCGTTGGCACCGTTATTGCCGTTGGAGCCGTTCGACCCGTTGCTGCCGTTGCCGGTATCCTTGACCCACTTGGCGGAGAGAGTCACATCTGCGGTCGGGGTGAACTTGCCCTCAACCTTCTGGTCGCCGTCGTACCAGGCGCCGTCCTTGTAG
>DJRK01000107.1:0-1572 GCA_002440065.1 Atopobium sp. UBA6362 | reverse complement strand
ACTGCCGTTGCCGTCGGTGTCGAACGACACGGTGTACTTTGCCGGCTTGACGTCGCTCTCGGTGAGGCCGTTCTTCTCGGCGTAGGCGTTTGCCTCGTCGGTGGTCTCGAAGAAGAGCTTGCCGTTCTCGGTCTCGACCTTGGCCGTGGCGCTGGCCAGGACGTCGTCCTTGGGCAGGACGGTGTACTTGTAGCTACCGTCATCCTCGCGCACGCGGACGAGCGTGCCGTGGCCGTCGGCGACCTGGGAGTTTTCGCCGAAGAAGCCCTTGTCATAGGGGTTGGAGTCGTACGTGCCGCCTGCGATGGTCGTTGTGCCCGTGCCATCGATCTCAATGGAGCTGACGGCGCCGTCAGACCCTGCGGAATCCTTGATAGTCAGGTTGCCAAAATTGCTAAGGGACCCGTTCAGCTTGTGGCCGTTCAGGTCAATCGTGACGTCCTGGCCGTCGTCGACGTTGGCGGCAGACCCGAGGTTGAGGTTGTGTGTGAGAGCGAGGCTGGTCTTGCCAGCAGAAGCGGCATCGGTAATCTTGGGGTAGAGGTGTGCATCCTCAGACTGCCAGACGAGGCCGTCGCCGAAATATGGGAGCTGCGTCTTGCCGAAGTCGTTTCTGGTGGACACAACTGCGCCGGGCTCGACGTCGCCCGTGCCCATCATCATGCCGGCGAAGCAATCGACGAACGTGTTGTTAGTGAGTGCAAGACTCTTGGTCCCAGAGGGCTGCTTGGGGTAGGACGGGGCGCTGACGCCGAGGTAGAGGCTGTCGAACGTGTTGCCTTCGATGGACACGTCGCTCGCATTCGCGACGCCGATGCCGAGGGTCTTGCTCTTACCGCTGGCAAGACCGGTGTCGTTGCCGATCTTGTTGCCGCTGACCTTCAGGCCGCTGACGTTGTAGTCGCCGGCGGTTTGCGAGTTGCCGTTCGCCATAACGAAGTAGACGCTGCCGGGATTGCTGGAGCTGCTCTTGCCGAAGGATACCTTGTTGTTGGAGACGGTGGTGTTCTTGACCGAGGGGCCGGAGATGTTGATGCCCACGTAGGACCAGTCGACGCCGGCGAGGCAGGTGTTGAACGTGTTGCCGTCGAAGGTGGCGTTATCGGCACCATTGCCCAGCCACACGCTGCTCAGCTGGCCGTTGAGCTTGTCCGCGTCGTTGGTGATGTCGAGGGTGCAGCCTTTGACTGTGAGACCGGTCTTGCCGTTGCAGATGATGCTGTTCGCCTTGCCCGTCGTGCCGTCGAGTGTGAAGTGCACGCCGCTCACCGTGACGTCGTTGGCGTTGATGGTGAGGTCGGCCTTCATCACGGCGCCTTCGGCGGCGGTGAGCGTGAGCTTCTTGTTGACGTGCAGGCTCTGCGTGATCGTGCCCTTGAGCTCGACCGGGGAGCCCTCGGCGGCGTTGTCGAGGTCGGCCTGCGTGGTCGCCTCGGCGTTCTGGGCGGCAACATCCTTTGCGGTTGCGTTCTTCGCGGTGGCTGCACCAGTTGCAGCCTGCTGAGCGGCCGGCGCCTGGGCGGTCTCGGCGAAAGCCGGAACGGCTACGACGGGCGACGCCGCGAGCGCGCT
>DJRK01000099.1:1148-13008 GCA_002440065.1 Atopobium sp. UBA6362 | reverse complement strand
ACCACGGTTCTGCGCGCTACCGGCTCTGCGGCCGCCCGACGACAAAACTCTGACTTTTCCGACTTTTGTACAAGATTGGCGAGTAGCTCGGACTCCTAAGAGCCGTTTTCCTGGGGTTTCGTGCCCCAGAATCGGGCTGATACTCGCATGGTCCGTAGCAAATGTCGGAAAAGTCAGAGTTTTGTCGCTTTGAAGGCAAAAACGCCGGGGCGCCGAGTCCATCGAGCGACGGCCTCGGTGCCCCGGCGTGTTTTTCGTCTTGCGGACGATGCGCTCCTAGTGTCCCCTAGCTCGTGGGTCCCCAGTTCGTCTGCATATAGCCCCACAGGAAATAGACGACCACGGCCAGGATCGCGAGCACGACGACGAGCGCGATGAACGTCTTGATGTGGCGCGTGCGCTCACGCTTGACGAAGATGTCGCGCCGCCCCTTGGGAACCTCGAGGTACTGGCCGTACTGGAGGTCGCGGCGGAGCTTCTCGGCGTCGGAGCGCGTCCGGCGGTACGACCTGCCGGAACCGATGGGGCCGCGCTCGGTGAAGCCGGAGTCGTGCGCCATGCGCGCGGGCACCTCGCCCTCCTCGGCGTAGTCGTCGATGGTCCCCGCGCTCTTGCGCACGCGCTGCTCGCGGACGTAGGGCGCGCGAGGGGCGGGCTGGGTGCCCATGTGGGCGCCTTGCGGGGCGTCGGTCTCGTTCTGGTCGGTCATAACGCATCTCCGAGGTCGTTCTTCTCAGCAATGCGTTCATTCTAACGCAGTGAGTGGACTGGCTCCTGTGTGCCGGACCCTCTCCACGTCTTTCGAGGCGTCAAAATCTAATACAAGTAGACTTAGATATGATGAGTATGTGACGCTCAGAAAACCTAGCAAATCCGGTTTAAGAACCACTCAATCGGGCATAAATAACAACGTAAACAAGGGGTGCGCAAGACGAGGCACCCACAACCCAAAGGAGTGGTTACTATGGCAAGCATGGTTCCCTACGATCGTTACGCACGCGGTCTTCGCAGCTGGCCCTTCGATGCGTTCGACGGCTTCTTTGACGCCCCGCTCGCGACGCTCGGCAAGGACGTCTCGAGCTTCAAGATGAACGTCGAGGACGCCGGCGACAAGTACGTCGTCACGGCCGAGCTCCCCGGCGTCTCCCGCGACCAGATCGACGTCGAGCTCAACGAGGGCCGTCTCTCCGTCTCCGTCGACAAGAAGGAGTCCGACGAGGAGAAGGGCAAGAACTACCTGTACAAGGAGAGCGGCGAGTGGAGCGCCACGCGCGGCGTCTACCTCAAGGATGCCGCGACGTCCGGCCTGTCCGCCAAGCTCGAGGGCGGCGTCCTCACGGTGAACGTCCCCAAGCAGGACCAGAACGCCAACGTCACGAAGGTCGCCATCGACTAGCTCGGGTTTCTTCGCAGGGGCTACTGCGCGAGCGAACGCGATAAGCGGCTTTAGACCATTGGGGCGGTGGTGTGCTCAGCGGGCACTGCCGCCCCTTTGTGCCTCAATTTGGGGTCGGACCCTAAGTTAATTTGGGGTCCGACCCCAAATTCGTTTACCAGACGGAGAGGGGCCAGTCCTGGGCGGCCGCGCAGACGGTGAGAAGCCCGTCGGGTGTGCGCGCCTCGGTGAAGGCGTCGTTCGCGGCCTGGGCGCCGACGGCCTCGGCGAGCGTGCGGACGCAGACGCTCGGCCGGTTGTTCTCCTGCGAGAGGTGCATGGCGACCACGGTCTCGGTGTCCTCGTCGACGAGCTCCCGGAGCGCATCGGCCGCCTGGTCGTTGGAGAGGTGGCCGCGGTCCCCGCCCACACGCGCCTTGAGGTAGGCGGGGTAGGGGCCGGTCTGGAGCATGCGCGCGTCGTGGTTGGACTCCAGGGCGAGGATGCGCGACCCAAAGAGCAGCTGCTGCGCCTCGGGCGTGAGGACGCCGGTGTCCGTGCAGAAGCCGAGCTGGTCGGAGTCGGTCTCGAAGACGAACCCCACGGGGTCGCACACGTCGTGGGAGGTGGGGAAGGCGCGCACGTGCATGCCCGCGAGGTCGAGCTCGTCGCTGTGGCCGATCATCGTGAACGGGAGCCCGGACAGGGCCTTGCTGCCGCCCACGGTCCCCGCCGTCGCGTAAAGAGGGCCGTCGAAGTTGTTGCTCAGCACGGGAAGGCCGCGCGTGTGGTCGCCGTGCTCGTGCGTCACGAGGACGGCGCGGACCTTCTCGGCATCGAGCTTGAGCTCTCCCATGCGGCGCAAAAGCTCGCGTCGGGAGAGCCCGCAGTCCACGAGGACGAAGCCGTCCGGCCCCTCTACCAGCGCGGCGTTGCCCGCAGAGCCGCTGGCGAGCACGTGCAGGTGAATCTGTGGGTACATGGGCCTCTTTGCTCCTCTTCCTTCCCCGGGCGCGCGGGGATTTAAGGCTCGCCGCCGTACGGGGACGGCCGCGTGCGTGCGTGCGGGGTTACACTCGTGCAGGAGATTATTGCACGCGAGGGACACGGGAGGGACGCGGATGCCGAGCGTTTCGCGCAGGTACGCAACGGGACAGGCGCGCTTCGAGCGCCCGAGCGGCCAGGTCGACGCCGAGCTGGCGGCCCCGGTGGTGCTCATGGTCTCGGGCGGGGCGGACTCCACGGCGCTGCTCGTGCTCGCCGCCACCTCCTCGCTCGACATCGACGACGGCCGCGGCGAGGCGCGCATCGCCCGGGAACGCCTCCATGTGCTCCACGTGAACCACCAGCTGCGCGGTATAGACGCCGAGGAGGACGAGGAGTTCGTGCGCGAGATGTGCGCGCGCTTCGGCATCCCGTGCACCGTGCGGCGCATCGACGTGGCCGAGCTCGCCCAGAGCACGGACGGCAACGTCGAGAACGCCGGCCGCGTCGCCCGCTACGCCGAGGCCGGCCGCCTGGCCAACGACCTGTGCTCCGAGGTGGGCGTCCCGCGCTCCGCGGCCCGCATCCTGACGGCGCACACCGCCGACGACCGCGCCGAGACCTTCTTCATGAACGCGATCCGCGGCACGGGCGCGTCGGGCCTGTCCTCCATCCCGCGCCGGCGCAACCGCATCGTGCGGCCCCTGCTCGACCGCACCCACGACGAGCTGTGCGAGCTTTTGCGGATGCGCGGCATCGTGTGGCGCGAGGACGCGACGAACGCCGACACGCGCTACCTGCGCGCCTACGTGCGCCACGAGGTCATGCCTGTCGCGCGCGCCCGCAACCCGCGCCTGGCCGCGAGCCTGGCCACCACCTGCGACATCCTCTCGGACGAGGACGCCTACCTCACCGCCGTGGCCGCCCGCGCCCTGCGCGACCTCACCCGCCGCTCCGACCCCGGCGTGCTCGCCGTGGACGCTGCGCGCCTGGCCGCGACCGAGGTCGCGATCGCCCGCCGCGTCGTGCGCCGCGCGGTCCTCGCGGTATGCCCCGACGCCCGCCTGGAAGCGCGCCATATAGCCTCCGTCCTGCGGCTCGTTGCCGCTGGGGCGGGTTCCACGACGATCGCCATGGGCGTGGACGCCCGCGTGGAGCATGGGCTCCTGATCCTGCGCGCCCGCACGGCCTCGCCCGAGGCGCCGTCGGGCTGGCTCGACGTGCCGGGCTCGCTCGCGCTGCCGGACGGCCGCGTGCTCGAGGCGCGCCTCTCGGACGTGGACGCCGCGACCGACGTGCCCGCCCTCGCGCGCGCCCACGGCCTGGAGTGGGCGGGGGAGTCGGTGCTGCTGGACGCCGCGGCCGTGGGCATCGACCCCGCCACGGGCGGACGGCTCTGGGTCGACGCGCCGCGCGCGGGCGACGTCCTGTGCCCGCTCGGCATGCACGGCCAGTCCAAGAAGCTCTCGGACCTTCTTGGCGAGGCCAAGGTGCCCACGGCCGAGCGTGCGGCGGTCCCCGTCGTGCGGACGGGCCCCACGGGCGGCATCGCGTGGGTCGCCGGCGTCCGGGCAGACGAGCGCTTCCGCTGCGAGCCCGCGACGCGCCGCCTCATCGAATTGAAAATCACCCCCAAGAGCTAGCCTCACCTGCGCCGCCGCGGTGTATCCTAATGACCTGTATCGGCAACGCGAGGGCAACCCGCGGCTCGGCAGATCCCAGGAAGGGGACGCTCATGGAGGCACTGCACCCGGACATTTCGGAAGTCGTGCTCAGCGAAGAGGAGATCAAGGCGATCGTGGCCCGCATGGGCAAGCAGATCACCAAGGACTACGAGGGCAAGAACCCGCTGCTCGTGGCGGTTCTCAAGGGCGCGGTCGTCTTTACCGCCGACGTCATGCGCGCCATCGACTGCCCCGTGGCCGTCGATTTTATGGCCGTCTCGAGCTACGGCGACGGCGTCAAGTCCTCGGGCGTCGTGCGCATCGTGAAGGACCTCGACACAAAGATCGAGGGCCGCGACGTGCTCATCGTCGAGGACATCCTCGACTCGGGCCTCACACTGTCCTACCTCATCCGCATGCTCGAGGCCCGCAAGGCCAAGTCCGTGAAGGTCGCGGCCTTCCTCGTGAAGGACGTCAAGGGCAAGAAGCCCGCCGTCGACCCCGAGTACGTGGGCGCCCACGTGCCCGACGAGTTCATCGTGGGCTACGGCCTCGACTATGCCGAGCGCTATCGCAACCTTCCCTACATCGGGATCCTCAAGCCCGAGGTCTACGCATAGCGTCGCCCGCACCCAACCCATCCGCGCCAGGCGCAGATGGGTTGGTTTTTCAAAGAAGCACCGTTTCTTCTGCGCATTGGAGTTTCGCCCTTGTCCGAGAACCACCAGCATAGCCAGCACGCCGGCGACCAGCAGCCCAAGCTCCCCGGGGCGGGGCTGCTCATCGTCCTTCTCATCGTGGGGTACCTCTTCGCCACGTCGTCGCTCAATCCCTTTGGGGCGGGCAAGTCGGCGGACGTAGACACGATCGCGACGAACGAGTTCGTGAACGCCGTGAACGACGACCGCGTGAAGGACGTGACGTACAAGACCTCCGACGGCACCGTGTCGGGCGACTACTGGAGGGCCGGCGCGAACAAGGGCGACGACTCCGCACTCGTCCAGTACAAGAGCGTCTACGTGGGCTCCGACTCGCTGGCCGGGCTCATGGCCGCCCACTCCGGCGTGACGTACAAGATCGACACCTCCTCGGACGACCTGTGGCAGACCGTCCTGGTGTCCTTCGTGCCGACGCTGCTCATGGTGGGCGTCTTCGTCTACTTCATGCGCCGCATCGGCGAGCAGAACGGCAAGACGATGTCCTTCGGCAAGACGCGCGCCATCACCTCCGAGCAGGAGCGGCCCAAGGTCAAGTTCTCCGACGTCGCCGGCATCGACGAGGCGGTCGAGGAGCTCCAGGAGGTCCGCGACTTCCTGCAGGAGCCCGAGCGCTACCTCAAGATGGGGGCGAAGATCCCCCGCGGCGTGCTGCTCGTGGGCCCTCCGGGCACGGGCAAGACGCTGCTCGCCAAGGCCGTCGCCGGCGAGGCGGGCGTGCCGTTCTTCTCGATCTCGGGCTCCGACTTCGTCGAGATGTTCGTGGGCGTGGGCGCGAGCCGCGTGCGCGACCTCTTCAAGCAGGCCAAGGAGGCGGCGCCCTGCATCGTCTTCATCGACGAGATCGACGCTGTGGGCCGTCAGCGCGGCGCGGGCCTGGGCGGCGGCCACGACGAGCGCGAGCAGACCCTGAACCAGCTGCTCGTCGAGATGGACGGCTTCGAGGACAACTCCGCCGTCATCCTCATCGCCGCGACGAACCGCCCCGACATCCTCGACCCGGCCCTGCTTCGCCCCGGCCGCTTCGACCGCCGCGTGACGGTCGACCGACCCGACGTCCGCGGCCGCGAGCAGATCCTGCGCGTGCACGCCGCCAACAAGCCCTTCGCCGAGTCCGTCGACTTCGAGCGCCTGGCAAAGATCACGCCCGGCTTCACGGGCGCCGACCTCGCCAACCTCACGAACGAGGCGGCCCTTCTCGCCGCCCGCCGCCGCCGCGCCGCGATCGGCCCCGACGAGGTCGAGGAGGCCATGGAGCGTGTCATGGCCGGCCCCGAGCGCAAGAGCCGCGTGATCACCCCCAAGGAGCGCGAGACCATCGCCTACCACGAGAGCGGCCATGCCTTGGTGGGGCACGTGCTGGAGAACTCAGACCCCATCCACAAGATCTCGATCATCGCGCGCGGGCAGGCGCTCGGCTACACGATGCAGGTGCCCGAGGAGGACCACTTCCTCGAGACCCGCGAGGGCATGCTCGACCAGATCGCCGTCCTCCTGGGCGGGCGCACGGCCGAGGAGCTCTTCTGCGGCGACATCACGACGGGCGCGAGCAACGACCTGGAGCGGGCGACGAAGCTCGCGCGCCAGATGGTCACGCGCTACGGCATGAGCGAGGAGCTCGGCACGCAGGTCTTCGGCGAGGCGCAGCATGAGGTCTTCCTCGGCCGCGACTACGCGCAGAAGAACGACTACTCCGCCGAGACCGCCAAGCGCATCGACGACGAGATCGAGCGCATCATGCGCGAGGCCCACGACCGCGCCCGCGAGGTGCTCGATGCCCGCCGCGACCAGATGGCCACGATGGCGCGCGTGCTCCTGGAGCGCGAGACCGTCGAGGGCGAGGACGTCGACGCGCTTCTCAACGGCACGTGGGAGGAGCACGAGGCGGCCAAGGAGCAGGCGTAACCGGTTTCGTCCCGCGCCAGACGCGGGTTGGTTTGGTTTTCCGGCAATTCGGGGCCTCGCCACGCGGCGGACCGACGAGCGAAGGGGAGAAAACGATGAGCATCAACGAGAAGAGCTACGCGTACGGCGCGCAGAAGTCCTCCATCCGCGAGATCGCTGCGTACGGCGGCGCCCGCAAAGCGCAGATCGGCGCCGAGAACGTCTTCGACTTCAGCCTGGGCAACCCGTCCGTCCCCGCGCCCGAGGCCGTGCGCAAGTCCATCGAGCGCGCCCTCGAGCTGCCGCCCACCCAGCTGCACGGTTACACGCCGGCGGCCGGCCTGCCGAGCGTCCGCGAGGCCGTGGCCCAGAGCCTGAACCGTCGCTTCGGCACCGGTTACGCGGCCGGCGACCTCTACCTGACCTGCGGCGCGGCGGCCTCCCTCTCCATCTCCTTCCACGCGACGGTAACCCCCGGCGGCGAGGTCATCGTCATCGCCCCGTACTTCCCCGAGTACCGCGTCTGGATCGAGACCGCGGGCGCGACTTGCGTCGAGGTCATGGCCGACCCCGCCACGTTCCAGATCGACGTCGACGCCGTCGCCGCGGCGATCAACGAGCGCACCCGCGCCGTGGTCGTGAACTCGCCCAACAACCCGGTGGGCTCGGTCTACGCCCGCCAGAACCTCGATGACCTCGCCGACGCCCTGCGCGCTGCCGAGAAGCGCCTGGGCACGCAGATCTACCTCGTCTCCGACGAGCCGTACCGCGAGATCGCCTACGGCGCCGAGGTGCCTTGGGTCCCCGCGATCTACGACCGCTCGATCGTGTGCTACAGCTACTCCAAGAGCCTCTCGCTGCCCGGCGAGCGCATCGGCTGGGTGCTCGTCCCGCCCACGAACCCCGACCACGACGAGCTCGTCCTCGCCGTCGCCGGCGCCGGCCGCAAGCTGGGCTTCGTTTGCGCCCCGGCCCTCTTCCAGCACGTGCTTGCCGACTGCGTCGACGAGCCGTGCAACGTGGACGCCTACGCCGAGAACCGCCGCCTCCTCACCGAGGGCCTTTCTCGCCTGGGCTACGAGTACATCGAGCCGCAGGGCGCCTTCTACCTGTGGGTCAAGGCGCTGGAACCGGACGCGAACGCGTTCTTCGAGAAGGCCAAGTCGCTCGAGCTCCTGCCGGTGCCGTCCGACTCCTTCGGCTGCCCCGGCTGGGTCCGCGTGGGCTACTGCGTGAGCCGCGAGACCATCGTGAACTCCATGCCCGCCTGGGAGAAGCTTGCCGCCCTCTACCGCTGATCACTTTTGGGGACAGGTTCGAAAAACGTTCATTTGAGCACTTTTGGGGACAGGTTCGTAAATTACTCAAATGAGTAAAAAACGNNAAACGAACCTGTCCCCAAAATTTGCTATAGTCCTTCTCGACAACTGCATATCGTCCAGGGGAGCTGGGAACGATCGGCCCGGCTGAGAGGAGCGACCCGCTGTCGCTCGACCCTTGAACCTGATGCGGGTAATTCCGACGAAGGGAGTGCGTATGACGCAGATCGAGGCCGCGCGCCGCGGCGAGATCACCCCACAAATCGAGCAGGTGGCCAAAGACGAGTTCCGTGACCCGGAGTTCGTCCGCGAAGGCGTGGCCGCAGGCCGCATCGCCATTCCGGCGAACATCAACCACAGGAACCTCCATGCCCATGGCGTGGGCGCGGGCCTTCGCACGAAGGTCAACGTCAACCTGGGCATCTCCGGCGACATCCAGGACGCGCCGCAGGAGTGGGAGAAGGTCGCCATCGCCGAGAAGTACGGCGCGGACGCCATCATGGACCTCTCCAATTCCGGCAAGACCCGCGTCTTCCGTCGCCAGCTCATCGAGAAGACCCCGCTCATGGTGGGCACCGTTCCCATGTACGACGCCATCGGCTACCTCGACACCCCGCTCGTCAAGCTCACCGGCGACGACCTCCTGAGCGTCGTGCAGGCGCACGCCGAGGACGGCGTCGACTTCATGACGATCCACGCCGGCTTCAACCGCCGCGTGCTCGATACCTTCATGGAGACGGGCCGCCTGACGAACATCGTCTCGCGCGGCGGCAGCCTGCTCTTTGGCTGGATGATGACTACCGAGAAGGAGAACCCCTTCTACGAGCGCTTCGACGACCTGCTCGAGATCTGCCGCAAGTACGACGTGACCATCAGCCTGGGCGACGCCTGTCGCGGCGGCTCCACCTACGACGCGACGGACGCCTCGGAGGTCGCCGAGCTCATCGAGCTGGGAAAGCTCACCAAGCGCGCCTGGGACGCCGGTGTCCAGGTGGTCGTCGAGGGGCCGGGCCACATGGCCCTCGACGAGGTCGCGGCAAACATGAAGCTCGAGAAGCGCCTGTGCCACGACGCTCCGTTCTACGTCCTCGGGCCCCTCGTGACCGACATCGCCCCCGGCTACGACCACATCACCGCGGCCATCGGCGGCGCGGTCGCCGCAAGCTCCGGCGCCGACTGGCTCTGCTACGTCACGCCCGCCGAGCACCTCAAGCTCCCCGACGTGAACGACGTGCGCGAGGGCCTCGTCGCCACGCGCATCGCCGCGCACGCGGCCGACATCGCCAAGGGCGTGCCCCATGCCCGCGACGTCGACAACAAGATGAGCGCCGCCCGTCGCCGCGTGGACTGGGACGGTATGTGGGAGTGTGCCCTCGACCCCGAGCGCGCCCAGGAGATCCTTGCCCAGGCCCCGCCCTCGGAGGACGGCACCTGCACGATGTGCGGCAAGATGTGCGCCGCCCGCACCGTGAACCGCATCATGGAAGGCTTGACCATCGACCTGGGAGAGGACGAGAAATAATGTCGAACTTTGATTTCGTAGGCGAGGCTCTCGAGCAGGTCCGCGCGACGTGCCCGCTCGTGCACTGCATCACCAACTACGTGACCGTCAACGATTGCGCGAACGCGCTTCTCGGCATCGGCGGGAGCCCGATCATGAGCGACGAGCCCGACGACGCGGCGCAGATCACGCGCATCTGCGGCGGCCTGGACCTGAACATCGGCACGCTGAACAGCCGCTCCATCGCGGGCATGCACGCCGCGGGCAAGGTCGCGGGCGAGCTCGGCCACAAGATCCTCCTGGATCCCGTGGGCGCCGGCGCCTCCGACCTGCGCACGGGCACCGCGAGCGACCTTCTTGACGAGCTGCCGGTCACGGTCCTGCGCGGCAACATGAGCGAGGTCAAGGCCGTCGCCGGCGCCGCTGCCGCCACGCGCGGCGTCGACGCGAACCCCGACGACGCGGTGACCGACGAGAACCTCGCCGATTCCGCCGCCTTCGTGCGCTCGCTCGCGGCCAAGGCCGGCTGTGTCGTGGCCGTTACCGGCGCGATCGACCTCATCGCCGACGCCGACTCCGCCTACGCCGTCCGCAACGGCGTGGCCGTCATGGGCAAGGTCACGGGCACCGGCTGCATGCTCTCCGCCATCACGCCGGCGTTCCTCGTCGCGCACGCGGACGCGCTCGAGGCCGCGGTGGCCGCCGTGTCCGCCATGGGCCTCGCCGGCCAGGTCGCCGCTTCGCGCATGGGCGAGCTCGACGGCAACGGCAGCTTCCGCACCTATCTTCTCGATGCGCTCTACAACATGACGCCCGAGCAGCTTGCCGCGGGCGCGCTGGTAGAGAAGGTCGCGTAATGGGGGAGTGCGGGCGCGTGTCGTGTGATTCAAACGAGCGGCAGGTCACGGTCGCAAAGAAGACCGTGCCCCGCGCCCGCGGCCGCTGGAGCGCCGAGGACATCCGCCGGTCCATGCTCCTGTACGCCGTGACCGACCGCGCATGGCTGCGCGGCCGCAGGCTCGCGGATTGCGTGCGCGACGCCGTCGCGGGCGGCGCGACCTTCGTGCAGCTCCGCGAGAAGCACACCGGGCACGACGAGTCGCTCGCCCTCGCCCGCGAGCTCAAGGCCGTGTGCGCCGAGACGGGCGTTCCCTTCGTGATCGACGACGACGTGGCCCTTGCGGCCGAGGTGGGCGCGGACGGCGTCCACGTGGGCCAGTCCGACATGGCCTGCGCCGAGGCGCGGCGCATCCTGGGCGAGGACGCCATCGTGGGCGTGAGCGCGCAGACGGTGGAGGAGGCCCTCGCGGCCGAGGCCGCCGGTGCCGACTACCTCGGCGTGGGCGCCCTGCACCCCACGCCGACCAAGCCCGATGCCGTCGACGTCACCATGGATGAGCTGCGGCGCATTTGCGACGCGGTGTCCATCCCGGTTGTGGGCATCGGCGGAGTGGACGCCTCGACGGCCCATGAGCTCGCGGGCTCGGGGGTCGACGGCGGGGCGGTTGTCTCGGCGATTTTTGCTGCCGACGATTGCCGTGCGGCTGCGGCGGGACTCGTGGCGGAGCTCCGCAAGGTGGTGCCGGAGTGAGCATGCCGAGGTCCGTTCTGAGCGTCGCCGGGTCCGACTCGTCCGGCGGCGCCGGCATTCAGGCGGACATAAAGACGATCGAGGCGATGGGTCTCTTCGCGCAGACCGCGGTGACGGCGCTCACCGCGCAGAACACGACAGGCGTCTCGGCGGTTGCGGCGACGGAGCCGCAGATGGTCGCCGCCCAGATAGACGTCGTGTTCGACGACATCGTGCCCGACGCCGTGAAGGTCGGGATGGTCCCGTCCGGCGACGTTGCCCGCACGGTCGCGAAGCGGCTTCGCGCCCATGGCGCCCGCAACATCGTCGTCGACCCGGTCATGGTCGCGACGAGCGGTGCCGCGCTCGCGGGCGACGACGCCGTTTCGGTCGAGACACGCGAGCTCTTTTGCCTGGCGAGCGTCGTGACGCCGAACATTCCCGAGGCCGAGGCCCTTCTTTGCCTGGCTGGCGAGAAGGACCCGCGAATCGCGTCCGAGAAGGAGGCCGAGCGTGCTGCCCGGGTCCTCTCCGAGCGGTTCCGCTGCGCGTTCCTGGTCAAGGGCGGCCACGGTTCGCACGATGCGAACGACGTGCTTGCCGTGCCGGAGGGGGACGTGCGATGGTTTCGCGGCGAGCGCGTGGACAACCCGAACACCCACGGCACGGGCTGCACGCTCTCGTCCGCCATCGCGTGCGGCCTGGCGCGCGGCCTCGACCTGGGCGAGGCGGTCCTGGCCGCGAAGGAGTATCTGACCGGGTGTCTTCGCGCGGGTCTCGACCTCGGCCGTGGCTCCGGCCCCCTCGACCACATGTGGCTCCACCGCTGACAACTTTTGGGGACAGG
>DJRK01000099.1:0-1133 GCA_002440065.1 Atopobium sp. UBA6362 | reverse complement strand
GAGTAAAAAACGAACCTGTCCCCAAAAGTGTTCAAATGAGTAATTAATGAACCTGTCCCCAAATTTTGTCATGTGCTAGGGTCGGCCCCTCAATCGGAACATCGACGCGAAGGGGCGGGACGACCATGGCAACAAAATCGCTGGAGGAGTGGGAGAGACACCTCTGGCTCCGCGAGGCCGCGCCGGCGACCATCGAGAAGTACGTGCGGGCCGCGCGCGGGTTTCTCGAGTTCCTCGCGGAGAACGATCGCGAGCTCGACCTTGAGTCCGCGGTCCTGTACAGAAAGAAGCTCGCGGCGCAGTTCGCCCCGGCGACGGTCAACACGGTCGTCGCTGCGCTCAACGGCTACTTTTCTTTCTGCGGCCACGCCGACCTGCGTCTTCGCCAACTTCGCATCCACAAAGGCGTCGCTTCCGCCCGCAAGGAGCTTTCCATCGAGGAGTACAGGCGGCTCGTTCGCGCCGCGCGGGCGCAGGGCGACGAGGAGTCCGCGCTTCTTGCCGAGACGCTCTGCTCGACGGGCATCCGCGTGAGCGAGCTCGCATCCGTCACGGTGGACGCGGTGCGACGCCGCCTGATGCGCGTCGTGAACAAAGGGTCTTCTCGGCTCGTGCATCTTCCGCCGGCGCTCTGTAAACGTTTGATGGGCTTTGCCCGCCGCAGACGGATAAAAACGGGAGCAATATTCATCTCTCGCGCTGGCCATCCCATCCACCGCTCGGTGGTTTGGCGCCGACTCAAGCGCTGGGCGCGCGCCGCGCACGTGCAGGCCGAGAAAATCTTCCCGCACAACCTCAGGCACCTCTTCGCGACGATCTACTACACGAAGTTCCGGGACATCGACACGCTCTCCAGTATTCTGGGCCACTCATGTGTCGAGACCACGAGGATTTACCTGAACTCGAACGAGGCGTTCGTGCGCCGCCAGGTCGCGAGCCTGGGGCTTTTGGTCGGGATGGGGCGCCAAACGGTGCAACGGAATAACCGTTCCGTTGCGGCAGCACGTCCGATAGCTGGTGTTTAGTTCGGCATTATACGCAACGGCGAGGGTCTCCGTGAATAGATTAGGGGCTGATTGGCCCGGTACATAACGTGCTGACCCGCCTCCCGGCCGCAACGGAACGGTTATT
The DNA here is from genome assembly GCA_002440065.1 of Atopobium sp. UBA6362. Classification (GTDB taxonomy): domain Bacteria; phylum Actinomycetota; class Coriobacteriia; order Coriobacteriales; family Atopobiaceae; genus Paratractidigestivibacter. Next base: position 2 of record DJRK01000099.1, on the reverse strand, counting down.
CC
>DJRK01000006.1:545-23203 GCA_002440065.1 Atopobium sp. UBA6362 | reverse complement strand
ACGCTTCCTCTTCTGGTGGAGGTGCGGAGAATCGAACTCCGGTCCAAAGCAAGCCCCTGACAGGTGTCTCCAGGCTCAGTCGCCGGTTAGGTCTCGGCCGCCGCGCACCCGGTAACCCGCGCTTGGCGACCCAGCCGGTTCGGTCTTGGCGCTTGGCATACCGGCTACGTCCAAGCGTGCATCTCCCTCAAATGACGTCGCCGCGGGAACGGGAGCGATCCCCGCATTGACGCGCCGCTATTTAATTAAGCAGCGAGAGCCAGAGGCTCATAAGAATAAGTGTCGTCAATTCAATTTGACGGTTCCCCTGTTTTACGTGGCGAGGAGACCACGGCCTGCTGCCCATCTCAGGCCCACCCTGTCGAAACCAGTCACCCCCACGAGATGGAATGGAGGGCTGCCACCATTCGGTTGAGAAAGAACGGCCGCAGTCGCGGCTGTGGGTGATATTCTACCATCTCTTACTTGGAAATAGCAATTTGGGGTCGGATACTAGTTTAAATTGGTATCCGACCCCAAATTGAGGCGACGAGAGGAGGAGGGGCATGGGCGACTACCGCGGCGACTTTGGGCCCGGGAGCCTCGGGCATCCGCGCGCGGCGACGAGCTCGTCTGCGCGCAGAAGCGCTGCCACAGGCCCGGCGCGCACCGAGGCGAGACGGGATTCCCGCAGGTCGGGGGCAAGCCGTCGCCCTTCCGACGCCCAGCTCGTCGCCCATCTCGTCGTCACGGCCGTGCGCACGGTCCTGCACACGGCTTTTCGCGTGCTCGGGGCGCTGGCCCGCGGGCTCGTCGCTTTTCTTCGCTGGCTCGTCCCGTTCTGCAGGGACCACGCGAAGGCCACGCTCACCGTCCTCGCCGCGGCAGCAATCGCCGTCGCGGTGGCGCAGGTGCGCGGCTGCACCGCGCGCGAGCAGGCCGAGAAGGACTCCGCCGCCGCGCTCGCGAGCGCCCAGCAAACGGCCCAGGCGCTCACCGCGGGCGTGGTCGACGACGCGAAGACCCTGGTAGAGCCCGCCAGCACACCCGCCGACCAATGGACGCTCGGCCAGATGCCCTACCTCTACCAGACCGACCCGCAGTGGTCCTATGACACGTACAGCGGCGGGCGCCTGCGCCACTACGGCTGCGGCCCCACCGCGCTCGACATGGTCTACATCGCCCTCACAGGCAAGACGGACCTCGACCCGGCGGGTATGGCGTCCTTTGCCGAGAAGAACGGCTACGCCGCCGACGCGCAGGGGACTTCTTGGTCGCTCATGACGCAAGGGGCGGCGCAGCTCGGCCTCACGGGCAAGCAGGTCTCGACCTCCGTCGCCACGGTCAAAGCCGAGCTCCAGTCCGGGCGCCCCGTCATCTGCGTGATGAACCCGGGCACGTTCACGAGCGTGGGCCACTTCATCGTGCTCGAGAAGCTCGACGAGTCGGGCCAGGTCGTGGTACACGACTCGAACAGCTGGGTCAACAGCCAGAAGAGCTGGGACCTCTCCCTCGTGTGCGGCGAGGCGGGCGCCGCCTGGAGCTTCACCGCGGCGAAGTAGCCTTACCGCGCGTCGCGCGTGGCGTCGAGGAGCTTCGCGTAGGCGGACGCGAATCGAGCGCCCGTCTCTCCCTTCGCATCCGCAGCGGGCACGATGCCGTGCTCATCGCTCACCAAGAAGACCTCGCCGAGCCCCTCCGCGCCCGCGGCGGCCCTGCTCGCGAGGTCGTCCTCGTAGCGGACCTTCATGCCAAAGGTCGCGGCGAGGTCGGCGACGAGGCTCGCGGCGCCGGACTTGGGCGCATCCTCGGCGAAACCGGCGACGAGGGCGCCGTCGGGGCCTGCCGCCCAGAGCGTCTCGGGCGCGATGCCGGCCTCGGTCGCCTCGCGCTCGGACGCGGCGGCGCGCTCTGCGAGCTTCTCGACAGGCACGCCGCCATCAACCTGGCCCTCATTCGCAAGAGGGGCATAAGGGCCCACGCTCATCGCCGCGCGGCCCTCGGCATCCATGACGAGCATGAGCACGCCGTCGGGGTTCTCGGCGGAGCCGTCCTGCAGCGTCCACTCGATGTGCTGCTTCGCCCAGCCCACAAGCTGGGGCGTGACGGCGCGGCCCAGCACGACGCGACGGGAAAGCGCGCGCAGGTGGCGGTTCTCGAGGGGGAGCTTTCCGCCCGCGAGGCGCCAGCGGCACACGAGCACCGGCTCGCCGAGCTCGAATTCCTCGACCTTGTTGCCCTCCATAGATGGCCTCCTAGAGCCGTGAAAAAGCGGGCGCCCTGCGGCACCCGCCAACTGTTAAGGAACTACCCGACCCGCATCCGACGCGGGCGGCATTAGACGGTCTGGGCGAGCTTCTCGGCGCGCTCGGCGGCGGCGAGCGCCTCGATGACGTCGGAGAGGTTGCTGCCCAGAAGGACCCCGTTGTAGGTGCTGTTGAACCCGATGCGGTGGTCGGTCACGCGGTCCTGCGGCTGGTTATACGTGCGGATCTTCTCGGAGCGGTTGCCGTGGCCGATCTGCGAGAGGCGCTCGGCGCCCTGCTCGGCCTGCTGCTTCTCGAGCTCCATCTCGTAGAGGCGGGCGCGCAGCATCTGCATGCAGACCTCGCGGTTCTGGATCTGCGAGCGCTGGTCCTGCGACTGGACCACGGTGTTCGTGGGCAGGTGCGTGATGCGCACGGCGGAGTAGGTCGTGTTGACGCACTGGCCGCCGGGGCCCGACGCGCAGTAGGTGTCGATGCGCAGGTCGGACTGCTCGATGTGGATGTCGATCTCGTCGGCCTCGGGCAGGACGGCGACCGTGGCGGTCGAGGTCTGGATGCGGCCCTGGCTCTCGGTCTTGGGGACGCGCTGGACGCGGTGGACGCCGGACTCGTACTTGAGGACGGAGTAGACCTTCTCGCCCAGGACCTTGAACTCGATGGTCTTGAAGCCGCCGGCCTCGGACGGCGAGGACGAGAGGAGCTGGATCTTCCAGCCCTTGGACGCGGCAAAGCGCTCATACATCTTGTACAGGTCGCCGGCAAAGATGGCGGCCTCGTCGCCGCCCACGCCGGCGCGGATCTCGACGATGGTGTCCTTGTCGTCGTTGGGGTCGGTCGGGATGAGAAGGAACTTGATGTCGTCCTCGAGCGCGGGGAGCTTCTCCTCGTTCGCGGCGATGTCGTCCTGGAGCATGGCCTTCTCGTCGGCGTCGGAGGCCTCGTGGAGCATCTCCTTGGCGGCCTCGATGTCGTCGAGGGCGCCCAGGTACTCCTTGGCCTTGGCCACGAGCTCGGCCTGGCCGGCGTGCTCCTTGGCCAGGCGCGCGTACTCCTTGGGGTCGGAGACGACGGCAGGGTCGACGAGCTTGGCCTCAAGCTCCTTGTAGGCGGCGATGATCTTTTCGAGCTTCTCTGGCATGTGGGAACTCCTTGTTGTGGGAGGGCGGCGCGACGCGGCGCCACCGGGCGAATTGACGGGGATGAGGCATGGCGCGGCGCAACCGCAACGGTGGCGCAGCGCGGCAAACAAGGCAGCTAGAGCTTGTCGTTCCTCAGATACATAGGTAAATCCCCTTTCGCACATTCTTTTCTATCATAACGCGGGAAGGCCGCGATGGCCTCGCGACTGGGGCGGTTGTGGAGGCACGGTAGATACATCCGGCGTCCTGGCCCCCTAGGCGCACGCATCCATACAGAACGCCGCGTAGAGCGGGAGGCTCCTGAGCTCCGCACCGTTCTCGAGCCTTGTGCAGCCAAACTCGTTCTCGGAGAGTCGCACGCCGAACGGTGCGTGGCCTTCCCCCATGAAGCGCGAGAACGTCTTGGCGCTCACGTTGCGGGCGGACTTGACCTCGACGGGGATGACCTCCGCCCGCCGAGTCTGGTAAACGAAGTCGATTTCGCCGCGCCGGCCGTTGTCCTCGGGCATCCAGTAGTAGGTCTTGAGTCCCGCGGCCTTGAGGGCCTGCATCACGTAGTTCTCGGTCAACGCGCCCCTGAAATCCGAGGAGAGCGCCGCCTGGAGCTCAGGGTTGAGAAACAGGTTCGGAGAGATGCCGAACTTGCTGAACATGACGCCCGTGTCCGCCACGTAGACCTTGAAGAAACTGCCCTCTTCATCGTTGTAGGGCGCAAGAGGTGCCTGCACGTCGCGCGTGAGGTCGTTGATGCTCACGATGCCCGCCGCCGAAAGCCACTCGAGGGGCTCGAGAAGACGCGCGCGGCGTCCACCTCGCACGACCTCGGAGTACTTGAACTTCTTGGTAGACGCGCGAAGGAGCTGCTTGGGAAGGCTGTCCCAGATCCTCTTGGCAGAGAGGCCGCTGATGCCGTTGTCGACGTCGGTCATGTCCGCCGTGTAGGTCGACTCGATCTCGGCGATTTCCTCTGCTGCGGCATCGAGCGAGCAGGTATCGCGATACTGCCGGGCAGGTAACGGCATGCCACCGACTATGAGGTAGCGATGATAAAGGTCGAGCGCACGCTCGTGCAGCACGTAAGGCTCGAACGTGGAGGCGTGCTCCCGGATCGCCCGTGCCATGGCATCCTCCCCGAGCGCCCAAAGGAATTCCTCAAAGTCCATGGGAAGAAGCGTGGCCTGGCGGACACCGGAGGGAAACGGGAGCCTGCGCTGCCGCGTCGTCACACCGAGAAGGCTGCCGCTTGCCGCGACGCGCCAACGCGAGCCGGCAAAGAACCTAAGCGAGTTGAGGGCCCGCTCGTCGAGCTGCACCTCATCGAAGAAGAGCAGTGCCTTGGATGGATCGAGGCCGTCCACACCCTTGTACTCGGAAAGGCGCCTGACGATTCCGTCGACGTCGTCCGTGGGACCGTCGAAGATGCGCTCGACGGCCGCAAGATCCGTCTGAAAGTCAAGGCGGAGGAACTGGTCGCCAGCAAGGTTTTTGCCCATTTGGTCCAGAAGGTACGTCTTGCCCGTCCGACGCGCGCCCGTCACAAGGAGCGGATGCTCGTCGTCGTTCTTGAACCAGTCCTCGATTGTCTTGGAAAACTTGCGCTTGAGCGGCTTCGCTGCCTGGCCCTTCATGGTTGCTCCTCGTTTTTCATGCGTATTCTGTACATGATTTTACGTATTTTCGTGTACGGCTTGTACATTGTTTTGCGCAATTTCATGTACAGCATATGCATGTCTTCGTGTTTGGCAAAGCGGCTCTTTTGTATGGGCCAAGATGCGGACAAACGAGATGGGTAGCACAGGCATCGCGGGGCAGCTCGTGTGAGAAACTAGGCGGAGAACAGATGGGAGTGGCATGGACACAGAGATACGCGAGGGGCTGGGGCCCGCGCACGAGCCCGGCGACGCTGAGAAGGACGGGCAGATTGCGACGGATATGGCCGCGGCCAAGACGGACGTTGATGCGGGTGCAGAGGAGCCGGGCGCGCCGGAGCCGGAGACGGATACGGCCGAGGCGGGATCCGAGGCAGATACGGCGGAGCCCAACGCATCCGACGCGGGCGCCGACGCGGCGGAAACGGCCGAAGCCGCCGCCCAGGACGCGACCGCCGTGCGGCCGACGCCCGACCTCACCGAGACCCAGGTCGTCGAGAAGCGCGCGCCGCAGGGACGCGTGGCACAGGTGGCCGCGAAGGCCCGCGGTTTTCTTGCCAGCCACAAGCGACCCGTCGCGGTGGTCGCCGCGCTCGTGGTCGCCCTCGTCGCCCTGCTGACCGTCGCCGGCATCCACGCCGGCAGCGTGCCCGCAGACGACGTCGTGGCGGCCGACGCCCGCACGCGCGTGGGCGCGCCGGACTACAGCGGCGGCAAGTGGGGCGACGACGCCGAGCTCGAGGTCGGCGACGTCAAGGTGCTCTCGGTGCGCAAGACGCAGTCAGCCATCGATCCCTCGGCGGCGCAGTTCGGGGCGTCGGGCTACGCGCAGGCCGAGGTCAGCGTGACCTTTGAGAACGGCTCGGTCCGCGCGACGAAGACGGCGACGCTCGGCTACGCCAAGGTCGCGGGGATGTGGACGGCGATCGGCGGCGAGATGGACGCGAACGCCGCCTTCGAGGCCCGGGAAGGCGTGGACGAGGACGCGGTGAAGGCGAATTCCGCCGCCCTTCTCGAGCGCGCCGAGCAGTCGCTCCACGCCTCCGGCGACGGAAGCGGGGCGTCGGACGACGGCGTGGGCGAGAAGAGCCTCGTCGGCATCTACGCAGGCGGCGACTTCGAGGTCGTTAGTTCCGACTTTGATACTGAGAGCCAGACAGACTCGCTTGTGCTCTCCTGCAAGAAGGCCGGGATCTACGACGAGTACTCCTGCCAGATCGGCGTGAAGTTCGCCTTCCGCCCGGTGAACGGCCTGTGGGAGATCGTGGAGACGGACGTGCCCGCGGACGCAAAGACGCGCAGCTTCGCGCCCCTTGCGGGTACGTGGACCGGGACGTTCCAGTCGCAGGAGACCGACGGCGCGAAATGCCTCGCCGGAACGAACGCGCCGCTCACGGTCGAGATAACGGGCCAGGAAGGCTCAAGCGACGCGCAGGGCACCGGCGCGCGGCTCGTCGGCACCGTCTCGGGCGTCGCGCACTTCCACGCGAACCCGCAGAAAGACTCGCAGAGCTGTGAAGGGGACGCCGATATCTCAGGCGCCGCGCTCACGGCAGAGCTCGTCCCCGGCGGCTCGAACGGCAGCGACCTGGCCTTCTCGGCGCAGCTACCCGACCAAGCGGGCGGCAACGTGTCGGTCACGCTGCAGTTCGGCACGGCGACCGACCCCTCGTCCGTCCTCGCCGTGGTGCAGACGACCTACGTGCACGAGGGCTCGTTCCTCTTCTTCCCCACGTCGGAGACGCTCACGTACCGCGATACGTACGTGATGCGCAGGCAGCAATAGGGCCGTGACCTCGCGCTTGTTCGTCGCCGTGCAGGCGGCGGGCGGGCGCGAGGTCGGGAGCGAAACAACGACCCGCCACACAAAGAAACCCCGCGACCAGTGCGATCGCGGGGTTTCCTTCGCTCGGTTATGCGAGACGGGCCTACTCGGCGGCAGCCTCGGTCTCGGCCTCGGCGGCAGGAGCCTCCTCGGCGACGGGAGCCTCGGCAGCGGCCTTGGCGGCCTCAGCGGCGGCCTTCGCAGCCTCGGCCTCGGCCTTCTTGGCGTACTCGGCGGCACGGGCGGCCTTGGCGGCAGCCTTGGCCTCGGCAGCGGCCTTGCGGGCGGCCTCGGCCTCAGCAGCCTTGGCGGCGCGGGCAGCCTTGGCCTCCTCGGCCTTCTTGAGCTGGGCAGCAGCGGCGCCGCCGAACTTGTCGGCGAAGCGCTGGACGCGGCCGCCGGTGTCGACGAGCTTCTGCTGGCCGGTGTAGAACGGGTGGCACTTGTCGCACAGGTCCACGGTCATCTCGGACTTGGTGGCGCGGGTGACCCAAGTGTTGCCGCAGGTGCAGCGAACCGTGCACTCCACGTAATTAGGGTGGATACCTTGCTTCATAGCAGGACTCCTGTTCGTCGGCCCTGGTACCGACCAGGGCAGGGGTTTCGTCCTGGGTCTCCAGGACAGTCAAGCTGTTCGATTCTAACAGATTGCCCGGCCGCGGCGTGTGTAAATGACGTGTGGAATGGGGCGGAAAACGGCGCAAACGAGCTTCTTGGCGCCGGACGGCCCCGCAGGCCGCACCATACTCACTTATACAAAGATTCGCGAGACCGGAGGTCGCATATGTTCCTAGCCGTCGACGTGGGAAACACGCACACCACGCTGGGCCTCTTTGACGCGGAAGGCGGCCTCGTGCACGGCTGGCGCATGGAGAGCGACGCCAACGACACCTCCGACGTCCTGCACGCCCGCCTCTTCGTGTACTTCAAGAAGGACGGCCTCGACCTCGCGAGCGTCGAGGACGCCGCGGTGGCGAGCGTCGTCCCGGCGATCACGCGCGCCTGGACCCGCTGCCTCGAGGTGCTCCTGGGAAAGGAGCCGTTGCTGATCGCGGCCGGCGAGGACTGCGGCATCGCCGTGAACATGCCCAACCCGCGCGCCGTGGGCGCCGACCGCATCGCGAACGCGGTGGCCGCCGAGAAGACCTACGGCGCGCCCGTGATCGTGGTCGACTTCGGCACCGCGACGAACATCGACGTGGTCGACGCCGCGGGCGCCTACCGCGGCGGCGCCATCGGGCCCGGGCTCATCCTCAGCGCGAACGCGCTCTTTGCCCGGGCGGCCAAGCTCGCGACGATCCCCGTGGAGGCGCCGGCCCACGCGCTCGGCGACACGACCGAGACGGCCATGCAGTCCGGCCTCGTCATAGGCGCGGCCGCGCAGGCCGAGGGCCTCGTGGCGCGCATGAAGGCCGAGCTCGGCATCGGGGGCGCCAAGGTCGTGGGCACGGGCGGGCTCGCGCGCACCGTGAGCGCGGCGACCGACCTCTTCGACGCGATCGACCCCGACCTCACGCTGCGCGGCATCCGCGACATCTGGCTGCGGAAGAACGCGAGGTAAGCGGCCTGTCCGCCCGGTCGTCGCGGCGAGGTCGGTCCGTCGAGGCCTAGCGTGCGGCCCGGATACGCGCCTGCTCGGGGGCGAACTCGTGCTCGCGGCCGGCGCCGTCCTTGACCGTGGCGCGGCCCCACACGTCCATGCCCGCGAGGGTCCCGGCCAGGGCGACGTTGCCGTTGGGGTAGACGACCTCGACCGCCTTCCCCATGAGCGGCGTGCGGTCGAAGAGCTCGTTCAGCACGGGGCCAAGCGGGGTCGCGGCCTTCTCGGCCCGGGCGATCCGCGCGGCCCATGCGTCGACGCGGGCAAGCACGCCCTCGGCGACCTTCTCGGCAAGCCCGTCCGCCTCCGTGGCGTCCACGTGCGGGATCGCCACGTGGCACACGACGAACATGCCCTCGCCGAAGCCCGCCGTCGTCCGCACCGTCGCGGCAAGGCCGTCCGCGCCGCAGACGTCGTGCGGCCACGCGATCCCGATGCCCTCGGCCCCGCGCGCCTCGAGCGCGTCGGCCACGCCCAACGCGGCCGCGTAGGGCACGCCGGTGAGGAACGGCATCGCCACGGCGGGGCGGCACACCACTTCCACGAGCAGCGCATCGCCGTCGAGCTGCACGTTCTTCTTGCCAGCCGGGGCGCCGTTGCGGGCAAGGTCAACGATATCGTTCACGCGTGTCTTCTCCTCTTATGCTGTTCCTGAATTGTTCAAATCGTTCATTTTGAGTAAAAAACGAACCTGTCCCCAAATTTGATCAGGCCCAGTCGATGGGTCCGAGGTCGGCCGTCACGGCTCCCACGCGCTGGTCGCGCGGGAGTACCTTCACGCCCGCGTGCTCGAGGAAGCGCTCGGGGTTGTGCATGAGGTCCTCCATGGGCAGGACGACGTAATCGCGCTCGCCCAAGCGCGGGTGCGGGAGCGTGAGCCTGGCACCGGCATGGGACTCGCCCTCGACCCACATGAGGTCGCAGTCGATGGTGCGCGGCAGGTGGCCGGGCTTGCGCGGGTCCTGCTCCGGGTCGCGCTTGCGGCCCATGCGCTCCTCGATCTGGGCGAGCTGGCCCATGAGGACGAGCGGGTGGAGCTCGGTGCGGATCTCGGCCACGCAGTTGATGACGGGCATGGCGATGCCGTAGGCGGGCTCGGTCTCGTAGGCGCGGCTCACGTTCGCCACGCAGGTGAGGGGGATCTGGTCGATCATCTGGACGGCGCGCGTGAGGTTGGCCACGGGCTCGCCCACGTTCGACCCCAGGCTCACGAAGCCCTGGCGCGGGTCCTTCTGCGCGACGGCCCAGTAGGAGTTGACGGCCTGCGCGCAACCCGCGACGTCGTGGACGCGCAGGATACGGGCGCCGTTTGCCACCGCGGAGATGCAAATGCCCTGCGTCGCGGCGTCGCGCGCGGCGGCGTCGGCCACGCCCGAGACAGCGCCCACGAAGCGCTTGCGGCTCACGGCGCAGCACAGCGGGTAGCCCATGGAGACCATGGAGCGGGTCGAGCGCTGGATGACCACGTCCTCATCGGCGAGCTTGTCGAAGCCGGGGCCCGGGTCGATGCAGATGCGGTCGTGCTCCACGCCGGCGCGCATGAGCGTGCGCGCCTGGTCGCCGAGAAAACCCATGATCTGGCGCATGATGGGCGCCTGCTCGGGCAGGGTGAAGCGGTGCTGGGAGACGATGGCGCGGTTCGCCGCGGCACCCGGACGCGCGGGGCGCGAGTCGTCGAGGACGACCTGCTTGCGGGTGCCGGGCGTCCCCAGGCCGCCGTGGTCCCAGTGCATGACAATGCAGCCGCAATCGGACTGGGCGGCGGCCTCGACCATCGCGGGGTCGGTGAAGCCGGTCACGTCGTTGATGATCGACGCGCCCAGGCGCAGGCACATCCGCGCGACCTCGGCGTGGCGGGTGTCGATGCTCACCACGGCGCCCTCGGCGACAAGGCCCTTCACCACGGGAAGGATGCGGCGCACCTCCTCCTCGGGGCTCACGGGGCGGTGCCCGGGGCGCGTGGACTCGCCGCCCACGTCGATGATGTCGGCGCCCTCGTCGAGCATCGCGAGGCCGTGCGCGACGGCGGCGTCGGCGTCGAGGTTCTCTCCCCCGTCCGAGAAGGAGTCCGGCGTCACGTTGAGGATGCCCATGATGCGGGGGCGCGCGAGGCTGATCTCGTGTTTCCCGCAGCGCCAAACGGCATGGTTCTCTCTGAGCATGGGCGTCCCTTCTCGCGAACAGGTTCGAGCACACCCCATTGTACCCGCGGGCCGAGGGGCGGCGGTTTTCTTGCCAAGAAGCACGCAAGCGGACGGGCGGGGGGCCTAGAAGTCGAACGCCTTCGCGATGTCGCAGGCGCACACGAGGTCGGCGGCGGAGTCCTGCGGGGTGGGCTGGAGGTTCACCACCGCGAGCTTGGATCCGCGGAAATACTGGACGAGCCCGGCCGCGGGGTAGACCACGAGCGACGTCCCGCCGATGATCAGCAGGTCGCAGGAGGCGATTGCGCGGGCCGCACCCTCGAGCGTGTCGCCGTCGAGGCTCTCGCCGTACAGGACCACGTCGGGCTTGATCTGCCCGCCGCAGTTAGGGCAGGTGGGCACGCCCTCGGTGCCCAGGACCCACTCGGCCGAGTAGGTCGCGCCGCACTTGCGGCAGACGTTGCGGTGGACGGAGCCGTGCAGCTCGTAGACCTTCTTGCTGCCGGCGGCCTGGTGGAGGCCGTCGATGTTCTGCGTGACGACGGCCGTGAGCTTGCCTTCGGCCTCGAGCTCGGCGAGCTTCTTGTGGGCCTGGTTGGGCTTGGCGCCGAGGGCGATCATGCGCTCGCGGTAGAAGTCGAAGAACTCGCGGGTGTGGGCCTCGTAGAAGCCGTGGCTGAGCATGGTCTCGGGCGGGTAGTCGAAGTGCTGGTGGTACAGGCCGTCCTCGCTGCGGAAATCCGGGATCCCGCTCGCCGTCGAGACGCCCGCCCCGCCGAAGAAGACGACGCTTCCCGCCTCGTCGACGAGCTTCTTGAGGGCCGCGGCGGCTTCCTGGGGATCGGTGATGGTGCGCGACATGCTTGCCTCCTCGTTGAGTTTTTCTGAAGTATAGGCCGCTCAGCGCGGCGTTTGGGTAAAAGCGGATTATTGACTCGAGTTCGAAAGGCGAACCACATGGAGACGCTCCGGAACAATGTGCACGACTGCGCGCTCGTCTTCGAGGGCGGCGGGTACCGTGCCGGGTACACGGCGGCGATCGCGAACGCGCTGCTGCAGAACCACATCTACTTCGACTACGTGTGCGGGCTGAGCGCCGGCGCGAGCAACACCGTCGACTACCTCACGCGCGACCAGGAGCGCACGCGGCTCGCGTTCGCCGACGTCAACTGGGTACGCGGCAGCGTGGGCTTTGGATCGCTCGTGCGCGGCAACGGGTACTTCAACGCGGACGACCTCTACGAAGGGGCCGTCGAGACGGGGCGGCTCCCCTTCGATTGGGAGACGTTCTGCGCCAACCCGGCGAAGCTGCGCGTCCAGGCCTTCGACCGCGACACGGGGCGCACCGTGCGCTTTGGGCGCGAGGACATGCCCGACGTCGAGCGTCTCATGGACGTCGTGCGCGCGAGCTCGACGCTGCCCGGCGCCATGATCCCGAGGCCCGTCGACGGCAGGGTCCTGTACGACGGGGGCCTCGGCGAGGGCGCGGGCATCCCCGTGTGCATGGCCGAGGCGGACGGGTACGACAAGTTCGTTTTTCTCGCCACGCGCCCGAAGGGGTACCGCAAGCAGGAGCCCACGCGCGCCGAGGCGGCCGTCTACAAGAAGCTCGCGGCCGATCACCCGTACATGAGAAACGCGCTTTTGACCAGGTGGGAGCGGTACAACGCCGAGCTCGACCGCGTGGAGGCGCTCGCGGCGGAGGGCCGCTGCCTCATCATCTACCCCGACGACATGATCGTCTCGAGCGGGACCGTGAGCCAGGTGAAGCTCGAGGCGTCCTACGAGCTCGGGCGCAGGCAGGCCATCCGCGAGATCCCGCGCATCCGCAAGTTCGTCTTCGGCGAGCGCGACGCCGGCCCGGAGGCCGAGCCCGGTTGGGACGGGTACATCACCATCGAGTAGCCCTGAGGCGCGACCGTTCCCGCGGCGCGCCTCTTTTTTGTGCGCGCTACACTAGGCCGGTGTGCTTCTTGCCGACCGATGCCGAACGGAGAACCCATGCCCCAGACCCGCCAAGAGCTGCGTTTCGTGTCCTGGAACGTCAACGGCCTGCGTGCCGTCGTGAAGAAGGACCCGAGCTTCGAGGAGATCTTCCGTTCGCTCGACGCCGACGTCTTCGCCCTGCAGGAGACGAAGCTCCAGGAGGGTCAGCTCGAGCTTGAGCTCCCCGGATACACGCAGACGTGGAGCTATGCCGCGCGCAAAGGGTATTCCGGCACGGCGGTGTTCTCCCGCGAGGCGCCGCTTCAGGTCGTTCACAAGATCGGCTCCCCCGCCGCCGATGACGAGGGCCGCGTGTGCGCGCTCGAGTTCGACCGGTTTTGGTTCGTCGACGTCTACACGCCCAACGCGAAAAACGAGCTCGCCCGCATAGACGAGCGACTCGCCTGGGACGCGCGCTATCGCGAGTTTCTCTGCGAGCTCGCCGAGTCGAAACCCGTGGTGACCTGCGGCGACTTCAACGTGGCGCACAACGAGATCGACCTGAAGAACCCTGGCCCCAACCGCGGCAACGCAGGTTTCTCGGACGAGGAGCGCGAGAGCTTCGGCAAGCTTTTGGACGCCGGCTTCACCGACACGTTCCGCCTGCTCCACCCCGACGAGACCGGTGCCTACAGCTGGTGGAGCTACCGCTTCCGCGCGCGCGAGAAGAACGCGGGTTGGCGCATCGATTATTTCCTGGTGAGCGACGGCATCGCCGACCAAGTGCGCGACGCGAGCATCCTCTCGGACGTCTACGGCAGCGACCACTGCCCCGTCGCGCTCACGATCGAGCTGTAAGGCAGCACCGCGCAAGGGTTCGTCCTGCGTTTTGCACACTCGAGCCGTTCGTCACACGTTTTTCTCTTTTCCAGCACACTCGGGCCGTTCGTCACACGCCTATTTGTTGCTCCGAACAACCGGAACCCATAAAAGCCCAGATAAGGTTTCTGAAAAGAACGGCCTCTTCATCCTTTAGGGGAAGTTTGACGTGTGACGAACTGCCCGAGTGTGTTTGCTTTTCTGGAAACGTGTGACGAACGGGCCGAGCGTGCTCAACGGCCAGCCCCGCTGAGCCCGAAACAGGTAAAAGCGAGCCGACGGCGGGCGTTAAAGCGTGAAAGCGGGTAGGGCAGCACGCGCCACATCCAAAAACTTCTCGGCAAAGGAGCACGCCACGAGCTCCTCGGGGAAGTCGATGCGCTCGAGCAGCTCCTTGACGGTCGCGCAGCGCGCGATCGTGGAGCTCACATGCGCGTCACTGCCAAACGACACCATGCAGCCGAGCTCGGCGCAGCGGCGCGCGATCTTCTCGCACGGGATGAGGGACTTGCTCGCCTTCGCCGGCTCCGCGAGGCTCGATTCGTTGAGCTCCACGAGCTTGCCCAGGTCGCGGGCCGCCTCGATAACCGGGTCGAGCTCGAACTCGACGCCGGAGCGGCCCAGGTGTCCTAGGATGAGGACCTTGGGGTCTTGCAGCGCGTTGATGTACATCTGCGTGTTCTGGACACGCGTCGCCGAGAGCGTGAAGTCCTTGCGGTGCACGCTCGCGATCACGTAGTCGCAGCTCTGGAAGCAGCGGTCCTTGAGCGTGGAGGCCTCTTTGTACGGCTCGCCCGTGATGTTCGCCTCGACCGGGATGTCCCAGCCAAAGAGGCGACCCTCCCCGTCCACGATATCCGCCTCGCAGCCGTGCAGCAGCCTCACGCCGTGCCACTCGCGGGGCCAGCAGCCCATGTTGATGAAGTACTGGAAGTTCCTCAGCGTCTGCCGGTCAAAGAGCATCTCGGAGAAGTGGTCGGTGACGCCGAGCAGCTCGAACCCCTGGTCGGCCGCGGCGCGCACATCCTCCTCGAGCGTCGAGTACGCGTGTCGCGAGAACAGCGTATGGGTGTGGACATCGCAAGCGATCCTGATCATGGGCAGCCTCCCAGCTCGAGCTTTTGCGACACCCATTCTAAACATGAGGACGGGGCCGGCACGAGATTGCCTCTCGTACCGGCCCTGTCCTTATGTTTCATTGCGAAGGCCTTGCCGCTCTGCTGCGATTACTTCTTCGTGGGCTCGACCACGAGCGTGCTCTCGTAGTCGGTGCCGTAGGTGTCGGCGAGGGTCTTCTCGTAGTCGGAGTGGAAGAAGTTCTGGGCGCCGAGGGAGTAGAGCTCGTTGTTCACCCAGTCGAGCAGCTCGGTGTTGCCCTTGGCCACGGCCGGCGCAATGGTGTCCAGGTCGCCGAGCTCGTCGATGCCCACGACGTACTCATCGGAACCGGAGGACTTGGCGAAGGCGATGACCTCGGTGTTGTCGTTGGCCCAGACGGCGTCCTTGTTGTTCTCGAAGGCGGTCTTGGCCGCGGCGTAGGTGTCGTACTTCTCGAGCTTGAGCTCGGGGTTGTGCTTGGTGAGGTAGGTCTCGGCCGTCGTGCCCGAGATGACGATCACGGTGCGGCTGCCGATCTGGGAGACGTCGGTCACGACGTTGTCCTTGTGCGAGACGACGCCCAGGGCCACGTTCATGTACGGCTCGGCGAAGTCGACCTTCTCGGCGCGCTCGTCGGTCACGGTGAAGTTGGCGAGGATGAGGTCGACCTTGTTCGTCTCGAGGTACTCGACGCGGTTCGCGGCCTCGGTCGAGACGAACTCGACGTCGACGCCCAGGTCTTCGCCGATCTGGCGGGCGAGCTCGACGTCGTAGCCCTGGTACTCGCCGTTCTCGTCGACGTAGCCGAAGGGGCTCTTGTCCGAGAAGACGCCGATCGTGATCTTGCCGGAGTTCTTGATCTCGTCGAGGGAGCGGTAGCCGGCGCCGGAGGACGAGGCGGAGCTCGAGTTGGAGCCGGCGTTGGACGAGCCGTTGTCGGAGGTGGCGCTGATGCTGCAGCCGCCGAGGGCGACGGAGCCCGCGAGGGTCACGGCGGCGAGGGCGGATTTGAGGAAGTTTCTACGGTCGATGCTCAGGCGGTTGAGGCTGGATGCCATGGTCTCTCTCCTTGGTGTCGCGCCCCTTCTTGGGGCTCCTTCGATGGCAGGGACGAGTAAAGCACTCAAATCCCAGCATTTCAATGGGAATTACTGTTACAAAACGGTGAAACGGTGCAAAGAAGCCTATCTACCTGCGGATTCATCGCGTTTCAGCGTTTTCGATAACGCGTTATCGAGGTATCCGAAAGCCGCTTCCGTTCCTTGACTTCTATGTTACGAGTCCTAGGATGTTGAATTCCTAGCACTTTGGTGGGCTTATAGTCCGACCAACGTTTCCGTTCGAGCAAAGCAAATGAGGGGATTTGTTTTGGACCTACAGGCCATGGCGGGGTACCTCCCGCTCTACAAGGACGCGGCGCTGCTCACGCTGGGCATCGGGTGGGCAGGCATCGCCGGCGGCATCGTCTTGGGCCTCGCCGTCGCGCTCGTGATCCACTTCCGCATACCGGTCGCGCGTCAGCTCTGCCGGGCGTACGTGGAACTCTTCCGCAACACACCGCTGCTCATCCAACTGTTCTTCTTCTACTTCGGCCTGCCGCGATTCGGCTTCTCCATCACGCCGGAGGCCTGCGGTGCCTTTGGCCTGGCGCTCCACGGCGGGGCGTACATGGCCGAGTCGTTCCGCTCGGGCTTCGAGTCGGTCGACGCGATCCAGCGCGAGAGCTCGCTCGCCCTCGGCCTCACCCGGATGCAGGCCGTCCGCTACGTCATCCTCCCGCAGGCCGTCGCGCTTGCCTTCCCGAGCTTCGTCGCGAACATCATCTTCCTTCTCAAGGAGACGAGCGTCTTCTCGGCCATCAGCCTCATGGACCTCATGTTCGTGACGAAGGACCTCATGGGCCTCTACTACAAGACGACGGAGTGCCTGACCATGCTCGTCCTGTTCTACCTGCTCATCCTCGTGCCCGTGAGCGTCGCGGGCAGCGTCATCGAGAGGAGGCTGCGCTATGGATGCTTTGGGGATTGATGTTCTCTTCAAGGGAACGAACGCGCTGCGCCTGCTGCAGGGCCTCTGGGTCGCGGTCCAGGTCAGCGGCATCTCGGTCGTGCTCTCGCTCGTCCTCGGCGTGCTGCTGGGCATCTTCATGACGTGGAAGAACCCCGTCGCGCGCTTCATCTCGCGCCTCTACCTCGAGATCGTGCGCATCATGCCGCAGCTCGCGCTTCTCTACATCGTGTTCTTCGGCGCGACCCGCGCGCTGGGGATCAACCTCACGGCGGAGTTCTCGGCCATCATCGTCTTTACCTTCTGGGGGACGGCCGAGATGGGCGACCTCGTGCGCGGCGCCCTGCAGAGCACGCCGACCCACCAGTACGAGAGCGCTGCGGCCCTGGGGCTCACCCGCTCGCAGTCGCTGCGCTACGTCGTCGTGCCGCAGGCGGTCCGCCGCCTCGTGCCGGCCGCGATCAACCTCATTACGCGTATGGTCAAGACCACGTCGCTCCTGCTCATGATCGGCGTCATCGAGATGATGAAGGTCGGTCAGCAGATCATCGAGGCAAACCGCATGACCTCGCCGAACGCTGTCTTTGGCGTTTACGGGACCATCATGCTCCTCTACTTCGCCGTGTGCTGGCCCATTAGTCTGCTCGCGGGCCACCTGCAAAAGAAATGGAACTAGTTATGACTGATGCCAAGAAGACCGGCGCGCCCGAGCCCCCAACCCCATCCGAGGTCCCGGCTAAGGACGCGCCCCTGCTCGAGGTCGAGCACCTGAAGAAGGCCTACGGCGAGAAGGTCGTGCTCAAGGACATCTCGCTTTCCGTCAAGCGCGGCGAGGTCATCGTGATCATCGGCCCCTCCGGCTGCGGCAAGTCGACGTTCCTGCGCTGCCTGAACGCGCTCGAGCCCATCCAGGGCGGCAGCGTCCGCGTGGAGGGGCAGGAGATTGGCGGCAGCGAGCGCGACCTCGTGGCGCTGCGCCAGAAGGTCGGCATGGTGTTCCAGAGCTACGACCTCTTCCCGCACATGACGGTGCTCGACAACATCACCCTCGCGCCGATGAAGGCCCGCGGCGTCGCAAAGGAGGCCGCCGAGGAGCAGGCCCGCAAGCTGCTGGAGCGAGTCGGGCTCGCCGATAAGGCTGACAGCTACCCGCGCCAGCTCTCCGGCGGGCAGAAGCAGCGCGTCGCCATCGCGCGCGCGCTCGCCATGGAGCCCGAGGTCCTGCTGCTCGACGAGGTCACGGCCGCGCTCGACCCCGAGATGGTCCGAGAGGTGCTCGACGTCATTCTCGACCTCGCCCGCGAGGGCAAGACCATGGTCATCGTCACGCACGAGATGCAGTTCGCGCGCGCCGTGGCGGACCGCGTGGTCTTCTTCGACGACGGCGGGATCGTGGAGCAGGACATCCCCGAGCGCTTCTTCGCTCACCCGCGGACCGAGCGCGCACAGCGCTTCCTCAACACCTTTGAGTACGACGCCGTCCGCAAGCACGACTGATCAAATTTGGGGACAGGTTCGATTTTCTTCCATTTGAACACTTTTGGGGACAGGTTCGATTTTTACTCATTTGAGTAATTTTCGAACCTGTCCCCAAAGTTTGTCAGCGGCGGAGCTTCAGGATGAGGGCAGCCGCGCATGCGCCGGCGCCAAGAAGGACCGCGAACATCGGCACGATGGAGTCGTCGTCCGTCTTTGGGATACCTGACGACTTCTTGACCTGGGTGTTTGCGGCAGGTTTGTTGGCCTGAGGGTTTTGGTCGGTTGAACCGGGCTTGGGCTGCGGCTGCGGTTCAGGCTGCGGCTGCGGCTCAGGCTCAGGCTCAGGCTCCGGCTCCGCAACCGTATACGACACTTCCGGAACCGGGAACTCGGCCGCCGTGCCCTTGATTCCGTTCCCATCCACGGGGTACAGGGTCGCGCTCTCGTTCACCTTGAGATCGTACGCGCCTGGATCGGTCGGGGCATCGACCAAGCGAGCTCGGTACTCGAGCACGGCGGGCCTCGCCGGCGCAACGGCTTCGTTCAGCGTGAGCACGAGCTTCTCATCCTCACCTGCCGTATGCTGCAGGAGGAACCGGTACGACCCATCGGCCTTCTTGCCGAAGCCGAAGGTCGAGTCGTCGACTTTCTCGGCCTTGAGCTCCTCACCGTTCACCGTCAGGCCCAAGGAATCGGCATCATCGACGAAATCAAAGCGGGAACCTATGAAATCCTCAACGTACGAACCGGCGGCGATCTTGTCCACCAGCTTCGCCTTGAGCTTGGAAAAATCGGTGTTCAACTGCCCCGCGTTCGAATTCCTGGCGAGATACTCCAAGAAGACCCTGCCGTCGAAATCCGCAGCGTTCTTGTAGTACACGTTCATGTCGTAACCGGAGTTGACCATAGCCTGGAACGTATCGTCGGCGCTCATGAACGCAACGTCTATGTTCGCCGGCGCGTTCACGTCGATCGGCATGGGGTTCTTGGTGCTTGTCGCGAAGAACCCGCGGCCGTAATCGTACTGGGACCAGCTGCCCCCGGCCTCCTGCGCCCGATAGTAATCGAGGTACTCGGCAAGCTTCGACGGCGAGGTCATGGCCTGAGAAAAGATGAAATTCGTACCGTCGCCGAACTTCTTCCAAGCGTTGTTGAGGTTGTACTCGCGGCTCTGGTACTCCCAAATCCCGCCCTGAAAATCCCTGCCGTAGGGGTACGACTTGCCCGTGCTGGGGTCGATTTGCTTCTTTGGGTCGCCATAAGACCTCGTGTAAGCCTTGGTATAGTCGCCGTTCTTGCTGTACAGGTAGGTCGCTCCATCGCTGATCAGAATAACGTGCTTGTTCCGCGCCGCCACGGCAGAGTCGGCGTCGAGCAGCTGCTGGGCGGCGAGGAGGCCGGCATGCATGTTCGTGCCGGAGCTAACCTTTGAGTTGAGCGCCTGCAGGATGTCCTCGTAGCCGGTCGCGACATCGGTCAGCCCCTGCTTGACGTTGCCGCGATAGTTGAAGAGGACCACACCCACCTTGACGTTGAGGCCGTCGGACTGGGCCTTCTCATGAATCTGAGCCAAGAAGTCCTTGGCCTGGGTATAGATTTCCTCCTGTGCAGAGGCGCCGGACTTATCGAGCACGAACACGACGTCGGCGGGCTCGACCTCCTGTTTGCCTGGGAACGAGAGCGTGACCTTGGTCTCCAGGTTCTCATCGAGCTCGGTCGCGGTCTTTTGGTTGGTCTCGAGCGTTGAAGACGGGTCTTGCTCGGCCGCCTCGGCGGACGCCGCGGGCAGCATCAACCCAAGCGCCAGCGCCACGGCGCCTGCGGCGGCCCCAAAGGCCCCCGCAAGCGTGCGTCTTTTCCTTCCCATGTTTCCTCCTTACGTTAGAAGCCCAAGTCCGACGCGAGGCGGCCTTGGGCATGATGGCTTGCGCCCGTTCCGGGCTCCATAAAGGGGTGAGATCGCACAGGCACCGCTGCCGCCATGAGACGGCTTCGGCGCCCGTGCGCATTGCGGAGGCCTTAGCTACGACGGCGAAGGCGCTCGGCCACGCCGGCCGCTGCGACAGCTGCAGCGCCAAGAAGGGCGGCGGGCAGCGCGGCGGCGGCGGAGTCATCGCCGGTCTGGGGGATGCGTGCCTTGGACTTCTTGGCCTGCTTCTGCGGGGCGGCTGCGTCCTGCCCGTCCTGCGGCTGAGCGGGCGTCGTGGGCTCGGTGGGCTCGGCCGGGGCCGCGGGCACCTTGGACCACTTGCCGTAGAGGGTCATCGAGCCGGCGAGGGCGCCCCCGTCCTCCCACTTGGACGTGCACGCCTCGTCCGTGTACCAGCCGTCGAACGTCCAGCCGTCGACGCCGGCCTGCGCCTTGGCGTTGTAGGGCAGGCCCACTTCCAGGCCCTCGTCCGGGCCTGGGAGCTGGGCCGCAGAAGGAGCCTCGCCCACATACCGGTAGTCCACGCGCGCGAGCCCGTGGGCCGCCTTGAGCGCGAGCGGCGCCTCGTAGGACCCGGCCGCCACGGCCTCCACATGCTTCTCGGTGCCGTGCGCCGACCAGCGGGACCCCGCCGCGTCGTCGTACCAGCCGTCGATGGCATGGCCGCAGTTACCGAACTCGGTCAGCGCGTCGTCGCGCGTCGCGCCGAAGGCGATCGACCCGCCGTCCTCGACATACAGGTCGTCGCCGGCAAGCGCGGCATTGTTGTTGTCGACCACCGCGGAGCTCGGGAGCGTCAGAGAAGCGCCCGACCTGACGACGGCGCCGCCGCCCATTTGAGCGAGTTCCTGCTTGCTCTTGGCGTTTTCCGCGGAGGCGTCGTTGCCCGTGATCGTCAGGCTCGCGCCCTCGGCGAACGTCGCCCGCGCGCCCGAGTCGAGGAAGAGGCCCGTGACCTTGTTCCCCGCGATCGAGACCTTGGAAGCGGCATCGACGTCGAGCGTGGCGTTCTTCTTCATGAGCCTCATGCCGGCGTTCCAGTAGCTCGTGCCGCGCGTCCCCTCTATCTGGACGTCGGCGCCCTTGAACTCACCCTTGCCGGAGAAGATGATGCCGGTCATGCCGTTGTTCTTTGCGGTGACCTTGGAATCAGAGATGGATAGGTTGCCGGCGGAGAGGCCATGGGAACCGTTACCGGAGAAATCGACGGTAGAACCGTTCTTGATATCAAAATGCGAACCGTTCGAGCCATTTCCCAGCGAATTCGCGACGTTGACCGTGGAGGAGTCGACCGTGACGCAGAACGTGCCCACAAAACCGGAGCGGTTGTGGTCGGAGGTATAGGTGGAGCCTCCCTCGATGTTCACGTTGTAGCCGCCGTCGCCGCCGTCCCACTCAAGCGCGTCCTGGCCATAGTTCTTGATCGTGAGCTTGGACGCGTTCTTGAGGTTCAACTTGTTGTTCGAGCAGAAGTAGACGGCGTGCGTCTTGCTTGCGGCGCCGGAGCCGTCCATGGTGAGCGTTGCGCCGTCGAGGGTGAGAGAGGCGTCCTTGCTCGCGCACACGGACATCCAGTTCCATTCCGCCGTGTAGGGGGTGGAGCCGATGCCGGCCATCGTCGCGTTGACGTTCTTGAGGGTCAGGGCATGGCCCCAGAGCGCGATTCCCTTGTCGATGAAGGCCAGCGCGTGGCCGCCGCCGTCGATGGTGAGGTCCTTGTTCAGGTTGAGGCCCGAGGTCTGCGCATCGGCGAGCAGCTTGATGGTCGCGCCGTCGGCGTTGCTCGCGGCTGCGAGGGCCTCATCGAAGGTCGCGTAGGCAGTCCCGTTGAACTCGGCGACGGACTTGGCGTCAGGGGCCTTTGCCGAAGCGTCCGAGGAGGTGGGGCCGACCGATTCGGCCACGGGCGCAGCGGCGGATGCGCCCGTGGCGTCCTCAGGTACGGCATCGGTCAAAGTGGCATTGCTGGCAGTGGCGTTGCCGATCGACAGCTCGTCCTGAGTCTGGGTAGATTCCGACGCGGCAGGATCAGCCGTCGTTTCCATGACGGAATCGGATGCGACCAGGTCGTCGGCGATCGCCGCCACGGGCGCCATCGCCCCAAGCGACGCGACGAGCCCCGCAGCAACCGCGGCGGAGCAGAGTTTGGAAAGGCCCGACTTCATATGCACTCCTTTTGACCAATCGACACATTCGGCGCATGCAATTTATGCAGAGCAATGCGTGTAGTCTGTCTATTGTTTGTCAAAAGAAGCTGAATTTGGCTTGTATTCAGTTTGATAGTTGATGTGATTAGACTCTAATTAAGAGAAGCAAATTTATATTTGGTCTGCTTGATCGAACGGTTTGGGAAAGAGGCCAGAGGCGCCTTTGGCGTTCCACGAGTTGACTGTCGGAGAAATTGGGATCCATAACCGGCATCTGATTGCCCAGGGGGTACGTATTTGATTGCCCAGGGGGGATATTTAATAGTTGATATTTAATAGTGTAATAAGTTCATGTCTACAGATTTTCTCCATATTCAATTGCGCAACTTGTTCGCGCCTTCGCGCGAAAGCCTCCCCCTCCCTTTGATTCGCGCACGACGAGCGGCAACAATCGAAGTGCCACATTGTCAAAGCAGTGAGGTGCCCCATGAACAGCGCGACCAAGAAACCGCGACCACGATATTTGACCCCTTCGGAGGAGAAGCTCCTCGCCCTCGTGGCCGCCCACGACGCGACAGGGGGAATCGCG
>DJRK01000006.1:0-471 GCA_002440065.1 Atopobium sp. UBA6362 | reverse complement strand
CTCAGCACGATCGACAACGCCCTGCGGGGCCTTCGCAAGAAGGGGCTGATTCGCTCCAAGGCGATTCGTAGCGAGAACGGCGGGCAGATGGCCAATCTCTATCGCCTGACCGCCGCCTCCCGAAAGAAGCTCCCGAGGCTTCTTGGCAGCCAGGGCGCACCGGCCGACAAGCTGTCGTAAACCATGTGCGGCCCGAGTGGCCCGCTATTCGAACAGTACCGGGTACTTCTCCCTCGCGGCATCGGTTGCGCGATACGCATTGCCGACTTGGCCGCCCTTCTCCGTGTAGCGCGGCACCGATTCCAGGAGCTTACGCTGACGCAGGTCCGAGATGAGCCGATCGACGGTCTTCTCACACTTGCCCAGCCGCTCCGCCATCTCGCGCTTCGTCAGGGTCGCGGAGCCGTCCTGGTCCTGCGCCTGAACGATGAGGGCGATCAGGGCACGCTGCGTGGGGGTCAGATGGTCGGG
>DJRK01000145.1:496-14217 GCA_002440065.1 Atopobium sp. UBA6362 | reverse complement strand
AGGGCTGCGGCGAGCAGAAGGGCGCCCGCGAGACCTACCGCGGCATCCCCGTGAGCGTGGAGTTCGTGCCCAAGGTCCAGGTGGACATCGTGGTCTCCAAGGTCCCCGTGGCCGACGTCGTCTCCGCCGCGCGCCGCGCGCTCTACACCGGGCACATCGGCGACGGCAAGGTCTTCGTCTACGGCGTGGCCGAGGCGGTCAAGGTGCGCACGGGCGAACACGGGTATGATGCCGTTCAGAGCATCGACGTACTGTAGAGAACCGATCCGCGGCGGGCGGGGCCTCGGCGTCCCGCCCGCCGCCCGAACCGAAAGGACCCCACACATGAAGTACGACTTCACGAGCCACATGGAGCGCCACGGCAAGGACGCCATCGCGGTGGACGGCCTTGGCACCGGCTTCGCGCCCGACGCGCCGGCCGAGGGCTTCGACGCCATCCCCATGTGGGTGGCCGACATGAACTTCCCCACCGTGCCCACGATCCCCCAGGCCATCATCGAGCGCGCCCAGCACCCGGCCTTCGGGTACTTCTCGGCGACGGACGAGTACTTCGACTCCATCATCAAGTGGCAGGAGACCCGCAACGGCGTCCAGGGCCTTACGAAGGAGTGCATCGGCTACGAGAACGGCGTGCTCGGCGGCGTGGTCTCCACGCTCGCAAGCTTCATGGAGCCCGGCGACAAGGTGCTTCTTCACAGCCCCACCTACATCGGCTTCACGATGAGCCTCAAGAACAACGGCTTCGAGATCGTCCACTCCCCGCTTAGAATCGACGAGGACGGCGTGTGGCGCATGGACTTCGAGGACATGGAGAAGAAGCTCGCCGAGGGCAACATCCACGCCGCCGTGTTCTGCTCGCCGCACAACCCCTGCGGGCGCGTGTGGGAGAAGTGGGAGATCGAGCGCGCGATGGAGCTGTACCGCAAGTACGACTGCGTCGTGGTCTCCGACGAGATCTGGAGCGACCTCATCCTGCCCGGCCACAAGCACATCCCGACGCAGAGCGTCTCCGAGGACGCGCGCAACCGCACCGTGGCCCTCTACGCGCCGAGCAAGACGTTCAACCTGGCCGGCCTCGTGGGGTCCTACCACATCATCTACAACAAGTACCTGCGCGACCGCGTGCTCGCCCGCAGCTCCAAGTGCCACTACAACGAGATGAACGTGCTGTCCATGCACGCGCTCATCGGCGCCTACAAGCCCGAGGGCTACGAGTGGATCGACGAGCTGCGCGAAGTCCTGGGCGAGAACATCGACTGGGCGTGCGACTACATCGAGAAGCGCTTCGACGGCGTGGCGGTGCAGAAGCCCCAGGGCACCTACATGCTGTTCGTCGACTGCACGGAGTGGTGCGAGAAGCACGGGCACGACATCGAGTGGGTCGAGAAGCAGCTGTGGCGCGTGGGCGTGGACGTCCAGGACGGCCGCATGTTCCACGGGCCCTGTCACCTGCGCATGAACCTCGCGCTGCCGCTCGACCGCGTGCAGGAGGCCTTCGCGCGCATGGACAAGTACGTCTTCAACGCGTAGGCGGCGGCCGCGGAGAGGCGAGGCGCGGGCAGACGGGGCGCCGCAGCGCAGAGGTGCGTTGCATTGCAGAAGTGCGTTCCAGAGGTGCATGCTCCCCGCCAGCGAATCGCCGAGAAGTGCGTTCAATAGCCGCCAAAATACCGAGAGGTACATTCACCGCAGAATGCACCTCTCGGCGCTTATTGGCAGCCGGCCTCTCAGCACCCTTTGGGACGTCGAGCCAGCATAGGCACCTTCTCGCTCAGCACGAGAAGTTTTTGGAATAACTTCTCGTCCAGCACGAGAAGTTATATACTCTTCTCGTCGAGAGGAGTTCGCATGGCCCCGGCAATTCCGAACCTTGCAGAAATCGTTCTAGAAGCCCGCAACTTCGAGCTTCCCCCCATCGTGCACCGGCAAGACGTAATCGACGCCCTGCCTCAACCGCAACCGTTCAATCTCGTCCACATCATCACCGGCATCAGGCGATGCGGCAAGACGTTCTACGCATTTCAATGGATCAACCGCCTTTTGGGCCAAGGCGTCGACCGCGAGCGCGTCCTCTACTTCAACTTCTCGGACGATCGCCTTCGGCCAGCACCCCCCTCCCTCATGAACGACGTCATCGAGGAGTACTGGCGCCAGGTGCCTGAGGCTCGATCGAGCGGCTGCTACCTTTTCCTTGACGAGGTGCAGGAGGCCAGCGACTGGCAAGGTTTCTGTCAACGCCTCGCCGAGCACGAGAGGGTAACACTCGTCATCACCGGCTCCTCCTCCAAGCTCTCCGCAGACGAGATCGCTACCGAGTTCCGCGGGCGCTCGCAAGAACACCCCATGCACCCTCTGTCGTTCCGCGAGTACTGCAGCTTTCATCACATCGAGACCCCTGGGACCGACGACCTTCGTGCCACAAGGTCGGTCACGCCCCGGCAACGCACGGAACTCGAGGGGGCCTACGACCGCTTCCTCGTAGAGGGCGGTTTCCCGGGCGTGCAGCGGCTCAGCAACGGCTCGCGCATACAGATGCTCCAGTCATACCTTCGCGACGTCGTGGCGCGGGACGTGATGGAGAGAAGCGTGCGAACGGACATCTCCCTTGCAAACCAGATCGGCCTCTTCTGCCTGCGCAACACCGGCTGCGACTTATCCGTGAACAACCTCGTCGAAAGCCTCAGGTCGATCGGCTACCGGACCTCCTGGGAGAAGATCAACGAAGTCGTCCGCTTGTTCGAGCAGGCACACCTCATCGGTCTTCTTCCGGAGTTCTCCGTAACCCTCTCGCCCAGCAGCACCGCAGCGCAGAAGGCCTACGCCATCGACCAGGGGATGGCGTATGCCACCTCGCGCGCGAACCAGCAGGATCTGGGCAAGCGGCTCGAGACCGCCGTGTACATGGAGCTCATGCGTCGCACCGCCAACGGTCGCATGGAGACCGTGACGTCGTACACGGCGCCGACGCAGCGCCGCGAGAAGGTCGACTTCCTTGTAGGCGATGCTCTGATCGCCGAGCCGTACGAGCTCTACCAGGTGACCGTCGACATGACGGCCGAGAAGACCCGCAAGCGCGAGGTTGGCTCGCTCGACATCGCCATGGGAAAAACCGGGGTCGCTCGAGGCGCCGTCATCACGCTGCGAGAAGAGGCCTCGATTCCCACCGAGCACGGGACCGTCGCGGTCATACCGGCATGGAAGTGGTCGCTCTTGCAGTAGACCCAAAGGAGCCGCAGCCCTCTGGGGCGATGCCTCCCCGCCGCTAAGGACGAACGCATCTCCAGCTCAGCCGCCGCCAGAGGTGTATTCCAGAGGTGCATGCTCCCCGCCAACGAATCGCCGAGAAGTGCGTTCAATAGCCGCCAAAATACCGAGAGGTGCATTCACCGCAGAATGCACCTCTCGGCGCTTATTGGCAGCCGGCCTCGCAGCACCCTTTGGAACGATGCCTCCCCGCCGCTAGGGGTGCACGTACTGGCCGTGGCCCGCCGTCCGCTTGCCGTAGGAGATGGCGAACTTGGGGCATCGGTGCAAGCAGCGCAGGCATGCCGCGCACCGCGGCTTTGACCAGGCGGGAAGCCCGCCCCGCATCTGGATCGCCTTCATGGGGCAGAGCTTGGCGCAAAGGCCGCAGCCCACGCAGCACTCGGCGTCAACGCGGAAGTTGCGGGTACGCTCCATGACGGGCAGCCCCAGCTCGTGATAGGCCCATGCCGCGGGCAGCGGTACCTTGTGGCGCGTCGCGTCTCCCCTCTTGCGCCCAATAACCGCGTCGACGGCAGCGCTTATCTCCGTCTCCGCCGCCTTGTTGATCTCGGCGACCTTCTTTGCGTCGGAGAGGTCGAAGATAGGCGTCCAGGTATCCGGCATCTTGACGCTCATGGCGGCGTCCAGCCCGACCCCCTGCTCACGCAGCAGGTCCCCGGCAAACCTCGCGGCCTGGCCCGTGGTCGAGCCGTAGGTCACGATCACGAAGGTATAGGGCTTCTCGCCATCCGCCGTCAGACCGTCCAAGAGGCGCGTCGCGCGCAGGAAGCCGATTACCGGCGTGGGCAGGCCCCAGGCATAGACCGGGCACACGAGGCCCAGCTGCCCCGGGCCCTCCGACATGCCCTTGGCAAACGCCGCCGCATCAAAGCGCTCGATCGACATCATCGCGTCGCCCGTGGCAGACGCCACGCTTCGGGCCACGTGCTCGCTGTTGCCCGTCGCGCTAAAGAATAGAATCATGCCCTCTCCCCTATTTGCGAATCTCGCACGCGGCCTTATCCTGCCGCGCCTCTGCAAACGCGGCCAGGCTCGCCGCCCGTTTGGCGAGCTCGGCGACCTCCCGCCAGATGTGGGCGCTCGAGCACACGTGATAGAAGTTCATGGTGCCGCTCGAGTAGTGGTCCACGAGGCCGGCCTCGGCAAGCGTCTTGAGGTGGTGCGAGACAGCCGGCCGCGAGAGGCCCACGAGCCGCGCGATCTCTCCCGCGCGAAGCCCGCCATAGTGCTCGAGAAGCGCCGCCAGGATTCGCTGACGGTTCTCGTCTCCCAGGGCAATGAACACGGCGCGGTTCTCGCTCAGCCCGCGCGCCAGCTCGCGCATGTTGGCATCGATGATGGCCCGCTCGTCAGGCGCTTCCATGCAAGACCCTTTCGTTCGCTTTTGCGAACCATTATGCCCAGGCGCTGGCAGGCACCCAGCATCGAGAAAGAAATTCGAACCAATGGCACGGGAGCGCCCTTATGTCACTCGCTCGGCAGCAGGTTGCTGTAGTACTTGGTGCGGCCGGCGAGGACGTCGTCGTAGAAGCCCTGCTTCCAGTCGATGTAGTCGATGCTCGCCTGGGCCTCCGCCATGGCCGAGAACGGCATCCTGAAGATCGGCAAGGCGACCGGATTCGGGTGCCACATAATGGAGCACCAGCTGGGTGCCTACACCAACTGCAACCACGGCGCCGGCCTCGCCGTTATCCACCCGCACCTCTATCGTCACATCTACCAGGGCGCGGTTGAGCGCTTCGCCCGCTTTGCGCATGAGGTCTGGGGCGTAGCCGAAGCCGACGACGAGGCTGCCCCCCTCGCCGGCATCGATGCGCTGGCCGCCTTCATCAAGGAGATCGGCCTGCCCGCGACCTTCTCCGAGCTGGGCATTCCCGCAGACACCGACCTGCGCGCCGTCGCGGACTCCACCGTCATCGTCCCCGGCTGCCCCAAGCGGCTCACCGCCGACGAGGTCTACCAAATCCTCCTCGAGTGCCGCTAGCCACGCAACGGTCCGAGCCAGAGGTGTATTGCAGAGGTGCATTCGTCTTGTCGGCGAAGTACCGAGAAGTGCACGCAATTGGCCAAGAAAAGACGAGAGGTGCATCCACCGGGGAATGCACCTCTCGACGAGCCGGTGAACTGAAGAGCCGACGTGCCGATGGGCCGCCCTACGCGCCCAGAAGCGTTTCTTGCCACTCAGGCTCCCTGAAGCCCACGAGGACGAAGTCGGGCCCAACGAGCAACGGCCGCTTGACCAGCATCCCGTTTGCGGCGAGAAGCCCGAACGCCTCCGCGTCCGTCATGCCCGCGTCGAGCTTGGCCTTGATGCCCTGCTCGCGGTAAACCATGCCGCTCGTGTTGAAGAAGCGCCGGACGGGAAGCCCGCTGCGCGGCTGCCACTCGGCGAGCTCAGTCGCGGTCGGCGGCTGCTCGACGATGTGGCGATCCGCGTAGGAGATGCCGTGCGCGTCCAGCCACGCCTTGGCACGCCGGCACGTGCTGCACTTGGGGTACTCGATGAAGAGGACGTCTGCCATAGGAACTCCCAACCAAACGAAGAGGAACGTGCTTCTTCGCCATTCTCCTCTATACAGCGCCCCGGGACCCTCAAGTTTAAGGGTCCCGCCAATGCGAGAGCAGATGATAGACCACGTGCTCGAGAGCCGATAGGTCTCGCCGGTCGTTGGCCTTGGGAGATAAATTCCTTCTCGGCTACTTCTGCCCCTCCACATCGGGGTGCCAAGCGGCGAAGCGCTCGAGCATCTCGGGGGTGCGGTGGAAGATGGAGTCGCCCCGGTCGAGCGTCGCCATCTGGGCCATGTCGTCGTCCGTGAGCTCGAAGCCGAAGACGTCGAGGTTCTGCGCGATGTGCGCGGGCGTCTTGGAACCCGGGATCACGATGTTGCCCTGCTGGACGTGCCAGCGCAGGATGATCTGCGCCGCGGACTTGCCGTGCTTCTTCGCCAGCTCGGCCACCACGGGCTCGCCCATGATGGAGTCGTTGCCGCGCCCGCCGAGCGGGTACCACGCCTGCAGCGCGATGCCGTGCTTGGCAAGCGTCTTCTTCAGCTCGGCCTGCGGGAAGTACGGGTGGCACTCGACCTGCACGACGGCCGGCACGACCTCGCACTTCTCCACGACCTCCTCCACCTCGGCGGCGTTAAAGTTCGAGATACCGATGGCACGCAGCTTGCCCGCCTTGTAGCCGGCCTCGAGCTTCTGGTAGCCGGCGATATAGTCGCCCGCGGGCTGGTGCAGGATCATGAGGTCCGCGTAGTCGGTGCCCAGGCGCTCGAGGGTCTCGTCCACGGCAGTGTCGGACTCGTAGAAGCACGGCCAGAGCTTGGTCTCGAGGAAGACCTCCTCGCGGGCCTTGTCCGAGGCGCGCATCCCGCGGCCCACGGCGCGCTCGTTCACGTAGGCGTTCGCCGTGTCGATGAGCTCGTAACCCCCGGTCAGGGCGCTCTTGACGGCGGCCTCGGCATCGTCGGGCTCGAGCAGGTAGGTGCCCAGGCCCAACTGCGGCATCTTCACGCCGTTGTTCAAGGTGACGTACTGCATGCGCTTCTCCTTTCGTTGTGTGCAACGCACGCTCTTCTCGGCTTCAACTTTACGAGCAGTAGAATGGGCAAAAGGCTAGATACTCTGCAATTTGCATTACGTAATATGAAAGGCGCGCCATGAACGTCACCGAGCTTCAGCAGCTTGCCGCCATGGAAGAGCTCGGCTCCTTCTCTGAGGTCGCCCGCCGCTTCTACGTGAGCACGCCCACGGTCACGCGCAATATGACGCGCGCCGAGCAGTTCTTTGGCGTCGCGCTCTTCTCGCGCGGCAAGAACCGCGTGGAGCTCACCGAGGCAGGCCGCCTGGCCGCAGCCGGCGCCCGCCGGACCCTCCGCGAGCTCGAGTCGTCCGTGGCCGAGGTCCGCGCCTACGACCGGAGCCTCCGCACCATCGACGTGGTCTCCTGCGCACCCGCGCCGCTCTGGGTCCTGGCGCCGCGCACTTCTCGGCTCTACCCAGGCATGAGCGTCACGACGCGCGTGGCGGACCTCGCCCAGACCGAGGATGCCCTGGCCACCGGCTCATGCGACGTCGCGGTGCTCCCCCATCCTGCCGAGGACCCCGAGCTCTTGAGCGTCCACCTCATGGACGAGCACCTCTACCTCTGCGTCCCGACCGACCATGCCCTCGCCGACCGCGACGCCGTAGCGTTCGCCGACCTCAACGGCTTCAACTTCCTCCTGAGCAGCGACCTCGGCTTCTGGAACGACATCGTGCGCCGCAGCCTCCCCGCGTCGCGCTTCCTCGTGCAAGACGACGAGTTCGCGCTCAACGAGCTCATCCGCACGTCGAGCCTGCCGTGCTTCACGACCGATGTCGCCCTCGAGCGCCGCTACCGCGACGTGGGCGGCAGCCGCGTCATGGTCCCCATCACCGACCCCGAGGCAAACGTCTCCTTTTACCTCGTCGCCAGCAAGAAGAGCACCCAGAAGGTCGCGCGTCTCTTTGCCTAGCGGCGGGTTTTGACGATAAGCACGCTTCAGTCTTGCCTACAGAACGGCAGGTCAGGAAGCTTACCGGTCTCAATCAGATGAGTGAGCATAGCCACGAAACCTTCTGGGTCTTTGATTTGAAATTGCATGTGGTTGCAGCCCTCAAAGACGGGGAAGTTCCCGTGGGGACAGGCCGACATGACGGCATCGCGGTACTTGAAGTGGTCCTCCGCCGAGCCGAACTCCCAGAACGTCCGCCCCTGGAGGTCTGTCGGCAGCGTGGGAAACGGCTCGTCGACGAGGCTGTCCGCCAACTGTCGGCGCATGTTCGCGAGCACGAGCACGCGGCCCGCCTCAACGAAATACGGCTTTATCTCCTCGTCGTCGCACCACATTATGTGCTTGAGCGTGGCGCCGCGCGACCAATACAGGCTCTTGATGGCCAGGTAAAGCAGGGGCGTCATGACAACGCGCGTCCCGGCGCCGATCCGCGCGAACTGCCCGCCGTCAAAGAAAACATGGTCGACCGGCACCTCGCCGTGGGCCAGAAACGCCATGCCCAGGTCGGCGCCTATGGACGACGCGACCATGAGCGCCAGACGTTCGATGCCCCGCTCCCGCAGGCACCCCTCCACCTGGCGAGCCTCGTCTTCACGGCTCACGTAGCGCTGGCCCTCGCAATAGACCGTCGACGTGGGCATGACACAGAAGTAGCGGCCCGCCAGGCAGCGCGCCACCCGCTCGCTGCTCTCGCCCACGACCCCCATGGCGTAGAAGAACAGGACCGCGGGATTTTCCGGGTCGCCGAGGGTCGTGAAGCGCATTGGGTGCCTCCCAGACAGTTAGCTAACGCTAACATTCTAATCCTGGAGACCCGTTCCGCCCAAAAACACCGCCTCGCGAACGCCGCGATTTCAAAACTCTGACTTTTCCGACATTTCTACAAGAGCGGCGAGTATCGAGGCGCCTGAGAACGGCAAAAGCCCAGGAAAACTGCCGCCTGAGGGGCTTTGATACTCGAGGTTTCCGCAGAAATGTCGGAAAAGTTAGAGTTTTCTCTGAGGGCCGGCAACGGCGACCCCGCACCGGCCCTCGGCAGCTGTCTAAGCCAGCAATTTCTTCACTCGAGCCATCCAGGCATCGACTTCGCGCTGCGCCGTCTCCTGACGGGACCCGCCCGTGGAGTCGAACCGCACCTCAAGGGCCGGGCCGGCCGCGGCACCCGAGGTCGCCTCGCGCATGTCATCGATGACGTTGCCCGGCCAGCCGCCGTTCGTCATGAACGGCACGACGGTCTTCCCCGCCCAATCATGCTCCGCGAGGAACGACTTGACGGCCGGCGCCATGGTGTACCACCACGTGGGCGTGCCCACAGCAACGACGTCGTAGTCCTCTGGGTCATATGCCAGAAGCTCGATCTCGGGCTCGAAACCCGAGTTCACCTCATCCTGGCCCTGTTGAACGGTCTGGTCGTAGTCCTCGGGATAAGGCTCAACGGTCTCGATGCGCGCGAGGTCGGCCGCGCACTCGTCGGCCAGTTGCTCCGCGATCTTCTCGGTATTGCCGTTCGACCAGCTGTAATAGACGACCAGCATCTTCTTTGCCATTGCTTCTCCTCGAGTTGCTCAAGCTGCTTTCCGATGTGCAACCCTACAACTTGGAGTTCACTTCAAGGCAAGCCTCATGCAACGCTCTATGCCCAGCTGAAGTTCTCGCGACCGGCCCCGAGCTCAAAGTGGTACTTGACCAGACCGGTATCCGCACCGGCGAAAGCACCGGGGGCGTACGAAATGGTTACCCGGTCGCCCTCTCCCACAAGGTGGAAAGCTTGCTTGTTGAGCGCCGTGGGCGCGAGCAGCGCCGCCTCGACGCCGCGAGAGAACCACTCGGGCTCAGCACCGCCCCGATATTCGGACACCTCGGCCGCCGTCTTGCTTTTGTGCGGGCTACCCTGTGTGGCTCCATGGCCCACGGTCACGATACCGATGGCCTTCTGGCCGCCCGCATGGGCCGAGGCGTCCTTGCGATTGAACGTACCGCCGATCCACCAGGTGTTGAGTCCCAGCGTCTGTGCGTAAAGCATCAGGTCGGCGCTCGCATGGCCCAAACGTTCGCCCAGGTCAGGGGCATCGTCTCCGGCGAGGAGGAAATAGTCCCTCGCGTTTCTCGCCAAGGCGAGGCGCACGATGCCGGAAACCGCCTTGGGCGCATTCCGCACGAGCGCGATCGACGTGCCCAGCTCGCGGTTGTTCGCGCCGATGCGCTCCTCGAGCAGGCGCGCCTCCTCGGCGGAGAGCCCCTCGTCGGTGTACTTGCGGACCGTGTGCCGCCGGCGCATGGCCTCCCGCATCGTCATGGTCATCGCGTCTCTCCCATCAACTTCCAACAAAAAACGGCGGGAAGCCCGGGGGCATTCCCGCCGCCTACCATCCCCGAGCCTAGGCCAGGCGCTTGGCCAGCGCGCGGACCTCGTCGAGCTTGGGCGAAGTCTTCATGCTGTCACGCTCGGTCATGCCGCTCACGCAAACGATGCCCAGGTCATCCCACTTGCAATAGGAGCAGGTTGCCTTGTACTGAGCGATGGCCGCGTCGTAAACGCCCTCGCTGTGGCTGTCGAGCAGCAGGGCCGTCTTGTGGAACGGGAAGCCGATGCCGCCGAAAGCGTACATGCGGTCGATGACGGCCTTCTCCTGCGCCGTGATGTCGAACCAATAGATGGGCGACGCGAAAACGACGGCATCGGCATGCTTGAGCGCCTCCATAGCGGTAGCCATATCGTCTTTCTGGACGCACTCGCCGTTGTGGGCGAAGCAGTACTTGCAGCCCAGGCAACCGGCGATCTTCATGCGGCCCACGGGAACGATGGTGACCTCGTGGCCCTCCTCGCGGGCGGCGTCGGCAAAAGCCTCGGCCATGATATCGGTATTGGCGCCCTTGCGCGGGCTGCCGCTCAAAACGACGACGTTCATATAGATCTCCTCTCGCGCGCCCGGCCCCTCGCCAGGCGCATTTCTATGAGATATACCCGCCCGTCCGGCCCGATTGGCCGGAATTGGACGAATCGGGCGTATTTCCGCAGGATTCCGGGTCGCCGAATCGCCTTCATCCGCTTGAGTCGCAAAATCGACCATGCCCACCCGTCGTCGTCATAGGCGTTTGCGCAGTTGGCATCTGGAGCGTCGCACGGGTGGGCATGGTCGATTTGGGCAGAGGCGGCAATTGCGGCCGCGATCGCCATCCGTCGCGGCCCGGTGCCCGCTTTTGGGAACCATGTGTGTGAAGGTTAGGAAGCAGATTCAGAGGGCACGGCATGGACCTCAGCAGGCAGGAGTTGCAGCGCATCAAAGAGCGTCACTATCGCAGGCGCGGCGTCAAACGGCCATGGGAAACGTACATCGAGCGGGCAAAGCGGTTCCTCCGCCAATCGTTCAACATACGTAAGGGCCGCGCGCCCTATAGCGTCATCAGAAAGCGTTTCGTGAACGGAGCCCAGCTCAACGGCACCCACCTCTGCATCCTAATCGTGGCCATGACCATCGCTTGCATCGGTCTGGACACGAACTCCGACATCGCCATCGTGGGCGCCANNTCATCTGCCCGCTTATGGGTTCGGTACTCGCGATCGCCTACGGAATCGCCACCCTCGACCGACGTATCTCGGAACAGGCACTCGCAGGTCTCCTGCTCCAGATGGCGTTCTGCCTCGTGACCTCGACGATCTATTTCAAGCTCTCCCCCATCGCCTCGACCACGGCGGCCATCACCGACAACTCCACGCCCACCGTTTGGGACCTTGCCATCGCGCTCGCCGGCGGATTCGCCGGCGGCCTCGGCAACTCGCGGGACCAGGAGCCCGCAACGCTCATCTCGGGCGTGGCGGTGGCGACGGCGCTCATGCCGCCGCTGTGNNNNTGCGCAGCGGGTTACGGCATCGCGAGTGGAAGCTTTTCCCTGTTCCTGGGCGCGCTCTACGAGTTCGGCATCAACGTCGTGTTCATCGCGCTCGCGGCGGAGGGCGTGCTGCTCGCGCTGCGCGTCCCGCTCAAACGGGACCTCAACGACGATGGCATCGTCACCGACGAAGAGCGCCGCCTGACCGACGAGCTGTCCAAGAAGGTCCGTCGCCGCATCATCGCGGGAACTGTCGTCTTCGCCATCCCGTGCGTGCTCCTGACCGCCGGGTCGATCGACTCGGCGGCCAACGGCATCCAGGACGGTTACGGGGTCGTCGAGACGACGCGCGAGCTCGCAGCCGTGCTGCCCGATTTCAAGGACTACTCGGTCGGGGTCGACGTCGCGGTAGACTCCAACGGCACGCAGGTCAAGCGCGAAATCGTCGCCCATGTGACCACGGGCACGCCGCTCGACGAATCGGGAAAGGCAGCCGCCGAGAAGCTCATCCGCCTCAACGTGTCCCAGCTCGATCGCGTGGAGTTCGCCTCGGATGCAGAGTAAACGTGCCCACGGCGCATCACGCGCCTTGAAATTTGCGCACTCGAGCTGTTCGTCACACATCAAACGAGTTTCGTGCGCATTCAGGACGTTCGTCACACGCCATTCGTATCCCTGAACAGCAATTTGGTTCCATGATTGATAACTTTCCTGGGCTTTTGCATATCGGTGACGCGCGCACGTCGCAAAAAGCGTGTGACGAACGCCCCGAGCGCGCATCGATCCGCGATTTTGTGTGACGAAGCCCTCGAGTGTGCAAAAAAACGGGGCGCCCGGCCGAAAAGCCGGGCACCCCCTCGTCGCAGCAGGCAGCCGCTATCGCGCCAGCCGCTTAGTCCACAGCCGCACGGGCCTTGATGTCCGCCAAGTGCTCGCGCTGCTCGCGGGTCAGCGGCAGGCCGTAGTCGTCGCCGCCCTCGGACGAGTCGTCGTCCCCCTCGAGCTTGAAGCCGCCCTCGCGGTTGTTGCGGAAATTCTCCTTCGCAACCGAGATCATGAGCTTGATACGGTTGAGCTGGTTCACCTCTGACGCGCCCGGGTCGTAGTCGACGGCCACGATGTTGCTCTCGGGATGCATCTCGCGCAGGCGCTTGATCACGGCCTTGCCCACCACGTGGTTCGGCAGGCACGCGAACGGCGAGCAGCACACGATGTTGGGCGTGCCGGTCTCGATGAGGTCGCACATCTCAGCCGTGAGCAGCCAGCCCTCGCCCATCGTGTTGCACAGCGAGAGCACCTGCCCGGCCTTCTCGGCGAGCTCCCACACGCTCGGGTACGGCTCGAAGCGCGTTGACGCCTCGAGCATCTTGTTGATGGGCTCGCGGAAGCCCTCGATGAACTTGATGCCCGCCTTGTGCGTGAAGCGGCTCGTGGCCTTGGTGCCCAGCTCGTCCTTCATGTTGATGGCGTTCGTCATGCCAAAGAGGAAGAAGTCGACGAGGCCCGGGACGTTCGCTTCGCAGCCCTCCTGCTCGATCACGCGCACGACCTGGTTGTTCGCCGTGGGGTGGAACTTAACGAGGATCTCGCCCACGACGCCCACGCGCGGCTTGGAGCGATCGTTGGTGAGCGGCAGCGCCTCGAAGGCGTCGACCGTGCGCTGGCACAGCTTGTAGAAGCTGCTGCGCGACGCGTGGATGAGCTCGCCCTTGGCCTCGGCCATCATGCGCTCATACAGCTCGTCGGCAGAGCCGGGCTCGGTCTCGTAGGGGCGCACGCGGTAGAGCAGCTGCATGATGAGGTCGCCGTACAGAAGCGCGTACACCGCCTTGATGAGCAGCGCCGGCTTGAAGATGTTGAAGCCGGGGTTGTCCTCGTCGAGGCCCGACGCGGCGGTCAGCGAGATCACGGGTACCTCGGGGTGGCCGGAGTCCTTGAGCGCCTTGCGGATAAGCGCGATGTAGTTCGTGGCTCGGCATCCGCCGCCCGTCTGGGTAATGAGCACGGCCGTGCGGGACAGGTCGTACTTGCCGGAGAGCACGGCCTCCATGATCTGGCCCGTGACCAGGATGGACGGGTAGC
>DJRK01000145.1:0-331 GCA_002440065.1 Atopobium sp. UBA6362 | reverse complement strand
TCCTTGGTGTAGCGCACCTTGGGGAACGCGGCGCTCGCGGCCTCGCGGTAGACGGGCACGCGGCCCGCGGCGTCGGCGCGGCGCTCCTCGGCGGCGCCGTTGGCAAGAAGCACCTCACGGCTCTCGAGCTCGCCGGCCGCGTTGCGCGCGCAGCCCGGCTCGGCCTCGTGCAGCTCGCCCGCGGCGGACTTGCGCTCGAGCTCCTCGCGCTGCTCCTTGAGGGCGGCCATGAGCGAGCGGATGCGGATGCGCGCAGCGCCCAGGTTGCTCACCTGGTCGACCTTGAGCATGGTGTAGATCTTGCCGGAGGCCTCGAGGATCTCCTGGACCT
>DJRK01000034.1:11879-12034 GCA_002440065.1 Atopobium sp. UBA6362 | reverse complement strand
ACAAGATGGGCGCCGAGTGGGCGCGCCTCTTCGCCGGCAAGCAGGTCGACAAGATCTTGACCATCGAGAGCTCCGGCATCGGCATCGCGTGCGTGGCCTCCCGCCACTTTGGCAGCGTTCCCGTGGTCTTTGGCCGCAAGACCGAGTCCAAGAAC
>DJRK01000034.1:11673-11849 GCA_002440065.1 Atopobium sp. UBA6362 | reverse complement strand
GCACGCAGATCAAGAGCTACACGAAGGGCCGCATCTACGAGGTCATCGTCGCCAAGCGCTTCCTCGAGCGCGGCGAGCACGTCATCATCCTCGACGACTTCCTCGCCATGGGCTGCGCCCTCAACGGCCTTCTCGAGATCTGCGAGGAGGCGGGCGTCATCGTCGAGGGCATCGGC
>DJRK01000034.1:11217-11652 GCA_002440065.1 Atopobium sp. UBA6362 | reverse complement strand
GCCGTCGAGAAGGGCTTCCAGCCCGGCGGCAAGAGCCTGCGCGAGCGCGGCTATCAGGTGGAGAGCCTGGCCATCGTCTCGAGCATGGACGCCGAGACGGGCGACATCGAGTTCGCCTAGGCTGCTGCGCGGCCCGCGAGAACCGAATCTTCCCCCACGCCGGGTCGCCCACACGGGCGGCCCGGTTTTCTTTGTGCAGGTCAGGCGGGCGAGGGGACGTGATGGCGCAAGCGAAATGTTCTCCTGAGGTTACTTTGCGACGGTGCGGGGCCCAGCGCGTCCGATGGGAGTAGAATCACGTCCAGATGGAGCAGAATTCACAGAGGTAAGGACGCGTTTATATGAGGCTCGATTCCCTCGAGATCGGCAAAGACGCCGTCGTGGCTTCGGTTGAGTCGGACGACAAGGCCCTTCACCAGCACATCCTCGACATGG
>DJRK01000034.1:10933-11155 GCA_002440065.1 Atopobium sp. UBA6362 | reverse complement strand
CTGCGCGGCTACGAGCTCACGCTGCGCCGCGCCGACGCCGCCCGCATCGAGCTCACGGGCATCCACGACGCCGACGGCCGGCCCAAGGAGCGGCCGCGCAGCGCCGCGTCCCCGCACCCTGCCCTGGGTGAGAAGGGACTGCGCCCCCGCCGCGCCGGCGGGCAGGTCGCGCCGGGGAAGCCCCTCTCGTTCGCCCTCGTGGGCAACCAGAACTGCGGCAAG
>DJRK01000034.1:0-10794 GCA_002440065.1 Atopobium sp. UBA6362 | reverse complement strand
TCGTGAGCCGCCAGTTCATCCTCGACTCCAACCCCGACGCCCTCATAAACATCGTCGACGCGACGAACATCGAGAGGAACCTCTACCTCACGCTCCAGCTCATGGAGCTCGACCGCCCGATGGTGCTCGCCCTGAACATGATGGACGAGCTCACGTCCAACGGCGGCACCGTCGACGTGAACAGGCTCGAGGGGCTTCTCGGCATCCCGGTGGTGCCGATCAGCGCGGCGAAGAACGAGGGCATCGGCGAGCTCGTCGAGCACGCGCTCACGGTCGCTCGCTTCCGCGAGCACCCCGGGCGCCTCGACTTCTGCGCGGCCGACGGCCCCGACCACGGCGCGCTGCATCGCTGCATCCACGGCATCTGCCACCTCGTGGACGACCACGCCGCCCGGGCGAACATCCCCGTCCGCTTCGCCGCGACGAAGCTCGTCGAGGGAGACGCGCTCGTGACCGAGGCGCTCGGCCTCGACCAGAACGAGCTCGACGCCATCGAGCACATCATCAGCCAGATGGAGGAGGAGGCGGGCACCGACCGCCTCTCGGCCCTGGCCGACATGCGCTTCTCGTTCATCGGCGAGGTTTGCGACGAGTGCGTCGTGAAGCCGCACGAGAGCCGCGAGCACAAGCGCTCGGAGGCCATCGACCGCGTGCTCACGGGCCGCTATACCGCGGTGCCTGCGTTCGTGCTCATCATGGGGCTCGTGTTCTGGCTCACGTTCGGGGTAATCGGGGCGTGGCTGCAGGGGCTCATGGAGACCTTCGTCGCCTGGGCGACGGCCGGCATCGACGCGGGGCTCAGCGCCTTCGGGACGAACCCGGTGGTCCACTCGCTCGTGGTCGACGGCATCTGCGCCGGTGTGGGCAGCGTCCTGTCCTTCTTGCCGATCATCGTGGTGCTGTTCCTCTTCCTGTCCATCCTCGAGGACTCGGGCTACATGGCGCGCGTCGCCTTCGTGATGGACAAGATCCTGCGCCGCTTCGGCCTCTCGGGCCGCAGCTTCGTCCCCATGCTCATCGGCTTCGGCTGCTCGGTGCCCGCCGTCATGGCCACGCGCACCCTGCCCTCCGAGCACGACCGCAAGATGACCGTCATGCTCACGCCGTTCATGAGCTGCTCGGCCAAGCTGCCGGTCTACGGCCTTCTGTGCTCGGCCTTCTTTGCGCGCGGGAGCGTGCTCGCGATGGTCGGGCTCTATATCCTGGGCATCTGCTGCGGCATGGTCGTGGCCCTCATCCTCAAGCGCACGGCCTTCAAGGGCGACCCGGTCCCCTTTGTGATGGAGCTGCCCAACTACCGCATGCCGAGCGCCAAGACAACCCTCATGCTCGCTTGGGACAAGGCGAAGGGCTTCGTGACGAAGGCGTTCACCATCATCTTCGTGGCAAGCGTGGTCATTTGGTTCCTGCAGACCTTCGACCTGCGCTTCAACGTGGTCGAGGACCAGTCGCAGAGCATGCTCGCGATGCTGGGCGGCCTGATCGCGCCTGTCTTCGCGCCGCTGGGCTTCGGCGATTGGCGCGCGTCGACGGCGCTCGTGTGCGGCCTCATGGCCAAGGAGAGCGTGATCTCCACGCTCACGGTGCTCCTGGGGACGACCTCGGCCGCCGCGCTGCAGGGCCTGTTCACGCCGCTCACGGCGTTCACGTTCCTGTGCTTCACGCTGCTCTACCCGCCTTGCGTGGCGGCGATCAGCACGGTGAAGTCGGAGCTGGGCGGGCGCTACGCGGTCGCGGTCTTCGCGCTGCAGGTGTGCGTCGCCTGGGTCGTGGCGTTCATCGTCCACGCGCTGGGTATGGTGCTCGGCCTCGCGTGATCGCGGCTCCGGCGACGGGTGATCGAGCCTGCGCGGGGCTTGCGTCCACGGGTTCGGACATTTTCTTCCGCTTTTGCGTGGACTATTAAAAGTGTGATGGCTTATCTTTCATGAAAACCGGGCCTCGGGGGCATCCCCGAGGCCCGGTTTCCGTGTTTTGAGCGCCTTGACGGCGTGCGTGGCGGGCCCAATACCGCATCGGGCCACGCAAAAGCGAAGAAAAGTTGCACCCAAGGCGCCGTTTTCGATGCCGCAAGCCGATTTCGGCCCACATAACGTGCGAACCGGGTCCCTCGGGCTAGAGGAGGCCGTGCGACTTGGCGAGCCAGAGCCAGAGCGTGAGCGTCACGGCCGAGAGGAGCGTGGTCAGCATGACGACGCTCGACCCCACGTCGCCCTTATAGCCCATGTTGCGGGCCATGACGTAGCCCGAGACCGTCGAGGGCAGCCCGAGCATCATGAGCACGGCGCAGAGCTTCTGCCCCGTGAAGCCAAAGGCGAGCGCCGCGGGGAGAAAGACGGCCTCGAGGCCCACGAGCTTGATAGCCGAGGAAACGAGCGTCGGCGTGCCCACGGCGAGCGCGCTGCGGAAACTGAACGACGCCCCGAGCGCGATGAGGCCGAGCGGCGTGGCGATGCCGCCGATGCTCGAGACGACCTTCGCGCCCACGGCGGGCATGGGGATGCGCAGCAGCGACCAGGCCACGCCGGCAACGATGCCCAGGATGATCGGGTTCGTCGCGATGCCGCGCAGGGTCGAGCGCATGAGCGCCGGGTCGATCCCGTGCCGCCCCGACGACTCGCCGCCCTTTTCTCGGTCGGGCCGCATGAGCTGCAAGATCACGACGGCCGAGACGTTGTAGACCGGCACCGCGCCGATGACCATGAGCGGGGCCACGCCGGCGTTCCCGTAGATGCTCTGGATGAACGCGATGCCGAGGAAGGCGGCGCCCGAACGGTACGAGGCCTGAACGAACTCGCCGCGCCACGGCTCCCGCCGCCAGATGCGCGAGACGGCCAGGCAGATGAGGATGCTGCCGATCGTGGACAGCGCGCAGAACGCGACGAAGCCGCCGTCCCACCCGGTCACGATGTCCATCTTGTACAGGTCGTCGAAGAGCACGAGCGGCAGCGCGACCTTGAAGACGAAGGCGTTCGCGAGGTCGGCGAACTCGTCGGTGACGAGGCCCACGCGGCGCAGGAAGTAGCCCAGCATCATCATCAAGAAGATCGGGAGCGTCGCGTTCAGGCTAAAGAGCAGGTCGTCCATCTACAGGCGCTCCTCGATCCAGCGGCCGACCCCGTCGTTCGCGACCGTGTCGCACTGGTCGTCGGCGACGGCCTTCACCTCGTCGGTCGCGTTGCCCATGGCGACGAAGGCAATCCCGCGCCCCGCCATGCTGAGGTCGTTGCCCGAGTCGCCGAAGGCGACGGCCTCGGACTCGGGAATGCCCAGGTGGCGGCAGAGCCAGCCCACGGCGTTGCCCTTCGAGGCGCGCTCGCTCGTGACCTCGAAGTCCTTCTGCGTCAGGCGGGCGATCTCGAGCCCGCCGATCTCCTCCATGCGGGCCATGAGCGCGTCGCCGGCGTCGGCGGTGGGGACGTCGCAGTCGATCTTGTCGAGCTCGAGGCCCGGGTTGTCCGCCAAGAGGTCCGGGGCGTAGTCGATGGGCTCCATGTTGTAGGTCGAGACGAGCTCGTCGATGGGGTTGCCGGGCGCGTGCTCGGCCTGGAACTCCTCGAGGTCGCGGGTCCCGATTTTGCCGGTGCGCAGGGCGTCCTTCACGATGTCGAAGCGGGCGAGCCGGCGGCGCTCGATGAAGGGGCCGCCGCTCGTGAGCAGGGTCATGGTGCCGCCCTCGTCCCAGATCGCGTCGATGAGGGGGAAGTAGACGTCGCGGGGGATGGGGAAGGCGTGGCCGGGCTCGCCGCCGCGCAGCGGCCGAATCCTCGCGCCGTTGCAGTTGATGGCCCAGTCGAGCCAGGGGGCGCGGCTCAGCTGCTCGCCGAGCATGGCGAAGGGGCGGCCGGAGGCGACGGCGATGGTGCAGCCCGCGTCGTGGGCGGCCTCGAAGGCGGCGACGACGCGCGGCGTCATGAACTGCTTGGTCGGGCTGGCGAAGACGGTTCCGTCCACGTCGAAGGCTATGAGCTTGGGCAGGGGCAAGGACGTCCTTCTTTCTGGCTTTTGGCGCGTGGGCCCCGATGCGGGCCGGCGCGCCTGCGGCTAAGGGTCGTTGGGATTATCGCACGGGCGCCGTGGCTACAGGTCGACGCGGTTGCGCAGCGGCTCGCCGGCCGCGAGCGCCGCGAGGTTCTCGGCCGCTATGCCCACGATGTTGTCGAGCGTAACGGGGAGGTGGAAGAAGCCCGAGATGTGCGGCGTGACGAGGCAGTTGGGCGCGGACCACAGCGGCGAGTCGCGGGGCAGGGGCTCGGGCGAGGTCACGTCGAGGGCCGCCCCGGCAAGGTGTCCCGACTCGAGCGCCGAGACGAGCGCCGCCTGGTCCACGAGATCCCCGCGACCGGCGTTTGCGAAGTAGGAGCCCGGCCGCATCGCGGCGAAGAAGGCCTCGTCGGCGACGCCTCGGGTCGCGGGCGTGCTGGGGAGCACGGCGGCGACGACGTCCGCCTGGGGAAGGAGCCCCGGGAGGTCGGCGAGCGTCCCCATGCGCTCGAAGGGCGCCGCGGGCTCGCTTGCGCGGGAGCGGACCCCGGTCACGTGTGCGCCCACGGCCGAGAAGAGCCGCGCCAGGTGGGTGCCGATGTCGCCCGCACCCATGACGAGGACGTGAGCGCCCGCGGGCGAGCAGACGGCGCCGAGGTCGCCCCATTCGCGGTCGCGTTGCAGGTCGCGGTAGCCGGGGAGCTTCTTCATGAGGGCAAGGACGGAGGCGAAGACGTGCTCCGAGACG
Source organism: Atopobium sp. UBA6362 (assembly GCA_002440065.1). Taxonomy (GTDB): domain Bacteria; phylum Actinomycetota; class Coriobacteriia; order Coriobacteriales; family Atopobiaceae; genus Paratractidigestivibacter. Next base: position 6,062 of record DJRK01000034.1, on the reverse strand, counting down.
GCCTGGCCGTACGCCCCGCTCGCGCTGCAGAGGGCGGCGCCCGCGGGCACGGTGCCGGTGGCGACGTACTTGTCGTAGCCGGCGGAGTTCAGCTGGAGGAGCCGGAGGCGGTCCGCGCCCTCCAAGAGCCTGGGCGCGACGTTGCCCACGATCGCGTCGGCATCGCGGACGAGCGCCGCCGTGACCTCGCGGGGCTTCGCGTAGGTGAAGCGGCTGCCGGGCGCCGCGGCCTCGAGACGGGCCTTCTGCGCGTCCGAGAGGGGGAGCTGCACGAGTATGTTCATCTTTGCCTCCATGGTGTTCGCTTGCCCTGATTATGGTGCATCCGAGTGGCATGGGCGCGCCGCGTTATGATTGGTTCCCGTTTCGAAGAGGGGGCGTCTCGGCATGCGGTATCTCCTGGCCTATTCCAACAACTTCTCGCTCGCGCTCGCGCTGTGGCCCTTCGCCTCGCTCGCGCTCTCGCTGCCGATCCTGGCGATCCTGTACCACCGAGACGGGCGGCTTCGCCTGGGCGCGGCGCTCGGCGCCTCTATCGCGGTGTTTTACCTCGTGGGGGTCGCCTGCTTCACCCTCTACCCGCTGCCGGACGGCCCGACGGGCCTGGGCTTCACGTACGGCGTGAAGCCGCAGCTCAACTTCTGGCAGTTCGTGGCCGATATCCGCTATGGCGGCCGTGCCGCGAAGTTCCAGCTGGCGGCGAACGTGGCGCTGTTCGTCCCGCTCGGCTTCATCGCGGGCCGCGGCTTTGGGTGGGGACCGGTACGCAGCGCGCTGGCGGGGCTCGCCGTCTCGCTGCTCGTGGAGACGACGCAGCTTACGGGCATCTGGCACCTGTACCCGTACAGTTACCGTACCTTCGACGTCGACGACCTGCTCACGAATACGACGGGGGCCGTGCTGGGCTGGGCGGCCTCGGCGCTCTTCTCGCTCGCCGTGCCGCACCGCGTCGACCCCGAGAGGCTCGAGCCCACGCGCAACCCGGGACTCGTGAGGCGCGGCGTCGCCTTCGCCGTCGACGTGGTGCTCGTGTGGGCGGCCTCGGCTGTCGTCGACGTCCTCGCGCAGTTCGTCCTCCGCAGGTGCCTGGGCGATTGGGGCCATCTTGCCCGGGCGCTCGAGCTCCTGCCGAGGGCGACGTTTTGGGGCGCGATGCTCGTGGGGGAGTGGTTCGTTCCCCTCGCGCGGCGGGGGAGCACGCCGGGCGGCGCCTTCGTCCGCATGACGTGCGAGACCCGCGAGCGGACGGGACTTTTGCGCCTCGCCTTCCTTACGCTGAGGTTCGCGGTCATCGCGCTTGTCTTCGTGAAGCCCCTCTGGGCGGTTGCCGGGTGCGTGGCGTGCTGGCTCGTGTTTCGCAAGATGCCCTATGACCTGTTGCCGGCCTCGCGGACCTCGTCGCGGGACGCATAGCCTCGCCGCAGGGGCCTCGTTGGGCCCTTTTCTTTTGGACATCGCGTGCGCCCACGTGGGTCGTTTGCACACTCGGGCCTTTCGTCCCACGTTTTTCTGGTTTCGCGCGCACTCGGCTTGTTCGTCACACACCCGTTGCAGAAGATAATGGGTCGCTCCCGACAAAACCGCAGATAAGCTTCCTGAAAAAACCTTATCAATCCGAGTCTGAGCGGAAATATACGTGGGACGAGCGGGCCGAGTGTGCAGACGAGGCGAAAAACGTGGGACGAGCGGGCCGAGTGCGCAGGCTCGTCGTGCGCAGGGCGAGCTTGCGCCCCTCAAACGGGGCTCCGGGGCCGACGCAATTGCGGCGCGCCGGCAAAGCACGCTCCGCCTCCGGCCCCGTGGCATGAACCCACGGGGCCGGAGGCTTGCGTCCCGCGTCCCGCCCCCCCCGCGGCTCTACGGGAGCTCGATGAACTTGAAGGGGCTGCCGTGCTCCTCGATGAGTCCCACGAGGTCGTCTGTGCGCAGGTGGACGCTCGCGGTGTTGCTGCAGGGGTGGCACCCGATCATGCCCCAACGCTCGAAGTCCGCGTCGAGCGCCACCTGCACGGTCCGCTCGGAGTCGTTGAGGGCGGCGAAGGGCGTGACGGCCCCCGGGTAGATGCCGATCTTTTGCGCGAGGTCGTCGGCCGAGGCGAAGGAGAGGCGCTTGCTGCCCAGCTGCTCCTGGACGTCGCGCAGGTCGACCTTCTTGTGGTCCGGGACCGTGACCAGGTAATAGTTGCGCTTCTTCGCGTCGCGGAGGAAGAAGTTCTTCGCCTCGTGCTCGGCGAAGGGGAGGCGGGCCATCCGGTCGGCTTCCTCGACGGTGAACACGGGAGGGTGCTCGACCGCCTCGTAGCGGATGCCGCGGGCATCGAGGAGGTCGTAGATGTCCTGCTTCGCGAGAGCCCCTGGTATGGCGTGCTCGTCTACCTGCTGCTCCATGGCTAACCCCTCTTGGATCCCTGGCGGCGTATGCCGCCTTTGTGGCCGCAGGCCTTGTTCGGCCCGATGCCCTTGCCGCCACGCCCGCCGCCGAAGGCCTGGCGGCCCTGGCCGAGCTTGCGGGGGATCGGCGGGAGGTTGGGATGCTGCTTCTTCACCTGCGTCATGGTTTTCCTTTCCGTTGCCTGCAGCATCGTAGCGCACCGAAGGGCGTGGGTGGGGATTCGCGTGCTCGTGCGCGAGCCCGCGCCCCCACGCTGGCGCTCGTTTGCCGTCCCGGGATCGCAAAAGCCCCGTTCGTGCGGCAAAATCGACAATCGCCGTGCAAAAGTCCCGTTCGTGCGGCATGTTTTACCACCGCGCGAGCGGCTGCAGGAGCGTATTCCCAGATGAGCTACCTGAAAACCCATCGCAAAGGCGCCAAAGCCTCGTTTTCGTTCCGCACGAACGGGGCTTTTGCACGCGACGACGCGGTTTCGTCGCACGAAGGGCGGTTCTGCACGGGCAGGCGGCCCGCCGGCGGCGCGCCATGCCGCAAGACGCTTTCCCGGGCCGCGCGGGAACCGCGCCGTTCGCGACGTATCGGTGAGCGGTGCGTGAAAATCTTCTTGAGCCGCCCGAGCGGTGCTAGGATGAAGACCCGTAGATAAGAGAGCGCCGAGGCATGGCAACGGTCGGCAGGCGCCTAGGCTCACTACGGGAAAGGTCCCCCATGACAAAGCACATCTTCGTTACCGGCGGCGTGGTCAGCTCCCTCGGCAAGGGCATCACCGCGGCCTCGCTCGGCCGCCTGCTCAAGTCCCGCGGCTATAAGGTCATGATGCAGAAGGCAGACCCCTACCTGAACGTCGACCCGGGCACCATGAGCCCCTACCAGCACGGCGAGGTCTTCGTCACCGAGGACGGCAAGGAGACCGACCTCGACCTGGGCCACTACGAGCGCTTCATCGACGAGAACCTCACCCGCATGTCCAACTTCACCACCGGCGCCATCTACCAGGGTCTCATTGCCCGTGAGCGCCAGGGCGACTTCCTCGGCGGCACCGTGCAGGTCATCCCGCACGTGACCGACGCCATCAAGGAGCGCTTCTTCCGCATCGAGGAGCAGACCGGCGCCGACGTCGTCATCACCGAGCTCGGCGGCACCATCGGCGACATCGAGGGCCAGGCCTTCGTCGAGGCCATCCGCCAGTTCCGCAAGGAGAAGGGCGTCGCCGACTGCTGCCTCATCCACGTGAGCCTCGTGCCCTACATCGCCGCTGCCCACGAGGTCAAGACCAAGCCGACCCAGCACTCGGTCCGCGAGATGCGCTCCATGGGCCTGCAGCCCGACTTCATCGTGTGCCGCTCCGACCACGAGGTCGACGCCGGCATCCGCGCGAAGATCGCCAGCTTCTGCGACGTCGAGCCCGACCACGTCTTCGAGAACTCCGACTGCCCGTCCATCTACGACGTGCCCGCCCACCTCGCCGAGCAGGGCTTCGACGAGAAGGTCTGCGAGCGCCTGGGCCTCGAGCCCCGCACGTCCGACATGAGCAGCTGGTACAGGTTCACCACCGCCATGCACGAGGCGAACAAGAAGGACGACGTGACGAAGATCTCCGTCGTGGGCAAGTACACCGCGTTGCCCGACGCCTACCTCTCCATCATCGAGGCCCTTCACCACTCCGGCGTCGCCTTCGGCCGCCACGTGAACATCGAGCTCGTCGACGGAGAGGAGCTCGACGCCTCCAACATCGACGAGGTCCTCGGCGATTCCGACGGCATCCTCGTCCCCGGCGGCTTCGGCCTGCGCGGCATCGAGGGCAAGATCGCGGCCGCGCACCGCGCCCGCACCCTCAAGGTGCCCTACCTGGGCGTGTGCCTGGGCCTGCAGGTCGCCGTGTGCGAGTTCGCCCGCAACGTCTGCGGCCTTGCGGGCGCGACCTCGGCCGAGTTCGAGCCCGACTGCGCCTATCCCGTGATCGACATCATGCCCGACCAGGAGGAGATCACCGACAAGGGCGGCACCATGCGCCTGGGCGCCTACCCCTGCAAGGTCGTCCCCGGCACCCTGGCCGAGGAGGCCTACGGCGAGAGCCTCATCTATGAGCGCCACCGCCACCGCTACGAGGTCAACAACGCCTTCCGCGAACAGCTCACCGACGCCGGCCTCGTCATCTCCGGCCTCTCGCCCGACGAGCGCCTCGTCGAGATGGTCGAGCTCCCCGAGGACGTCCACCCCTGGTTCGTCGCGTCCCAGGCCCACCCCGAGTTCAAGAGCCGCCCGACGAAGCCCGCGCCGCTGTTCCGCGAGTTCGTCCGCGCCTCGATCGCCCACCACGAGGGCATCGACCGTCACGAGGTCGAGGCCGAGTAAGGGGCCGAGTTAAGGGCCGCGCGACCTATAATCCTGAGCTAAGCGTTTCGGCGCCGCCCCTAGAGGGGGCAGCACAGGGCAAGCCACAGGGCGAAGAAGGGCTTCTCGGCCCTTCTTCGCCCTTCGTCGTAGGAAAGGGGCGTTCGATGGACCTGCAGCAAGCGCTCGAGGAGTACCTCGACTACCTGCGCGTCGAGCGCGCCGCCTCGCCGAACACGGTCGAGGCCTATGGCCGCGACCTCGCCCGCTACCTCGATTACCTCGCCGGCGCGGGCGCGACCCGGCCCGACGAGGTCGAGCGCGCGCTCGTGGAGGAGTTCGTGGGCGCGCTCACGGACCTCGGCCTGGCGCCCGCCTCGGTCGAGCGCGCGGTCTCGGCCGTGAAGGGCTTCCACCGCTTCATGGCGGCCGAGGACATCGCGTCGGGCTGCCCCACGGCCGACCTCCCGCTGCCCGCGAAGCCCCGGCGCCTGCCGGACGTGATCTCGCGCGAGCAGGCGGCGAAGCTCCTCGACCAGCCCTTCGAGCCCACGGCGCGGGGCATGCGCGACCGCGCCGTCCTGGAGGTCCTCTATGGGTGCGGCCTGCGTGTGAGCGAGCTCACGGGCCTCGACGAGGCCGACGTCTTCCTCGACGACGAGCTCCTGCGGGTCCTGGGAAAGGGCTCCAAGGAGCGGGCGGTCCCCATCGTGGGCACGGCCGCGTCCGCCCTGCGCGAGTATCTCGAGCACTGGAGGGGAGACCTCGTGGGGAAGGCGCCCTGCCCGGCGGTGTTCCTCAACGTGCGAGGGGGGCGCATCACGCGCCAGGCCATCCACGGGATCGTCGAGAAGCGCGGGCGCATCGTGGGGATCGAGGGGCTCCACCCCCACACCTTGCGACACAGCTTCGCCACGCACCTGCTCGAGGGCGGGGCCGACCTCAGGATCGTCCAGGAGCTCCTGGGCCACGCCGACATATCGACCACGCAGCTGTACACGCACCTCGACCTGTCCCACATCCGCCGCGTCTACCTCGACGCGCATCCCCGCGCGCACGCGGGCGTCCTGGACGGGTGAGCGGGCGCGGGATGAGCCCGGTTTTTCTTGATAAGAACCCCTGTCGAGGGCGCGCCCCTCACGTTCTGGGCCTGTTTTGGGCCGTGGATGCTGGGGGGATGCGCCCTCGAGACGTTTGCTTGGTGCGGAAAATGGGGCCGCAATACGCCCGTGCTTCGTCTTGCGCCGAGTCCCGCATCTTGACCCGCGCTTTGCCCCACACCGTGCCCCACACTTCGACCCACGCCGGGCCCCACGGTGCGGTCGCGGCCCGTTTT
>DJRK01000089.1:3917-4082 GCA_002440065.1 Atopobium sp. UBA6362 | reverse complement strand
CGAGGTCCATGGCCAGGCCGCGCTCGTCGATGAACGCCTGCAAGGCGTCGTCGCCGAGCTCGAGGAAGCCCTCGAGGTGCTCGACGGGCTCGGGGTCGGCGACGCGGGCTGCCAGGGTCTCGCGCGGCTCGAGCGACGCCTCGCGGGCCTCGACGGGGTTGATGA
>DJRK01000089.1:548-3763 GCA_002440065.1 Atopobium sp. UBA6362 | reverse complement strand
CGCTGGTCGAACTGGCCGGGCAGGTACTCGACGGCGAAGACGGACGCGCCGTCGGCGACCTCGGGCATGCGGTCGCTCGCGACGTCTACCTGCGGCTCGCTAAAGACGGTGGGGATGCAGGAACGGAAGAGGGCCTCGTCGATGCCCTCGACGTCGTAGCGGTTGATCAGGCGCAGGCCGGTGAGGGCGTCGATGCCCAGAAGGCCCTTCAGCTCGCGCTCGAGGGCCTTCGCCTCCACATCGAAACCGGGCTTCTTCTCCACATAAACGCGAGAGACCATAAAGGCAACCTCCAAGACGGGGTCGAGTGTAATGCACACCATTCTACGGCAAAAACCCTACCGCTTACCGATAAATGCGCAGGTGAAAGGCCTTATCTTTTGTTTTGTGACCTGCAATTTTGTGAGCTTGCCGCGCGGGCGCGCCGGTGCGCAAGGCGGGGCGCGAGGCGGGGCGGCTGCGAAGAAAACCCGCCGCGTTGGGTCTGCCTTCGCCCAACTGCCGATCCCCGCGCAAAAATCCCGTTCCTTTGGCCCTTCTTCCCACCAGCCGCGCAAATACCTCATTGCGTTGAGCCCGTCCCCGGCTGGGCGCGCAATAACCCCGTTCTGTTGAGCCCGTCCCCAGCAAAGCGCGCAAATAACCCGTTCCCTTGAGCCATGCGTCCAATCGCTGCGCAGAAACCTCATTGCGTTGGTTCTTCTTCGCCCAGGCGCGCACATACCCCGTTCCGTTGAGCCCGCGAGAGTCAACGGAACGGGGTATGTGCGCAACGGCGTCAAGCGAATGGGTTATTTGCGCGGGGGAGTCAAGAGAACGGGGTTTCTGCGCGGGGACGTCAAGCGGACGTGAAAGTTGCGCGGCCCGTCGGCCGACACGGCCCCGTCGGGCACCGTGGCCCCTGAAATCACGGTAACCGGCACCTCCGAGAGCGCAGGCAAGAAGACCGGCGGCACGCAAACCCATGGCCCCGGGGCGGCTACCGCACCACCGCGAGCACGGCGACGAAGGCCGCGGTCACGGCGACGGCGACGAGGTCTCGGCGCCCGACGCGCTGCTCCCGGAAGTGCGTCCGCCCGGCACCGCCCTCGTAGCATCGGGCGTCGAGGGCGCGGGAGAGCCCCTCAGCGTGGCGAAGCCCGCTCGCGAGCAGGGCGACCACCACGGGCACGACGGCTCGGACGCGCTTCACGGGCCCGCCCCCGTCGAGCTCGCCGCCGCGCATCGCCTGGGCGTCGATGATCGCGGACGCCTCGTCGGCCAGGGTCGGCACGAAGCGCAGCATGAGCGAGAAGACCATGGCAATCTCGTGCGCGGGCAGGCCGATGCGCGCGAGCGGGGAGAGCAGGCTGTCGAACGCGTCGGCGAGCTGCGTGGGCGTCGTCGTGAGGAGGATGAGCGACCCCAGGACGAGGGCGCACGCGAACCGGGCGGTGTAGAGGACGGCTGCCCACGCGCCGCCCGAGGTGACGCTCACGGGGCCGAGCGCGACCAGCACGTCGCCCGTCCGCACAAAGAAGAGGTTGAAGAGCGACAGAACGCCCAGAAACACAACGAGTGGCTTGACCTGGGCGATCACGCGTTTTGCCGGGATGCGCGACAAGCGCGTGGCCGCAAGCGCGAACCCTGCGGCCACGACGAGCTGGAGCGGCCCCGCAGCAAAGAAGACCGCGACCATGGCGACGAGGGCGCAGCACAGCTTGACGCGAGCGTCGAGGGCGTGGACGGGCGACTCCGCGTCGAAGTACTGGCCGATCTGCAGCTTAAAGGCCATGTGCGGCCACCTTCCCTTCGTCCTTCTCGACGAGGGCCGCCGCGAGCGCCTCGATCGTGAGCGGGCGGGCGGCAAGGTCGTGGGCGATCGCGTGGGCAAGGGGACGGGGGAGGCCCAGGCCGCATGCCTTGAGCTGCGGCTCGTTTGCCTCGCAGAAGACCTCCTCGGGGGTCCCCGCGGCGAGCACGCGCGACTCGTCGAGCACGACGACCTGGTCGGCGCGCGCTGCGTCGTCCATCGAGTGCGTGACCTGCACGAGCGTCACGCCGTGGGAGCGCAGGTCGCAAAGGAGCCGGCGAAGGGCGTCGCGCCCCCGCGGGTCGAGGCCCGCCGTGGGCTCGTCGAGGATGAGAAGCTCGGGCTGCATCGCGAGGACGCCCGCGATCGCGGCGAGGCGCCGCTGCCCGCCCGAGAGCTCGAACGGCGACGCGTCGCGCTTCGCCGCTAGGCCCACGAGCTTGAGGGCGTGGTCGACCCGTTGCGCGAGCTCGTCGCCGGAAAGCCCCAGGTTGCGCGGCCCAAAGGCCACGTCCTCGGCCACGGTCTCGGCGAAGAGCTGCCGCTCGGGGTGCTGCATGACGAAGCCCACGCGCCGGCGGGCTTCTTTGCGCCCGCGCTTCGTGGAGGTCGAGGCGCCGGTCACGGTCACGGTCCCGGAGTCGGGTTCTGCGAGCCCGCAGAGGAGCCGCAGCAGCGTCGACTTGCCGGAGCCGGTCTGGCCCACGATGGCGGTCATGCGCCCGCGCGGGATGCAAAAACTTACGTGGTCGAGGGCGCGCCGGGCCTCCGAATAGGCGAAGCAGACGTCGCTGACCTCGGCGACGGGGGTCTCGTCTTCGTCGCCGGCCTGGGCCTCGTTCTCGGCCCCGCGTGCGGCCTCGGCCGCGATCCCGTCCGCGGCCGCACGCACGGCTCCGCTCGCGGTCCCGACCTCGTCTCCCGCCCGGCGCGCCGCGACGGCGCGCTCAAGCCGCGCCTCGAACGGCATCTCGAGCCCGAGCGACTCGATGAGCCCGGCGTTTTGCGCGGAGAAGACCTCGCCGGGCGTGCCGTCCAGTGCCACGCGCCCCCGGCTCATCACGATCACGCGGTCGGCGGCGAGCGCCTCGTCCATGAAATGCGTCACGTGGACGAGCGTGGCGCCCGCCGCGGAAAGCCTGCCCATGACGCGCATGATCGCCCCGCGCCCGCGCACGTCCAGAAGCGAAGAAGGCTCGTCCAGCACGAGCACCTGCGGCTCCATGGCCAGGGCGCCCGCGATGCAGACGCGCTGGCGCTGCCCGCCGCTCATGCGCGACGGGTCCGCCTTCGCGTATCCCGTGAGGGCGACGCGCTTGAGCTCGCGCCCGACCCGGCGCGCGATCTCCTCGCGCGGCAGGCCGAGGTTCTCGGGCCCAAAGGCCACGTCGTCGGCGACGACGCTCGTCACGATCTGGTCGTC
>DJRK01000089.1:341-510 GCA_002440065.1 Atopobium sp. UBA6362 | reverse complement strand
GGTCGTCGGGGTTCTGGAACACGAGGCCGAGCTTGCGCCGCGCGAGCCGATACGCCTCCAGGTCGGGCTGCCCGTCTTGGCAGACGTGCCTGCCCACGAGCTCGACCGTCCCCTCGTCGGGGGCAAGAAGCCCGCAGATCACGGAGACGAGCGTGGACTTGCCCGAGCC
>DJRK01000089.1:0-291 GCA_002440065.1 Atopobium sp. UBA6362 | reverse complement strand
CGAGGCTCACGTCGTCGAGCGCGGCGAGCTCGCCGTAGCGCAGCGTTACGTGCTCGAGCCGCACGGGCTCGCCCACGCAGTCGCGCACCTCCTCGCCGTTGGCCCCGCTTTGGGCGACAGCTACGCGAGAACCCGCGGCGGCCTCGGCCCCCGCGGGTTTCTTTGCGTCAGCGTCCCTGTGACGAGATGCGAACAGCCCCACGCTACGCGCCCAGGACCTTGGCGACCGGCTTGTTCACCAACGCGCAGATGACGCAGTTGAGCGCGATCTTGAGCAGGTTGAACGGCACG
>DJRK01000081.1 GCA_002440065.1 Atopobium sp. UBA6362 | reverse complement strand
CACGAGATGGGCTTCGCGCGCCAGGTGGCCGACCGCATCGTCTTCATGGACGACGGCCAGATCCTGGAGGAGGGCTCGCCCGACCACTTCTTCGAGTGCCCCGAGAACCCGCGCTGCCGCGAGTTCCTGGCAAAGATCCTGCGCTAGGGGGCAAGCATGAGCATGTATCTAGACGGCTCGGCGGGGATGTCCCGCCGAGGCTTCCTCAGGTTCGCCGCAGGCGGCTGCGCGCTTCTGGGCGTCGCGGGCCTCGCGGGCCTCGCGGGGTGCGGCTCGTCGCAGGGAGGCTCCGGCGCCTCCGCGGGCGGCTCCAAGCTCGAGGCCATCCGCTCGCGCGGGCACCTCTCGGCCGGCGTGAAGAAGGACGTGCCCGGCTACGGCTACTTCGACCCCGCCAAGGGCACCTACGAGGGCATGGAGGTCGACCTGTGCTACCAGATCGCGGCGGCGGTCTTTGGCACGAGCTACGACGACGCCCGCTCGCAGGGCCTCGTGGAGTTCACGGACGTCACGCCCAAGACGCGCGGCCCGCTCATCGACAACGACCAGCTCGACGTCGTCGCGGCGACCTACACCATCACCGAGACGCGCAAGAAGAGCTGGGACTTCTCGACCCCGTACCGCACGGACTACGTCGGCCTCATGGTCAAGAAGCGCTCCGGGTTCACGTCCATCGAGGACCTCGACGGCCGCATCATCGGCGTCTCTCAGGGCTCGACGACGTCTGCCGCGATCGACAAGATGATCGAGGACCAGGGCTTCTCCTGCCGCCCCGAGTACCGGTCCTTCTCGGGTTACCCCATCATCAAGAGCTCCCTGGACGCGGGCAACGTCGACGTGTTCGCCATGGATCGCTCGACGCTCGCGGGCTACATGAACGACACCGTCGAGCTGCTCCAGCCTGAGGTGAAGTTCGGCGAGCAGGGCTACGGCGTCGCCACCAAGAAGGGCTCCGACCTCTCGGCCGTGGTCGACCAGGTCGTCTGCGACCGCCTGGCCGACGGCTGGCTCGACGAAGAGGTCTCGACCTGGGGCCTCGTCTAGGCCGCGCGAAGGAGGGAATTCATGCTCGAAGGATTGCTCGACCCCGAGAGGTGGTCGGCCACGTTTGCAAACATGGGCCCGTTCTGGGACGGCTTCGCGGTCACGCTGCAGGTCGTTCTCGCGGGCCTCGCCCTCGCGCTCGTGCTCGGCACGGTGCTGGGCGTCTTCTCGACCACGCGCTCCCGCGCCCTGCGCGCCGTGAGCCGCGTCTACGTCGAGTTCTACCAGAACACGCCGCTGCCGGTCCAGGTGCTCTTCATGTACATGGCGGGCCCGCAGCTCCTGCAGGCGGCGACGGGCGCTCCCGAGCCGGTGCGCATAGCCCCGTTCGTCCTGGGCACCCTGGGCGTGGGACTCTACCACGCGGCCTACGTTTCTGAGGTCATCCGCACAGGCATCGAGGCCATCCCGCGCGGGCAGATGGAGGCGGCGCAGTCCCAGGGCTTCTCGCGGCTTCAGGCCTACGTCTACATCGTCCTGCCGCAGACGTTCAAGATCATCCTGCCGCCGCTGTGCAACCAGGCGCTCAACCTCGTGAAGAACACCTCGGTGCTCGCCCTCGTCGCCGGCGGCGACCTGATGTACCGCTCCGACAACTTCGTGAGCCTCTATGGCTACCTGCAGGGCTACATCGTCTGCTGCCTCATGTACTTCATCATCTGCTTCCCGCTGGCGCTGCTCGTCCAGTGGCTCGAGAAGCGTTCAAAGGAGCGCCCGCGCGCCAAGGCCGTCCCCGGTCTCGACGCCGCGCCCGCCGAGCCCGCGAAGGAGGCGTAAGGCATGGAGATATTCAGCACCACGAACATCGCCTACATCATGGGCGGTTTCGTCAAGACCATCCAGATCTCGGCCCTCTCGATCTTCTTCTCGCTCATTGTGGGCACCGTGCTCGCGCTCGTGAAGCAGTACGGGCCGCGCCCGGCGCGTTGGGTCGTCTCGGCCTACATCGAGCTGTTCCGCTGCACGCCCAACCTTCTGTGGATTCTCTTCATCTACTTCACGGTCCAGGGCCTCGACATCGTGATCTCGACCCTCGCGTTCACGCTCTTCACCTCGGCCGTCATGGCCGAGATCGTCCGCGGCGGTTTGAATGCCGTGCCCAAGGGCCAGTTCGAGGCGTGCCGCAGCCAGGGCTTCGGGTTCTTCGCGTCGCTGCGCTACGTCATCTTGCCGCAGACGTTCAAGATGATCGTCCCGGCGCTCTTCTCGCAGTGCACGACGGTCATCAAGGACTCCTCGTACCTCTCCGGCATCAACGTTGCCGAGTTCATGTACACGACGAACGTCGTCATGGCCCACGCCGTCGACCTCTCGCAGGTCCTCATGCTCTACGGCCTCGTCTTCGCCATGTACTTCCTGCTGAACTTCGGAATCTCGCTGCTCGTGCGCGCCTACCAGCGCCACGCGCTCGCGGCGTAAGGGGGCTGCTATGTCCAAGAACAAGAACGGAGCGTTCGAGCTGAACGGTCGGGCGGCCGGCGATGCGCCGGTCATGGGCGACCTTCCCGTGGTCATCACGATCGCGCGCGACTTCGGCGCCGAGGGCCACGAGATCGGCAAGATGCTCTCGTGCGAGCTGGGGATCCCCCTGTACGACAACGAGGTGCTCGTGCGCGCGAGCCAGCGCTCGGGCGCGGCCATGGACGTGATCGCCGCCTACGACGAGCGGATCTCGGCCGAGATGAACGCTTTTTTGCCCGACCGCGTGGACTCGCGCACCACGGGCGACAAGCTCTTCAAGCTCGTGACGAACGTCATCCAGGACCTGGGCGCGTCGGGTCCCTGCATCATCGAGGGGCGCCTGTCCGACT
>DJRK01000023.1 GCA_002440065.1 Atopobium sp. UBA6362 | reverse complement strand
CGACGTCGCACTGATGGTTGAGGAAGCTGTCCACCTTGAGGACGTTGCCCTCGCGAACAATGCCGTCCCTACGGATGCGGTCCTCAAGTTCCTTCATGCGAAAGCCTCCTGTGCGGTCGCGGACGTGCAATCTGAGATAGGTTGCAGAATATAATGCCACGTTCTGCGCCGTTGCGGGGCCAAAACCAGCCATTCACCGGTATATTCCCTGCAAATAATGGCTAGCATGTTCCTTATGGACAAGAAGGACCTCACATACAAAGACTACGCGCGCCTGGCCTCGCTCCCCCTCGACGAGCTCGCGGCCCAGTGCGACGTGCAGGTGTTCCGCGCGACCGGCCCGGGAGGCCAGGGCGTGAACACGACCGACTCCGCCGTGCGCATGGTCCACCGGCCCACGGGCGAGGTCGTGGTGTCGTGCGAGTCCCGCAGCCAGTACCGCAACCGCCAGCTCTGCCTGCAGAAGCTGCGCGAAGGGTTCGCCCGCCGCGCCGTGCCGCCCAAGGTGCGCCACAAGACCAAGCCGAGCCGGGCCGCCAGGGCGCGGCGCATGGACGAGAAGCATCGGCGCGCGCAGGTCAAGCAGCTCCGCCGCCGCGATTCCGGCAGCGACTGGGACTAGCCGGAACGAATTTGGGGTCGGATACCAAATTAACTTGGTATCCGACCCCAAATTGCGTTAGAGCACGTGGACGTCGTCGCGGCCGAACTTGACGAACGCCTCGTCGCCGACCTCGTAGATCTTGTGGTTCTTGGGGTTGAAGTCGGTGATCTTTATGAGCGTCTCGCCGACCATGACCTGGTAGTTCTGGTAGTTGCCCATGAAGCGGGACAGCGTCACCTTGCAAGGCAGCGTGCCCTCGTCGGCGAGCTGGGCGCTCTCGGGGCGCAGTACGAGCACGCACTTGTCGCCCTCGGAGAGGTGGCCGATGTTGGCGACCTCGACGTCGTGGCCCTCGATGGAGGCGAGGCCGCTCTCGCCGTCCTTCTTGGCAAGGGTGCCGCGCAGGAAGTTCGACTCGCCGATGAAGTCGGCCACGAACTCGTCCACAGGGTGGTAGTAGACGGTGTGCGGGTCGCCCACCTGGTCGATGACGCCCTTCTTCATGATGATGATGTTGTCGGAGAGGGCCATGGCCTCGGACTGGTCGTGCGTGACGTAGATGGCGGTGATGCCGGCCTGCTGCTGGATGCGGCGGATCTCGTTGCGCATGTCCACGCGCAGCTTCGCGTCGAGGTTGGAGAGCGGCTCGTCGAAGAGCAGGACGCCCGGCTCCAGGACGAGGGCGCGGGCGAGCGCCACGCGCTGCTGCTGGCCGCCGGAGAGCTGGTTCGTCATGCGGTCTTCCATGCCCTTGAGGCCGACCATGCCCAGGATGGAGTGGACCTTCTCGGCAATCTGCTCCTTGGGGAGCTTGCGGAGCTTGAGGCCGTAGGCCACGTTGTCGAAGATGTTGTAGTGCGGAAGAAGCGCGTAGCTCTGGAAGACCATCGCCGTGTCGCGCTTGTTGGGCGTGAGCTCGTTGATGGGCTCGCCGCCGAGGTAGATCTCGCCCTCGTTGGGGCTCTCGAAGCCGGCGATCATGCGCAGGATGGTCGTCTTGCCGCAGCCGGACGGGCCGAGCAGCGTCACGAACTCGCCCGGGGCGATCTCGATGTTGGCGTCGTGGACGGCGTAGAAGTCCTTGCCGGTCTTGGGGTCCTGGTAGATCTTCGAGACGTGCTCGAGGCGCACGCCCTTCTTTTCCTTGGCCATTCTTAGTCCTCCTCAGACGCGAGCTTCTTGCTGGTACCAAAGTGCTTGATGGCGAGGTTCATGAGAAGAACCGAGCCGTAGGTGATGACGATAAGGATCGTGGCGAACGCGCAGGCGATGCCGTAGTTGCCCTTCTCGGCGAACTCGTTGATCTGCACCGTGATGAGGAAGAACTGCGGCGTCACGAGCAGGATGATCGCGGAGATGGCGGTGATGGAGCGGACGAACGCGGTCACGAGGCCCGAGAAGAACGAATCCTTGATGAGGGGCAGGGTCACGGTGCGGAACACGGTGAAGCTGTCGGCGCCCATGTCGTAGGCGGATTCCTCGATGGACTTGTCGATCTGGCGAAGGGCGCTGATGCCCGAACGGGTGCCCGTAGGCAGCGAGCGCACGATGAAGACGATGACCAGGATGGCAGCGGAGCCGTAGAGCCCCTGCAGGATGCCCGTGTGGAAGATGCCGCTCGAGAAGCCGCGGATGTAGCCGACGCCCAGGACGGTGCCGGGGACGGCCATGGCGAGCATGGAGACTGCCTCGATGAAGCCTTTGGAACGGAAGTTACGCTTGACGACCAGGTACGAGATGATCATGGAGAGGATGGCCGTGACCGGCGCGGCGATGAGCGACAGCAGGAAGGAGTCGCGGAACGCCTGGAAGCCGTGGTACTTGGTGAAGACCTGCTCGAACCACTTGGTGGTGAGGCTGAAGTCGTAGCCCCAGGTCTTGAAGAGGGCGCCGAAGGGGACGCAGAGGTACATCACGACGACGAAGATGGCGAGCGCGGAGCAGACGACGGTCAGCGGGATGCGCACGGAGCGGTCGGTGATGAGCATGCGGGCGCGGGACGCCTTGCCGGAGAGCGTGGCGGTGGACTTGGCCTCGAGGACGTACTTCTGCACGACGAACATGAGCAGCGTGATGCAAAGAAGCACGACGGCCATGGCCGCGGCGCCCTGCTTGTCGTAGGCACCGGTGATCTGCAGGTAGATCGTGGTGGCCAACGTGTCGTAGGAGCCGCCGATAATCATGGGGTTCGCGAAGTCGGCGATCGACTCGATGAACGTGACGAGGAAGGCGTTGCCGAGGCCCGGCAGCACCAGCGGCAGCGTCACGGACGTGAAGACCTTCCAGCGGGAGGCGCCCATGTCGCGCGCCGCCTCCTCGAGGGAGGGGTCGATGTTCTTGAGCAGGCCCTTGAGCATCATGTAGCACACCGGGAAGAACGTGAGCGTCTGGACGACGAAGATGCCCCAGAACCCGTAGACGGAGTTGTCGTAGATGCCCAGAAGGTAGCGGGTGATGAGGCCCGACTTGCCGAAGAGCATGATGAGCGAGAGGGACAGGACGAACGGCGGCGAGACCACCGGCAGCATCGAGACGACCTTGAACAGGCCGCTCATGAACCTGGTCTTGAGCTTGACGTAGACCTCGACGTAGGCGAACAGCAGGCCGACGAGGGCCGAGACGACGCTCACGAGCAGGCCGACCGCCAAGGTGTTCGTGATGGCCGTGGTGAAGGAGGGCATCGCGAGGACGCGCGAGAAGACCTCCAGGCTCGGGCCGGAGTCGGTCACGAAGGAGTCGACGAGCAGGATCGCCAACGGGTAGAGGATGAACAGGGTCAAGAAGGCGATGAGCACCACGATGGTGGTCACCATGATGGGATCGCCCATCAGCTTCTTGCGGTCAAGGGCCGCGCCTTGGTCTTTCGCCATGCGCAGGTCTCCTCTCTGACGTGTGCGGGCAGGTGCTCTGTGCAGCACAGGGCCGGGCGGACCCGATTCGCGTCCGCCCGGCACCTTATCCGAACCTGATTCTATGCTTACACGCAGCTCATAGAAACGCGGGCGCTACTCCGTCTGGAAGCGGTCGTCGCCGCCGCCCAGGGCGTTCATGACGTCCTCGACGTACTGCTTGGTGTTCTGCTTCGCGTCGTCGAAGTCGTAGTCCATCGTGTTGTTCGGGTCGAGGCCGAACTCGGTGGCGAGCTCGGGCTGCTTGGCGTTGTCGAGGACGAGGAACTGATAGGAGCCGTTCTCGGCGGCCAGCTCGACGCACTCCGGGGACAGCGCGTACTCGATCCAGAGCTTCGCGGCGTTCTCGTGCTTGGCGCCCTTGAATATGGCCGTGGCGCCGATCTCGCAGGAGGTGCCCGACGTCGGAATCTGCAGGCCGATGTTGTCGTAGCCGTTGTCGTGGATCTGGTAGATGCCGTCGTGCAGGAAGCCGAGGCCGATCGTGCACTCGCCGGTGCCGACGTTCTTGGACGGGCCGGAGCCGGACTTGGTGTAGACCGCGATGTTCTTGTCGAGGTCGACGAGGTACTTGATGCCGTCGTCGTGGCCGTACTTTTGGATGGCCGTGTTCACGATGAGCTTGGCGGTGCCGGCGGTGTTGTAGTTGGACGACCAGATGAGGCCCTTGTACTTCTCGTCGGTGAGGTCCTTGAAGTCCTGCGGGGCGTCGAGGTTCTTGCGCTGGAGCTCGTCCTTGTTGTACATGATGCCGAGAAGGCCGGTGTAGATGCCGAACCAGTTGTTGTTGGCGTCCTTGTACTTGTCGGCGGTGATGTGCTTGGCGTTCGCGGCCTCGTACGGGGCGAGCAGGCCCTCGTTGGCGGCCACGTTGTAGGGGTCGGACGTGCCGCCGAACCAGACGTCGCCGGACGGGTTGCCGTTCTCCTCCTCGATCTTTGCCTGGACCTCGCCCGTGGAGAGGCGCTGGTACTGGACGTCGATGCCGTAGAGCTCCTGGAAGTGGTTGCAGGCGGCGGCGAGGTAGTCCTCCTCGCAGGAGCCGTAGACGATGAGGGAGCCCTCGTCCTTGGCGGCCTTGACCAGGTCCTCGGCGGCGCCGACCCTGTCCTCGGAGGCGTCGGACTTGTCGGATGACTTGGAGTCGCCGGAGTCCGAGCCCGAGCCGCAGCCCGCGAGGCCAAGCCCCGCGGCGGCGACGCCGGCGATCTCGAGGAAGTTCCTACGCGTGAGGTTGCTCATGTGAATCTCCCCTTCTCGGTTTCCCTCGCGGGAATACTGACCCTGCCGCGCGAACGGCGCGGCTTTTCTTAGTCCTTATACCGCTCTTACGTTCCGTTAACCTTCAGATTTTTTCGAGCGTGTTTCGAATACGCCGTTTACCAGGGTTTCATTGAGGAAAACTCGGTGAACGGCGCACAAGAGGGGCGATTCACGTCACGAATGGGGCCGAGGAGCGGCGAGCGGCTCCCTGGTGCGCTACCCTAGATGGAGGAAACCGACGCGGAAGGGGAACGCATGCCCGCCATCATCGCGCACCACATCTTTGGGGAGGACGCCGCCGAGCTCCTCCCGAGCGGAATGATCGAGGGGGAAGAGGAGCTGCTCGCCTTCCTGCTGGGCAACCAGGGACCCGACCCGCTCTTCGCGCGCTTCTCGGCGCTGCCCTCGAGGGCCATGGCCGACCACGCGCTCGCCCACCAGATGCACGCCTGCCGCTGCGGCTCGGCGCTCGCGGCGTTCCGCTCGGGCGTCGAGCACCTCCCCCGCGAGGACGAGCGCATCGGGCGCGCCTTCGTGCTGGGGCTGCTCGGCCACTACGCGCTCGACAGCTGCGCCCACCCGTTCGTCTTCTCGCAGCAGGAGGCCCTTGCCGCGGCCGACCCCGATCTCGAGGGCTCGCAGAGCGACCTCCACGCCGTCATCGAGAGCGACATCGACTCGTGGCTCCTGTGGGAGAAGCGCGCGGCGACGGTCCTGGAGCGCCCGGCCTACGCGTACCTCATGAGGACGCCCCGCATCGATCGCGTGGCGGGCGCGCTCTTCTCGCAGACGGCGCTCAGCGTCTACGGCGTCTCGATCGGCGTCGAGGAGTACGGGCGCAGCGTCGCGGACTACGAGCTCGAGTACCGCCTGCTCGACCCCGCCGGGACGGTGAGGCTGCAGGTCGCCGGCGCCGCGGAGAGGCTCGTGAGGAGGCATTCCTTCGCCCAGGCGATGGCCCACCGCGTGACGAGGAGCCACGAGTGCCCGGCGGCGAACCTCGAGCGGCGCGCCTGGGCCGATCCCGAGGACGGCCGGGGGCGCCACGAGAGCTTCGCGGACCTCTTTGATGCGGCGCTCGGCTCCTACGACGCGCTCGCCAAGTCGTTCGTGCGCGGCAACCTCCGCGTGGGCGTGGACTACAACGGGCGGACGCTCCGATAAGGACGGGCCCAAGCGGGCGCGCGCCAGCGGCCCATCGGTTCATCGGCCCATCGGCGCGGCGGTTCGACACGGTCCGCCGCCTCGCACCGCCCGCCGCCTCGCCCCCGCTCAACGCAAAGACCCCCTGCAAAATGAGACATCTTGGGCCGCCAGGATGTCTCATTTTGCAGGGGATTGTTGAATTTATGCAACGGTTGTTGAATGCGGGGACGGGGGATGCGGCGGGGGCGGGAACCGAGACGAGCGGGCGAGGTCAAATCCAGATCAGGGTCTCGCCCGCGGCGCCGACGGCATCGTCGTCCGAGCCGTCGGGATCGGACGACGACCAATCGCTCGACTGCTCGAGCCAGGGGCGGAGGTCCTCCCCTTCCCCAAAGTCGACTTCCTGCCCGTCGACGAGCCAGACGAGGTCGCCAGGCTGCTCGTCCGGCTCGGGAAGGGCCCGACGCGACGTGATGATCGGAATGTCGCCCGCGGTGCCCATGGCTAGAGGCCGAGCCCCTGGGCCACCTCGGAGGCGCAGGCCATGGCGTCGGCGATGGCCGAGACCACGAGCGAGCTGCCGTTTCGGGCGTCACCCGCCGCATAGACCGGGGTTTCGCCCTGGGAAGCGTCAACAGGCTCGCAGCGGTGCGACCCGGCCTCCGCCATGACGGGGAGCATCCTGCCGGACTCGGGCATGCGCACGCCCAGGGCATCGAGCACACCGCGCTTGGGCCCGGTGAAGCCGCAGGCGACGAGCACGAGCTGGGCAGGCATGACGCGCTCGGAGGAGACGACGCGCTTGGGCGCGCCGGCGGACCAGTCGAGGTCGACGACCTTGATGCCGCTCACGCCGTCCTTGCCAAGAAGCACCTCGAGCGTGTCGACGCCCCACTCGCGCATCTCGCCGCCCATGAAGGCGATCGCCTCTTGCTGGCCGTAATCGGTCTTCTTCACGTTGGGCCACTGCGGCCAGCCGTTGCCCGCGGCCGGCGCCTCGGGCGGGCAGGGCAGGAACTCGAGCTGGTGGACGCTCCTCGCGCCCTGGCGCACAGCGGTGCCGAGGCAGTCGTTGCCCGTGTCGCCGCCGCCGATGACCACGACATCGAGCCCGCGGGCGTCGATCTTCGGGCCCTCCCCGCCCAACACCGAGCGGGTCGCGCTCGTGAGGTAGTCGACCGCGTACGCGACGCCGCCGGCCGCGAGGCCCTCGGCGAAGCCCTTGGCGGAAAGGCCGCGCGGCTCGCCCGCCCCCACGGCGGCGACGACGGCGTCGTGGCCGTCGCGGATCTCCTTGGCCGTCGCCTCGTCAGAGGCGTCGACGCCCAGGTGGAAAGCGATGCCGAGCTCCTGCATGAGGGAGACGCGGCGCTCGACGACGCTCTTCTCGAGCTTCATGTTGGGGATGCCGTACATGAGCAGGCCGCCTGCGCGGTCGCTCTTCTCGTAGACGTCGACGCGCGCGCCGCGGCGGGCGAGCTCCCAGGCCGTCGCCAGACCGGAGGGGCCGGAACCCACGACGGCCACGGACGGGGCGTCGGCCGGCGCCGGGGCGAAGCGGGTAGGCCCGCCGTGCGCCCACTCCCAATCAGAGATCGCGCGCTCGTTGTCGTGGATGGTCTCGGGCTCGTCGTCGCGGCCCAGGTTGCAGGCGGCCTCGCACAGGGCGGGGCACACGCGGCTCGTGAACTCGGGAAGGGGCGACGTGAGCGAGAGGCGCTCGGCCGCGTCGCGCCACTGGCCGCGGTAAACGAGGTCGTTCCACTCCGGGATGAGGTTGTGGAGGGGACAGCCCGAGGTCCGAGCGTGGCCGAAGGACATGCCCGTCTGGCAGAACGCCACGCCGCACATCATGCAGCGGCTCGCCTGCAGGCGGCGGGCCTCCTCGCCCACCTCGACGTAGAGCTCGTCGTAGTCGCGCACGCGCTCCTCGACGCCGCGCAGCTCATGGGCCTGCCGCCCTACCTTGAGAAACGCTCCTGGCTTGCCCATGTCTATTTCCCCTCGTTCATGGAATCGAATGCGTACTGGAGGGCGTCCGCGTGGGACATCCCGCGGGACTCCCCCTCCTCGACGTAGCCGAGCACGCGCTCGTAGTCGCGGGGGATCACCTTGACGAAGCTCTTGGAGACCTCGCGGAAGCGATAGAGCATCTTGATGCCGCGCGGGCTCTGGGTCCGGGCGACGTGCTCCTCCACGAGCTTCCTTATGAGCTCGAGCTCGTCGGCCGTGGGCGCCTTGAGGTCGACCATGTCCTTGTTGCAGCGGCTCGCGAGCGTCCCGAAGGCGTCGTAGACGTAGGCCACGCCGCCGCTCATGCCGGCGGCGAAGTTCATGCCCACCTCTCCCAAGATCAGCGCGACGCCGCCCGTCATGTACTCGCAGCCGTGGTTGCCGCAGCCCTCGACGACGACCGTGGCGCCGGAGTTGCGCACGGCGAAGCGCTGGCCGGCGAGGCCGTTCACGAAGCCCTTGCCGGAGGTGGCCCCATAGAAGGCGACGTTGCCGATGACGATGTTCTCATCGAACTTGAAGGTCGCCGTCTCGGGCGGGCGGACGCTCAGGACGCCGCCCGTGAGCCCCTTGCCGAAGTAATCGTTCGCGTCGCCCTCGATGTTCAGGGAGACGCCCGCCGGCAGGAAGGCGCCGAAGCTCTGGCCGCCCGAGCCCTCGCAGTCGACCGTGACCGACCCCTCGGGCAGGCCCTCGGGATGGGCCTTGGTGACCATGGACCCCAGCAAGGTGCCCACGCAGCGGTTCACGTTGGCGATGTCGGCGTGGAACCTGATGGGCTCCAGGTGCTCGCGGGCGCTCTGCGTGTACGGCACGAACAGAGTCGCGTCCAGGGTCTTGTCTATTTCGAGGTCGGCGGCCATGGACGGCAGGTAGTGCTTGCCGTCGGCGCCGGGGATGGCCTTGCCGTACTCGTTCGTCCCCGAAGCGAGCAGGTCGGAGAGGTCCATCTCGTTGGCCTTCCAGTTACCCTCCACCTCGACCTGGCGAAGGCACTCGGGGTGGCCGACCATCTCATCCACGGTGCGGAAGCCCAGGGAGGCCATGATCTCGCGCAGCTCGGAGGCGACGAACGTCATGAAGTTGACGACGTACTCGGGCTTGCCGGAGAAGCGGCCTCGCAGCTTGCAGTTCTGGGTCGCGATGCCGGCAGGGCAGGTGTCCTGTTGGCAGTCGCGCTGCATGAGGCAGCCGCAGGCGATGAGCGGCATGGTGGCGAAGCCGAACTCCTCGGCGCCGAGAAGGGCGGCGATCGCGACGTCGCGGCCGCTCATGAGCTTGCCGTCCGTCTCGACGACCACGCGGGAGCGCAGACCGTTGCGCAGCAGGGTCTGCTGGGTCTCGGCAAGGCCGATCTCGAAGGGGATGCCGGCGTGGTAGATGGAGTCGCGGGGAGCCGCACCTGTGCCGCCGTTGTGGCCGGAGATCGTGATCTTGTCCGCGCCTCCCTTGGCGACGCCGGTCGCGATGGTGCCCACGCCCGCGAGGGCACAGAGCTTGACCGAGATGCGGGCGTCGGGGTTCGCGTTCTTGAGGTCGAAGATGAGCTCCGCCAGGTCCTCGATGGAATAGATGTCGTGGTGAGGCGGCGGGCTGATGAGGCCGACGCCGGGCGTGGACTGGCGCACCTCGGCGATCCAGGGGTAGACCTTCTTGCCGGGAAGGTGCCCGCCCTCACCGGGCTTGGCGCCCTGGGCCATCTTGATCTGGATCTCGATGGCGCTGCGCAGGTAGCGGCTCGTCACGCCGAAGCGGCCGGACGCGACCTGCTTGATGGCGCTCTTCTTCGAGTCCCCGTTGGGCAGCGGCGTCTCGCGGGCGGGGTCCTCGCCGCCCTCGCCGGTGTTCGAGCGGCCGTGGATGCGGTTCATCGCGATGGCCAGGCACTCGTGCTGCTCGCGGCTAATGGAGCCGTAGCTCATGGCGCCGGTATTGAAGCGCGTGAGGATGTTCTCGATGGGCTCGACCTCGGAAAGCGGGATCGCCGGGCGGTTGGGCGCGAAGTCCATGAGGTCGCGCAGGGTCACGGCGCGGCCGGGACGGTGGACCCACGCCGAGAATTCCTTGAACTCGTCGTAGTCGCCCTCGCGGCACGCGTGCTGCAGGAGATAGACGGCCTTGGGGTCGATGAGGTGCTCCTCGCCGCCCAGCGGGCGCCACTTGGTGAGGCCGAGGGTGGGCAGCTGGTCGGGCGCCGGACTCTTCTTGAGGGCCGCGGCGGAATCGTAGCGCGCGTCGAGCTCGCGCTGCACGCCGTCGACGCCCAGGCCGCCGATGCGCGTGGCCGTCGCGGTGAAGTACTTGTCGACGAAGGCGTCCGAAAGGCCCATGATCTCGAAGATCTGGGCGGAGTGGTACCCCTGCATGGTGGAGATGCCCATCTTGGACATGATGGAGACGATGCCCGCGGTCACGGCATGGTCGTAGTTGGCCTGGGCCTCCTCAACGGGAAGGTCGATGGCGCCCTTCTCGCAGAGGTCCGCGATGCAGTCGTGGGCCATGTACGGGTAGATGCCGCTCGCCGAGTAGCCCACGAGGCACGCGAAGTCGTGGGCGGACAGCGCGTCGCCCGTCTCGACCACGAGGTCAGCGTCCATGCGCAGGCCGCACCGGATGAGGTGGTTGTGGACGCAGCCCAGCGAGAGGAGCGACGGCACGGGGACCATGCCCTCGCCCGCGCGGTCCGAGAGGACGATGATGTTCGCCCCGCCGCGGACCGCGGCCTCGGCCTCGGCCGCCAGGGAATCGAGCGCCGCCTCGAGGGCTCCCTCCCCCTTCGCGCGGTCATAGGCGCAGGTAAGCTTGACGGTCTTGAAGCCCACGCGGTCGATCGCGCAGATGCGCTCGAAGGCGTCCTTCGTGAGCATGGGCCCCTGGAGCCTCACGAGGCGGCAGGTGTCGCGGCAATCCTCCAGCAGGTTGCCGTGGTTGCCGAGATAGAGCACGGAGCTCGTGACCAGGCTCTCGCGCAGGGCGTCGATAGGCGGGTTCGTGACCTGGGCGAAGAGCTGGTTGAAGTAGTCGAAGAATGAGCGCGTCTTCTTGGAGAGGCACGCCAGCGGCGCGTCGACGCCCATGGAGGCCAGGGGAACCTTCCCCGCCGTGGCCATGGGGCGGATCGCCTCGTCGACGTCGTCGTAGTGGTAGCCCAGGCGCGCCATGCGCTCCACGAGGGGCAGGGACGCATCGGGGTCCGCGGGAAGCTCGCCCGCCTCGGGCTCGCGCAGGTCCTCGATGTCGAGGGTCTCGTCGTCGAGCCAATCGCGGTACGGTTTCTCGTTGGCGAAACGGTCGCGGATCTCGTCGTTCCAGATGACGCGCCCCTGGGCAGGGTCGACCTCGAGCATCTCGCCGGGCCCGAGGCAGCCGGTGCGCAGGACGTTCGCCGGGTCGACGTCGATGGTGCCAACCTCGGACGAGAGGATGATGCGGTCGTCGCGCGTCACGTAGTAGCGCGCCGGGCGCAGGCCGTTGCGGTCGAGGGCGGCGCCCAGGATGCGGCCGTCGGTGAACGCGATGGCCGCAGGGCCGTCCCACGGCTCCATGAGCATGGATTGGTAGGCGTCGTAGCTGCGGCGCTTATCGGAGAGCGTGGGGTTCTTGTCCCACGGCTCGGGGATCATGAGCGTGACCGCGCGGTCGAGCGGGCGGCCGTTCATGGTGAGGAACTCG
>DJRK01000093.1 GCA_002440065.1 Atopobium sp. UBA6362 | reverse complement strand
CACATCATCCGACCGGGTCACAAACCGCCGAGCGACAGTACGCGTTAGTCGAAGACCTGCCCTATCGTCCGACGTGCACCTCATGATTTATCTGCCATTTGTGGTGCTCTCGCCCCATATCTAGTTCTGTCAAGTTGCACGAAACGCCATTGCTTGTATAATTGTCGCGTCGGTAATAATATTCCGATAGGACAGAGGAGGACGCATGGAAACCAAGGAGCTGGGTCAGCGAATCCAGAAGATGCTGGACGAGCAGGGAATATCGAGGAAGGAGTTCGCCGCGATGACGGGTCTCACTGAGGCCGCCATCAGCCGATACTGCACGGGAGCGAGGGAGCCCAAGTCCGTAACACTCGCGGCCATCGCCAACGCTTTGGGGGTGTCGGTCGACGAGCTGCTTGGCACGCCATGCGACGACCCTGAAACGCTCGAAGGCGCTATACGACTTGTGGCGCGTAGCGCAAATGAAATCCCCTCCGACAAGAGGCGTGAGCTCATCACCGCGCTGCTCGATTTCACGAACTAGAAAGGGGCCGAATGGACTGGAGCTTACCGACATCCGATCGCTACGAAGAGATTCGCGCCGCCGTGGCCGATCTCATCGAGGACTGGGGCATCACCGCTTACCCCTTCTCAATCTGGTCGCTCCTTAAGAAGATGGGCATCAGAACGATACGCTACTCGTCGTTGCCGGAGAACTTGGCCATCCAGCTGAGGCTCTACTGGCCAGACGCCCTCACCATTTACCCGCCTGATTTCAACCCTGCCAAAACAATTATCTTTTACAACGACGCGCAGGACCGAGAGCATATCCGCTTCACCCTTGCGCACGAGCTCGCCCATCTTGTCCTGATGCACCCGGGAACCGACGAAGAGGTGTACGAGCACGAAGCGGACATATTCGCCAACTATTTCCTCGCCCCAGCGCCCCTTGTGCTGCGAGACTCGGAACTCGACATCGAATCCATCAGCTACGACTTCCAGGTTAGCCACAGCTGTGCATGGTCGGTAATGGACAGGGCGCGCAAGCGGGCCAACTATGGGCCGAGGGCGAAGACGGAATACGAGCTTCGCATACTCGCGTCATGTTTCCTGAAGGGAGGTGGTCACCTTGCACTTGTATAAAAAATAGCCGCCGGAGCGCCAACTCCGCCGGCTATAGGCTGGCGTGGGATACCCACACCGTATGACAGCGAGAAGTATCGCACGCCAGCCTCCGGATCAGCTTGGAAATCGTCAATCGGCATTGAATTGCCGGATTGGAGGCTTGGTATGTCCAAGACCATCATTGACGACGGGTTCAGACATGAGCTCGTCGAGGGTGCCTGCTTCGAGGGCCCATATGACATCCCCGTAATTGATCCGCTCCCCGAAGACGTGACCCTACCCGAGTCACTTGTCCCATTCGATAAGCGCTACCAGACGAAAAACTATAAGCAATGGGTCCACTGCTACCTATTCGACTTTCGTTTTCGGCAGGTCATCACCGACACGGAGAGGCATCTCGAGTCCATCCGTCCGTTCGACGGGTTCATCTCGCCCGACCCCTCGCTCTACCGCGACATGCCCGTTGCGACGCAGATCGCCAATACGTACCTGAACCGCGCCGTTGGCCACTACATGCAGCGAATGGGCATCCCCACCATTGCCAACGTCCGCTGGGGCGATGAAAGATCCTTTCCATTCGCATTCGCCGGCGCGCCCCGAAGCAGTACGGTGGCGACGAGCAACCACGGCAGCCTGCGCGGACGTGAGAACCTCTATTGGTTTGAGCGTGGCTTTGACGAGATGGTCTGTCGTCTGGAGCCCAAGCGCGTCGTATTGCACGGTAGCATCACGGAGGGACTCCGAGAGCGCTATCCCGACATCGAGATAGCCGTGTATCCCAGCAGCTTCGATTCCAGCAGAAAGAAGGCTGCATAGATGGGAACGGGAGAATCTGGCAACTACTACACCTCAGGCGGCAGCGACGTTGTGCACCATCCCGCACTCATACACTCCATCGACGGGGAATACACCCATAACCCCAAGACGGGAAGGCCAGAGCGCCTCAAGTCCGGTGGACACGGCCAGTCGAGCATGGATGTCATGGATACGAATGGCATCAAATACAATGTCGTGAAGACCTTCGAAAACGGCGTCCGCGTCGGAAACGTGCCTAATCACAAGTTCAAGCGAAAGCGAGAGGGAACGGCTCAGGTATGGTTCCCGAAATCTTGGACAACCCGCGACATCGTCAAGGCTGGCGAGTACGTCGTATCTCTCAAATCGAACCAGGGAGTACCCGACGGAGTAACAGCGTGGGGAACATACAAGGGCGTGCGCGTCGGCGTGATAAAGACAGACGGCAGAGTCGCGACGGTCTTTCCGGACGAGAACCAGAGCGGAGTCCTAAAAAGGAGGAGCAAGCAATGAACACAGACACGATTCGCGCAATTATCAAAAAGCGCGCAGCCACGAGCGACGAATGGCAGGCCGCGGTCGAGAAGTGCTGGGCGGAGCTCACCGATGCCCTCACCGAGGACATTGGCGCGACTCGCAAGTTCCTGCTCGAGGACTGCACGGCGGACGAAGCCTCCTGGGTCTCCGAAGTCTACGACGACATCATCTACAAGACGCAAAGCAGGGAGTACGTCGACCTGCTCCGCAAGTCGATCGATCGCTTTCCGGAAGAGGACCACAAGCGCCATATGTCCGACAACCTCGACCTTGCCGTGAAATCGATGCTGCTCGACGACTAGCACTCGAAGCCAGCGGCTGAGCAAGGCCCTCGACCCACGCCGCCACATCCCGCCGCCCACACGCGTCTCACGGGCGGCGCGCACACCCCGGCAGCCAGCGCAGGAAGGACGCCTGCGCCGTCTGCCGGGGTGCCCGTTTCAACCGGTATGTCCTACCCGGCCGTGAGGTATCCCGGCGACCCCTCGACATCCACCCGCATCATCGCGTATCCCGCGTTGCCGGAGGAAAACGCCGTCCCGTTGCCGCCCACGAGCGCCTTGCAGTTGTAGAACGTCTGCGCGCCCGCGCACCCCTTCGGCAGCGTCCAGGACGCGTCAACCACGATCCTCGCGAGCGACGAGCAGGAGGCGAACGTGTAGGACAGGCTCGCGAGCGAGCCCGGGTCCATGCCGTGCAGGTCGAGGGACGTCAGCGCGGAGCACGTGTTGAACGTGTAGTTCATGCACGACACGCCGCGCAGCCTCGAGAGCCCCTCGACCGACTCCAGCGCCGTGCAGCCGTAGAACCAGTAGTTCAGGTTCACCGCGGCGAGCCGCGACGCGTCCTCGGCGATCGTCACGCGCCGCACCTGCTTGGAGGCGCCCGACCAGGGCGCGCACATGATCGCGGTGTACTTCGCGTTCGCGCACACGTTGTCGCTCGCCACGACCTCGCGGCCCGCCGCATCGGCGCGGGCAAGGCCGATGCAGAGCTCCCCGTCGGCGAACAGCGTCGCGTTCAGCCAGGTGCGCGAGTCGTCCTCGGGGTGCGTCAGCACGCCGCCCGCGCCCACCTTGAGCACGGAGGCGCCGCTCATGTTCGTCGGCACGAAGCCGTCCGTCCCGCCCACGAGGCGCGTGCACCCGTAGAGCACGCTCGCTCCCTTCTTGATGGTGGAGGGGTCGAACGCGGTCGCCGAGATGGTCCGCAGCTCCGAGCAGCTCGTGAACATCTGCGTCGCGTCCTCCATGCCCGCGAGGTTCTCGAACCCGACCACCGTGCGCAGCGCGGAGAACCCGTTGAACCAGTAGGCGCAGCTCGTTATCCCCGCGCCCTTGAGCGACGCGTCCAGCCGCACCGTCTTGACCGAGGCCCTCACGTCCTTCCAGGGCCTCGCGTCGGCCGAGGCGTACCCGGCCAGGTCCACATCGAACGCCTGCACGACGGTCGACCCGATGGCCGAGCGCCTCGTGTCCAGGTAGTTGAACTCCATAACCCCGCCCTCGAGCAACAGGGCGCGCACCTTGAGGCCGCCGCCCCACTCAAGCGCGAGGATCGCCGCGGCCATCTCGGATGGTTTGTATTTGGTCGTCCCACCATTCTGCGCGCGGATCGCCGTGCCGATCGCGTCGAGCGCCTTCGAGGACACGACGCCGCTCTCGAGCTCCTTGTACGCCTCGACGCCGGGCGTTCCCGCCCGGGTCCCGTCGAGCGCCGCCACGGCAGCCGCCATCTCGCGCGGCTTGTAGCTCTTGGCCGTGCCGTTCTGCTGCCGGATCGCGTTCGCGATGTCGGTGAGCACCCTCGTCGAAACCTTCCCGACGGCCATCAGAAAGACACCTCCTCGAGCGACTGGATCTCCGCGAGCCTGCCGTCCACGTACTCCCTCGTCGCGTAGGCAGACAGGTCGGGGGATGCGCCGTCCTTGCCGGGCTCTCCCTTGGGTCCCTGGGGCCCTCGTTCTCCCGGCACGCCCTCCGGCCCGCGCTCTCCCCGTGGGCCCGCCGGTCCCGTCTCGCCGCGAGGTCCTTGCGGTCCGGTCTCGCCCCGTTCTCCCGCGGCGCCGTCGGCGCCGGGGTCGCCCTTCGGCCCCTTGAGGGAGGCGAGCTGCTCGGCCGTGAAGTCCACGAAGGTGAACGCCGCGCCCCTGGGACCCGGCTCCCCGGGGTCGCCTTTCTCGCCCTTCTCGCCGGGCGCGCCGTCACGTCCCGGGGTGCCGTCCTTGCCGTCGCGGCCGGGTGCCCCGTCGATACCGTCACGTCCGTCGCGCCCCGGCGCCCCGTCCTTGCCGTCGGCGCCATCGCGCCCGGGAGCCCCGTCGAACTCGCCGGCCTCCTTCGCGGCGAGCAGCCTGTCGGCCGCGCCCTGCGCCGCG
>DJRK01000003.1:10628-11195 GCA_002440065.1 Atopobium sp. UBA6362 | reverse complement strand
CGGCAAAGAAGACCAGGCGTCCGCGCAGGCGACGGCGAGCAAGGTTACGATTTCGGTGAGCGACTTCGATGCCTCGCTTCTGCCCACCGTTTCGGTCAACATCAAGGTCGCCGATGAGAGCGGCATGCCCGTCGAAAATCTCACACCGAGCGACTTCAAGGTTTCCGAGAAGGTCTCAGGTACCGCATATGCCGGCAAGAACCTGAGCCTGGGCTCGAACGGCAACGGGTCCTACAAGCTCTCCTTCGATTCCGGGGCGCCCGCGACCTCGACGGATTCCCGCTCGGTGACCCTGACGTCCGCCTCCGACGAGCGCGCGTGGGAGCCCGTGGGGTTCAGTTATTCCCCGCAGTCTCAGCAGGTGAGCGGCTCGAATTCTTCCGCGCAACCGACTTCCGTCGACGACCACAAGGTGAACGCGGTCGACACCGCCGATTACGTCCTGCCCAACAGCGACAAGGTGTATTACTCGACGTCCGATTTCTCGGGTCTTTCCGACTGGGAGCTCTACGTGGCCCGAAACGAGATCTACGCTCGCCATGGTCGCAAGTTCAAAAACGACGATCT
>DJRK01000003.1:426-10548 GCA_002440065.1 Atopobium sp. UBA6362 | reverse complement strand
TACGAGAAGAAGAACGCCGATACGCTGCTCGCCTACGAGAAGAACATCGGCTCGCAGTACGTGAAGAACTAACGGTATCGGCAATCGCCCTCTATGAGGTTTTCTGCTTTTGAGAGGTGAGTCGCTCGAGGTATTGGGCCACGGCGTCGTCTTGGGCAGAGGCGATGATCTGGCCGGCGGCAGCCTTGGCCTCGGGCGTAGCGTTGGCGACGGCGTAGGCGTGTGGGACGGCATGCATCATGGTGAGGTCGTTCTCGGAGTCGCCGATGAAGGCGACCTCGTCGAGGTCGAGTCCCAGCGCATCGAGAAGTGCGGGCAGGGCGCTCGCCTTGGTCCAACCGCGCGGGATCACGTCGAGGAAGAAAGGCGCCGGTTGCAGGAAGTCGAGGTTGACCTCGGCGGCTGCGGCTTTGAGTGCCGCCCTGACCTCGTCGGCGTTTGCGTGGCGCTCATCGATGAAGACCCCGCCCGAGATCGCGGCGAGTCCGTGGGGAATCGCGCTGACCACGCTCGCCTTCTGACGTGCTCCCGCGACGGTCGTCAACGCATCCTCATCGTCTGCCTCGATGCCGAGGCAGAGCCCCTGCGCGCTCTCGCTCAAGGGGTCGTCGACCGCGTTCACCATAACGAAGCAGCCTCGGAAGGGGAGGACGGCCTTGGCGAGGGCAGCGATCGCCGCCGCGTCGAACTCCTCGTGCAGGATAAGCTCGCCGTCGAGATACACCTGCTTGCCGTTGCCCATGATTCCGGTGCGAACGCACTTCTCGTCGCCGGCAAAGGAAACGAGAAGGGCCGCCCGGTCGCGACCGCTCGCGGGGCCAAAGTGAATGCCGGCCTCCTGAGCTGCGCAGATGGCGTTCCTGGTTCGCTCCGAGACGATTTTCTCCCCAAAAGGCAGCAGCGTTCCGTCCATATCGGAAAGCACGAGCTTGATCATGTGCGGCTCCATCGCGGTCGGGTCGTGATATAAGGCCTTGAAGAATGTAGCGCATCGGGAGGGGACTCGCGTGGACATTGCGGATGTTGAGTTGGTTGAAGTCGCCTCGGGGGAGAGGGCCGACGACCTGGTCGAGGCGCTCGTGGGCGTCTGGCGCGCCTCGGTCGATGCGACCCATGGCTTTCTTGCCGCGGGCGAGGCGGACAAGATCGCGAAGTATGTTCCGCAGGTGATTCTCGGCATCGAACGGCTTGTGGTTGCAAGAGCAAGCGGGCCCGATGGCGAATCGCTTGTGGGGTTCATGGGCGCGCAAGACGGTTGCCTGGAGATGCTCTTCTTGGCGCCCGAAGTGCGCGGATGCGGGCTCGGAGCCTCGATGCTGAACTATGGCATCGAGCGCTTGGGCGTGCGCGAGCTCACCGTGAACGAAGAGAACCCGGCCGCCCTCGGCTTCTACGAGCACATGGGGTTCGCGATATATGCACGTAGCGAGAAGGACGGCCAAGGCGCCGAGCATCCGATCCTACGCATGCGCCTCAGGCGTTGATGGCGGAGCTTGCACCTGCTGACTGCCTGCTATGACAGAGGAAGTGCAAGGCGGCTGGTTCCCGCCAAGTCGCGAAAGCCATACTGTTTGTAGAAACTCGCCACTTCATCGCAGGCGGGATCCACGAGTAAAGCGCGTGCTCCAATTTGCCCAGAGACCGCCAGCGAGCGTTCGACGGCATCCTTGAGCAAGGATTTCCCGAGGCCAAGCCCCTGATCTCGTTTGTCGACCCCGAGCATGCCGAGAAGAACGGCAGGAACCTGCTCGGGAGCGTTTCGCTTGAACCATCCCCCGGCGATACCCTCGCGCTGGACCGAATGGGCGCTTAGGCTGTAGAAACCGGCGATGCGATCGTCTCTTGTTACGACGTACACCACGGCCGTGCCCGTCTTCTGTGCCCGTTTGGCGTGTCTCTTTGCCCAGGTATCAACCAGCTCAATGCCCGAGTCAAAGTCATCCAGAGAATCCGTGGGGCTCAACACGCGCGGCGCAGCGAAGCCGTTCATTCCCAAACTGCCTTGGAATTAAGGAGCTTCTTGGCCTCGCTCGGCATGCCGGTGCCGAGGGCCGCCTTGAAGTCAGCGAACGATTTCATCGAGAGGCGCGTGACCGTCTCTTCTTGAATGTCGTCCCGCGCTGCCGAGGAGAGCCGCTCTAGGGCCCACTGGGTAATGCTCATCCCCTTGAGCGATGCCGCCTTCTCGATCTCCTCGCGTTCTTCCGGGCGCATGCGCAGGTCAAGACGCGCGTTCTTCTTGCCCATAGTTGCTGTTGCCATGGTTAACCTCCTCTTTGGATGATGAGAAGTATACCCATATGTACGGAATTATGCCGTACACTTGCATCGGGTGTATGGCTACGTTGGAATTGCGACGCCTACACCCACTGTGCGACGCGGGCCTTCATGCCGGCGACGTCGAGCGTGCCCTCGGCGAAGCCCTTGCGGACGAGCTCCTCGGGCACGAGCTCGTCGTATTTCTCGAAGTTGGGGACCTCGCCGGGATAGATGAGCTCCATGGGGTCGTCGAGCAGCTCGGCCTCGTTCGCCACCACGTTGTAGAAGGCCTCCGGGGTGATGTCTGGCTTCATGATGAAGGTCATGTAGTACGGGCGGGACGAGTCGAGGCCCTTGAGCCCCAGTTCCTCGGCGCATTTGATCTTGAGCAGGCGCTCGAGCGCGAGGAAGGCGTAGCTCCCCAGCCAGGGCAAGAGACACCACATGTTGCCGCCCAGGCTCACGAGGGGCGTCTTGGTGAGCGCGCCGTTCTCGGCCACGTGGCGCGCCTGGGCGAGGCGAGCGCGCGCGTTGGGCTGCAGGTAGGGGTAGGGGACATGCTCGTCGAGCGCGCGGCGCATGCGCTCGAGCACGTGGGTGTGGATGTCGCCGGGGCACTCGCCGAAGTAGGCGGGGACGCGGCCTTTGACCTGCGTGACGTAGAGGAGGTGGCGTTTGTGGTCTACCTCGTCCACAAGCCATACGTGGCCGGCGATGGCGACCTTCTCGCCGGGGGGCGGCGGGGCCACGAGCGTGCCGATCTCCTGCGAGTCGCAGCGCACGGTGTACTCGACGTTTTCCTGGAACACGGCATAGAACTTGTAATTATTCGTTATGCGCTCGCCCGTAAGGCCCACGATGAGGCCGCCGGACTCGGTCTGCTCGATGTAGTCGTGGGACAGCAGATGGCGCAGGAGCACGCGGAAGTCGTCGGCGGTCACGCGGTGGAAGACGGTGAGCGTGAGGATGCGCGTGGCGAGCTGCGCCGCCGTGAGCTCGCCCTCGGAGGCGAGGACGGCGAGCGTCTGGTGGCAGAGCAGGCTGTAGGGGAGCCGGTCCAGGCGGGGCGGCTCGACCCAATGCTCTTCTCGGTAAAGCTGGACGAGCGCGATCCCCTGGAGGAGTTTCCAGGGGATGGTCTCGGGCGTGAGGGCGCGCGCCTCCGCGGGCTCCTCGCGCATGACGAACCACATCTCGGGCGGGGTGCCGCGACGGCCCGTGCGGCCCATGCGCTGAAGGAAGCCCGAGACGGTGAACGGGGCGTCTATCTGGAAGGCGCGCTCGAGGCGGCCGATGTCGATGCCCAGCTCGAGCGTTGCCGTGGCCACGATGGACAGCTCGGCCGAGTCGTCGCGCATGAGCTCCTCGGCGGACTCGCGGATCGAGGCCGAGAGGTTGCCGTGGTGGATGAGGAAGCGGTCGGGCTCGTGGTTGAACTCGCAGTACGAGCGCAGCTGCGTGCAGACGTCCTCAGCCTCCTCGCGGGAGTTCGAGAAGATGAGGCACTTGCGCCCGCGCGTGTGGTCAAAGATGTAGCCGACGCCGGGGTCGGCGTTCAGCGGGGCGGTATCGGTCGGGGCCTCGGTGGGCTCCCAGGCGGCGAGCTCGACGGGGGTGTCGTCGCTTGAGGCCCGCGGTGCGGGGGAAGCGTGATCTTGCGGGGTTTTCTCGGCGTTGGCTTTGGCCTTGACGTTGGCATGCTCGGGGAGTCCCATGGGCGTCACGTTCTGCACGTTCGTGACCTGGACCGCGACCTCTCCCGCGCGGTTAAGGACGTCCTGCTCGGGCGCTTGGGGCCCCACGGTGAAGAAGTGCTCCATGCTGAGGTGCCAGACCTTGGGCGGTTCCTCGACGCGTGGGACGATCGTGCGCCTTCCCGTGCCGGCGGCGAGGAACGCCCCCACGGCCTCCGGGTCGCCGATGGTCGCGGAGAGCCCGATGCGCCTCGGGTCGATGCCCGCGATGCGCGAGAGGCGCTCGATGAGGCAGATGGTCTGGCCGCCGCGGTCGCCGCGCAGCAGCGAGTGGACCTCGTCGATGACGACGTAGCGCAGGTCGCAGAAGAGCTTGCAGATCGCCGAATGACGGTGCATGAGCATGGCCTCGAGCGACTCCGGCGTGATCTGCAGGATGCCGGACGGGTTTTTCATGAGCTTTGCCTTGTGCGAGGCCGAGACGTCGCCGTGCCAGTGCCACACAGGGATGTGCGCCTCCTCGCACAGGTCGGAAAGGCGGTAGAACTGGTCGTTGATCAGGGCTTTCGTGGGGCCGATGTAGATGGCGCCCACGGACGCGGGCGGGTTCTCCCAGAACTCGGTGAGGATGGGGAAGAAGGCCGCCTCGGTCTTGCCCGATGCGGTCGAGGCGGTAAGAAGCACGTGGTCCTGCGTGTCGAAGATGGCCTCGCCGGCGGCGACTTGGATGCCGCGCAGGTTCTCCCACGCGTGGTCGTAGATGAAGTCCTGGATGAACGGCGCGTAGCGGTCGAATACCCCCACGGTGCCTCCTTCGACGGGTCGGGCGGTTTTCTTTGTAGGTCGCGGTCTGCGGGTTGCGAGCTGGGAGCTGCCCAGTGGCGGTGGACAGCTCCCGCGCTTCGTCAAGCCGCTAGATGAGCGCGACGGCGCCGGAGACGCTCAGCACGATGGCGGCGACGGTGCCGACCACGAGGGCGAGCGCGCATACGCGGTCGCGCAGCTCGGGGAGCGGCCGCTCCCCGCGGGAGAACTTCGTCACGGCATAGGCAAGGAGCCCCGGCGCGAGCGCTATGCACATGACGAGAACGCCCTTGAGCCCGCCCGACCACACGACGAAGAGCGTGTAGACGAGCGCCGCGGTGCCGAAGAAGCGAGCGGAGGCGACGCCGGGCGCGCCCGGTCGGTTGACCCACCGTCCGCGCCAAGCCTCGATTGCGCAGAAGGCGGCCGAGCAGACGTAGGGGACCATGATCGCGTTCACCGAGCAGGTGTAGAAGAACTGGTAGGTGCTCGAGGCGAAGAGCGACATGACGAGGAACACCTGGGTGATGCCCGCGGCGAGCAACGTGGAGAGGACGGGGGTCCCGTGCTCGTTCACCTTGCGGAACGTCGCTGGGAATATCCCTGCCTTCGCGGCCTGGTAGGGCGTCTCGGAGGCGAAGATCAGGTAGCCGAGCATCGTCCCCACGAGCGAGACGGCCACGCCGCCGTTCACGAGCGCCGCGCCCACGGGTCCGACGACGCGCTCAAAGACGCCGCCGAGCGACGGGGTCGCGAGCGTCGCCATCTCCTCCTGAGGTATGACGCCGAGCGAGAGGACCGAGATGAGCACGTAGAACACGATGACGAGGATGAAGCCCCAGATGGTGGCACGGCTCACGTCGCGCACGCTGCGCGCACGGCCCGAGACCACGACCGCGCCCTCGATGCCCACGAAGAGCCATACAAGCGAGACCATCGTGGAGCGCACCTGCTCCATGAGCGACATCCCGCCGGGCTGGCCCCAGAAGTTGTGGGCGAAGGTCGCCGGGTCGAACTTGGACAGGAGCACGACGCACACGATGAAGAGGGCGAGCGGCACGAGCTTGGCGAGCGTGATGACGGTGTTCACCCCTGCCGCGACGTGGACGCCCCGCATGAGCAGGAAGACCAGCAGCCACAGGAACGCGGAGGCGCAGGCGATGGCCACGAGGTTGTTGCCCGCGCCAAAGACGGGGAAGAAGTGCCCGAGCGCGGCGAAGAGCATGATGCCGTAGCCCGCGTTGTTCAAGCAGGCGCTCATCCAGTAGCCCCATGCGGCCGAGAAGCCCGCGAACTCGCCGAACCCCGCGTTCGCGTAGGCATAGATTCCGCCTTTGAGATCGGGGCGCGCGAGCGAGAGCGCGCAGAACGTCTTGGCCAGAGAGAAGACGCCGGCGAAGCAGATCGCCCAGCTTATGAGCACAGCCGCCGTGTGCGCGCCGCCGGAGGCCAGGTCGCCGGCGAGCGAGAAGATCCCGGCGCCCACGCAGGTCGTGACCACCATCATCGTGAGACGCAGGGGTCCGAGCCCCTCATTGCCGCCGGGCTGCGTGAGGGCATCCGGTATTTGACGGCCTTCTTTGCTGGTAGGCGCCTGGTCGGTGGGCATGCGCGCTCCTTGGCTAGATGGTGAAAGAGGCGAACGAGGGGTCGACGTCCGGGTTCGCGCCCGTGCCGGCCCCGGCGCCTCCAACGCTACCCCCGTCCTGGGCGAACGCGCGAGACTGTAGCAGCCCCGCAACGTCTGCGCCCGGGTTCTGATACAGGATGTCGAGCAGCTCGATGAAGTCGCGGATGACCTCGCGCGGCGTGAGGTGGGAGTCGCTCCCTACCCGGCCGAACTCTACCTGCAGGAACGCCACGAGGTCCTCGGTCGTGAGGGTGCGCTCGTAGCCGAAGTACCCGGCGTGGATGTCGGCGAGTTTCTCGGCGAGCACGAGCAGTTCCTCATAGGTGAGCGGCTGGAGATGGATGACGGGGGCGAGCATGTCCGTCATGCCCTCGCCGGCGAAGCGCCCCTGTGTGAGGCGGCTGCGCAGCGCCTCGTAGGAGTACACGCCGCGGCGGCGGTCCTCGATCGACTGCGGGGTGCCGCCCATGATGATGCCCAGGTGGTGCGCCTTGCCCTGCAAGGTGTCGTTGTACATGGTGAGGATCTTCTCGTAGTTGTACTGGCGCGTGATCGAGTTGGGAATCTTGTACAGGTTCACGAGCTCGTCGACGAGCACGATGAGGCCCTGGTAGCCGGCGCCCACGAGGAACTCGGCGAATAGCTTGAGGTACTCGTACCAGTCGTCGTCCGTGATGCAGGCGTTGATGCCGAGCTCGCTCTTGGCTTCGGTCTTTGTACGGTACTCGCCGCGCAGCCACTTGGCGCAGCAGGCCTGGCGCTCGTCGTCCCCCTCGAGATAGGCATGGTAGTAGGCCTCGAGGACGCGGCAGAAGTCGAACCCGTGGACGAGCTCGCGGATTGGCTGGAGCGCCGCCTTGAGGGGGACCATCGGGTCGGCCGCCCCCTCCGAGAGGTTGCGCGCCCAGCGCTCGAGCACGAGCGGCAGCGCCCCTCCCTCCGGGCGGGTCTTCGTGCTGAGGTTGCGGATGAGCTCCTTGTAGGTCGCGAGCCCCTGCCCGTGCGTGCCCTGCAGGCGCCTCTCGGGCGAGAGGTCGGCGTCGGCCACCACGAAGTCCTTGCCCATCGCGTGCGTGCGGATGGTCTGCAGAAGGAAGCTCTTTCCCGCGCCGTAGCGCCCCACGAGGAACCGGAAGCTCGCGCCGCCGTCGGCGACGAGCGCGAGGTCGTGGAGAAGGGCCTCGATCTCGCGCTCGCGCCCGACCGTGATGTAGGGGAGGCCGATGCGCGGCACCACGCCGCCCTTGAGCGAGTTGATGATGACGGCGGCGATGCGCTTGGGAACGCGGGGCTTCTCCTGTGTCATGGCGGGTTCCTCTCAATCGGTTGATTGGGAGCTATCCTACCACGAAAACGGGACAATAAGAAACACTCGTTCGGTTTAATTGGAGCCGAGAAGCGCCTCGCGGACGTCGTCCGCGTAGTCCTCCACGACGCGCGGCCTCCCGCCCTCGCCGAACTCGAGCGCCGTGTCGCCCAGCAGGTCGTAGAGCTTCTCGTTGACGGAGTCCACCAGGAGGTCAACGCTGCCTGCTACCTGCGGCTCCCGCGAGTCGAGAAGGGCGCGGACGAACGCGAGCTCGTCCGCCGAGAGCCCAAAGGGGGCGGACGACTGAGCTTGTGCCGGTTCCCCGGGGACGGCGGCCTTCTCGGCATCGGGGCTTGGGGTATTGACCTCGGGGGCATCGCTCGCGTCGCCGCCGGCCGGGGCGCCGCCCTGCGTGTCCTTCTGAGTCACGTCGCCTGCCGCGTCGGCCGTCTCCGCGAGCGGGGAGACGGCGGTCATCGAGTCGTCGCGCTCCTCGTCGATGAGGAGCGACTCGCACGTGGTCGCCGCGGCGGAGCGGATGCCGGCAAGCTTGGACAGGTCGAGCTCGAGCCTCGCCGGCTCGTGGGCCTTCTTCCAAGCCAGGTAGTCTGAGATCTCGTTGTCGATGATCTTGACGAGGTACTTGGGCTCGGCATGGTCCTTGAGCGCGCGCGGGAAGCCTATGGCCGCGCGGAGCTGCCGGTCCACGGCGCGCACGATGTCGCCGAGCTTGGCGCTCGCCGAGCCGCCGTCGTGGTAACCCTCGCAGTTCCAAAGGCCGTTCTTGCAGGTATAGGAGCGCGTGGGGCTCAGCTCGTACGTGCAATCGGCGTGAAGGGTGGGCTCGTAGTGGACGGCCCCGGAGTACATGAGGTGGCGGACCGTGAAGCGTGTCCCAAAGAGCGACTCGGTGAAGCCTTGGCTGTGCGTGCGGTCGTGGCGGCGCGCGAGGCGAACGAAGACCGCGGCCAGGATGGTCGCGAGGTCGTCGGGCTCCTCTTTGTAGAGGCGAGAGTCCTTGAGCCGGTACGTCGACACCTCGTCGATGGCCGCGGCGAGGGCCAAGGCGTCTCCCAAGCCCACGAAATCAAGAGGCTTGCGACGCGTCCCCTTGGGCGGCGCGGTCGCGATCGCGGAGCGCTCGGTCGCCTCGAGGGTCGAGATGGCCGCGTCGTGGTCGGCTTCGGCATAGGGGAGGGCCAGCTCGCGGTCCATGCCGTGGTCGACGACGAAGTCCACGAGCCAAGGGCGCACGAGGCGGTCCATCTTGGGCTCGAACTCGCGAAACGCCTGGTAGAAATCGCGGACCTTCGCGAAGGCGTCCTCGGGCCCCTGGGCGCCGATGCCCATGAGCAGCTCATAGATATAGACGTAGGCAAAGGACGTGGGCGCCTTCTCCATCCTGCCTCGCCGTACGTGCGAGCGCCATGTGAAGTAGCCCCTGAGCTGGGCGTCCGTCATCAGGCGGTAGGTGGGGAAGTAGGCGAGGTATTCGCCGGTGTAGGGGCAGGTGTCCTCGAAGCCCTCGGCGAGCCTTGCCTGCTCAAAGAAGAGGCGCGCTTCCGACCAGGTTCGCCCCTGGGGCGTGCGCTGCATCTTCCTCAGGGCCTCGATCATCTGCGGTTTGTAGCCCGACATCTGCGAGCCGCGCCTGATGATCGGCTCCTCGGTGTAGGCCTTGCTCGTCGCGAACGCCCGGCCTTCGCGGATCCTGGGGTTGGAGAGCAGCTGCTCCAAGATCTTGTCGATGTCGGCCACGGCGCCTCCTTCCTCTGTCTTGGGGCCTGTTGCACTTACCGTACGCGCAGAAAGGCCCTTCGTCACACGTGAAGCGGCTTTTCTGCGCAAAACCGCCGTTCGTCACACGTCGTCTGGCTTGAAACAGCCGGATTTCTTGGAATTTCAGAAACCTTATATGGGCTTTTGGGCCTAATCCTCGGTGCGCATCTCAGAATTACGTGTCCCGAGCCGCTCGAGTGCGCACGAAAATCGAATTATGTGTGCCGAAAACCTCGAGTGTGCACCAAAGTGCGCGAAGGGCGGAAGGTTGGACCGTATTCTGGCTATCTACATCACGAAGGCGCAGGCCGCCGCGACGATGACGGCTGGGAGCATGTTCGCCGGCTTGAACGTGCGCGGCCAGATGAGGTTCACGCCCACGCAAAAGATGAGGAGCGACCCCACGAGGCTGAGGTTCGCGATCGCCGCGTCGGTCGCGAGGGGCGCGAGCAGCCTCGCGAGCACGGTCACGCCTCCTTGCAAGACGGCGACGGGCAGCGCCGAGAAGAGGCAGCCCTTGCCCATCGACGCCGCCATGGCGCAGACGATGATCGCGTCGAGCGCGCCCTTGAGTACGAGGGTCGAGGAGTCCGCCGAGATGCCGTCTTGGATGGAGCCCACGATGGCCATGGCGCCGATGCAGACCG
>DJRK01000003.1:0-412 GCA_002440065.1 Atopobium sp. UBA6362 | reverse complement strand
GCGTCCCCCTCGCTGCCGGTCTTGGCGCGCAGCCAGCTGCCCAGCTGCTCGAAGCGCCGATCGAGGTCGAGCGCCTCGCCGATCGCGGTGCCCAGGGCGAGCGAGACGACTATCATCATGGTCCCGCCGCTGGTCAGCGACGCGCTCCCGTCTGCGGCGACCTGGACGGAGAGCATGCGCTGGAGCGCCCCGGCGATTCCCACAAAGAGTACGGCGACCCCGCACGACTTGAGCAGCGCCTCCTGAAGCCTCTGCGTGATGAGCGAGCGGCCCGCCAATCCCACGAGCCCTCCCGCGACGATGCAGCACACGTTTGCGACGGTCCCAAAACCCGGCATTGCCATTGCCCCCTTCTTTTGCGCAGGCTATCGTAGCAAAGAAGGGCTCGCATGTTCCGGACCGGGAGGGACCC
>DJRK01000067.1 GCA_002440065.1 Atopobium sp. UBA6362 | reverse complement strand
TTCTTCTTCTGCGGCATGATCGAGCTGCCGGTGGAGTAGCTGTCGGAAAGCGTGATGAAGCCGAACTCCGTCGAGCTCCACAGCACGATCTCCTCGCACAGGCGCGAGAGGTGCATCATGCTCACGCTGCAGGCGTACTCGAGGTCGAGCAGGTAGTCGCGGTCGGACACGGCGTCGAGCGAGTTGGGGATCGCGTGGTCGAAGCCCAGGAGCTCCGTCGTGCGCTGGCGGTCGAGCGGGTAGGTGGTGCCGGCGAGCGCTGCGGCGCCGAGCGGGTTCGCGTCGGCGGCGTCGAGCGCGGCGACGAGGCGCTTGCGGTCGCGCGTGAACATCCAGAAGTACGCGAGCATGTGGTGCGAGAAGAGGACCGGCTGCGCGTGCTGCAGGTGGGTGTAGCCGGGCATCACGACGTCGAAGTTCTTCTCGGCCACGTCCACGAGCACGCGGCGCAGGGCGTCGTTGCCCTCGATGAGGTGCCGGCAGAGCTCCTTGGCGTAGAGGCGGATGTCGGTCGCGACCTGGTCGTTGCGGGAGCGGCCCGTGTGCAGGCGCGCGCCCGGGGTGCCGATGTCGCGCGTGAGGGCGCCCTCGACGGCCATGTGGATGTCCTCGTCGTTCACGTCCCAGGCGAACTCGCCCGCGGCGATCTGGTCGGAGATCTTCTGGAGCCCCGCGTCGATCGCCTTCTGGTCGTCGCCCGAGATGATGCCCTGCTCGGCGAGCATCTGCGCGTGTGCGCGGCTCCCGGCGATGTCCTGCTGCGCCATGGCCTTGTCGACCTCGAGGGAGGCGCCGAACTCCTGCGTGAACGCGTCGACGCCCTTCTCGAACCTGCCACCCCAAAGAGCCATCGGCCCCTCCGTTCCTCTGTGTTCCTCGCTGCGCGCGGCGACCGGGCCAAAAAACCGCGCCGCGCCTGCCAGATAGCGTAACCCATGCAAAGCCCCGGCCACGGCAGAAGCGCCGCAACCGGGGCCTTCGTTTATTTATCGCAAAGAAAACCCTGCGCTAGTCGACCGGCGTGAGACCGGACTTGGGGCCCTGGACCTTGGACCAGGTCTGGGACTCGAGGCCGTGGAGAGCGATGAAGCCGCGGGACGCGGTGTGGTCGAAGGTGTCGCCCTCGTCGTAGGTGGCCAGGTTGTAGTCGTAGAGGCTGTAGTCGGAGCGCATGCCGTCGATGAACAGGCCGCCCTTGCAGAGCTTGATGCGCACGTCGCCGGTCACGAACTGCGAGGTGTAGTCGTTGTACGCGTCGATGGCGAGCTTGGCCTGGGAGAACCACAGGCCGTTGTACACGAGGTCGGCCCACTGCTCGTCGAGCTCGCGCTTGGTCTTCTGCGTGTTCA
The DNA here is from genome assembly GCA_002440065.1 of Atopobium sp. UBA6362. Classification (GTDB taxonomy): domain Bacteria; phylum Actinomycetota; class Coriobacteriia; order Coriobacteriales; family Atopobiaceae; genus Paratractidigestivibacter. The sequence goes on along the minus strand of DJRK01000067.1, from coordinate 16,163 downwards.
CGTCGAGGCACATCTGCTCCATGGTCTCGTGGGCCTGGATGAGCAGCAGCGCGCCCGGGCACTCATAGCACTCGCGGGACTTGATGCCCACGACGCGGTTCTCGACCATGTCGATGCGGCCGAAGCCGTTGCGGCCGGCGATCTCGTTGGCCTTGATGACGAGCTCGAGCAGCGGCATCTTCTCGCCGTTGATCGCGGTCGGGATGCCCTTCTCGAAGGAGATGACGACGGTCTCGGGCTCGGCGGGGCAGTCCTCGAGGTTCTTGGTCATCGTCCAGATGTCCGCGGGCGGCTCGTTCCAGGTGTCCTCCAGGACGCCGCACTCGATGGCGCGGCCCCACAGGTTGTCGTCGATGGAGTAGGGCTTCTTCTTGGTGGTCGGCACGGGCACGTCGTGCTGCTCGGCCCACTCCATCTCGGAGTCGCGGGTGGTCAGGTCCCACACGCGCACGGGGGCGATGATCTCGAGGCTCGGGTCGAGGGCGCGGATCTCGGTCTCGAAGCGGACCTGGTCGTTGCCCTTGCCGGTGCAGCCGTGGGCGACGTACTTGGCGCCGGTCTCGTGCGCGATGTCCACGATGTGCTTGGAGATCAGCGGGCGGGAGAGGGCGGAGAGCAGCGGGTAGACCTTCTGGTACTTGGCGTTGGCCTTGATGGCGTGGGACAGGTACTTCTCGGCGTACTCCTCGCGCATGTCGACGGCCTTGGAGTAGATGGCGCCCATCTTGAGGGCCTTCTCCTCGACCCAGGAGAGGTCCTTCTCGTCCTGGCCCACGTTGCCGCAGATGGCGACGACGTCGAGGTTCTTCTCGATCTGGAGCCACTTGACGATGACGGACGTGTCCAGGCCACCGGAATACGCGAGGACGACCTTTTCCTTCTCAGCCATTTTTGATTTCCTTTCGATTGGCCAAATTCAGCGATTGGGCAGGTTGATCACGGCAAAGCAGAACCCCCGACGATGTCGGGCGCGGGCGGGGTTCCATCTGAGGCTGGCGTGCTCGAAGTAGGCAACCGGCAGACGAGAAGGACGCTGCGCACGCGACATCGCGGGCTAGATTCGTCGGTTCTGGCGTCGGTTCATGGGGAAAGAGGCGAGCAGCTGGCTCGAAACAGCGCTGTGGCGCATCATATGGCTTCTTTCGCCTCCCCTAAAGACTAGTGGCCCGCGATATGTGCGCGGGGCTGCAATCAACGGCTTTGACTATAGGCTTGCGCGCAGGGCGGCGCAACCCGCGGCCGGAATCGACTCGCGCTCGAAACATAAGCGCCCCCGCAAAATAAGACATCTTGAGGGCCTAGGATGTCTCATTTTGCAGGGGGCGGGGCGTCGAGAAAGACGGGTTTCGTTCTCGGAAGGCGCGGGTGAGGCAGCTTTCGCAAGAAGGGCGGCGACGCAGGAAGGTCGGCGGAGCTGTCGCAAGAAGGGCGCTACTCACCCGCGACGATGGCGATGCCGGAAGAGGTGCCGATGCGGTCGGCGCCGGCGTCGACCATGGCCTGGGCCTCGACCGCGGTGTGGATGCCGCCGGAGGCCTTGACCTTGCAGCGGCCGGCCACGGTCTTGGCCATGAGGGCGACGTCCTCGACCTTGGCGCCGCCGGTGGAGAAGCCGGTGCTCGTCTTCACGAACGTCGCCCCGGCCTCGACGGACAGCTCGCAGGCGCGCACGATCCGCGCATCGTCGAGCAGGCAGGTCTCGATGATGACCTTGACGCAGCGGCCCTGGGCGGCGGCCACGACGGCCTCGATGTCGCGACGGACGAGGTCGTCCTCGCCGGCGACGAGCCAGCCCACATTGATGACCATGTCGAGCTCGTCGGCACCGTCCTCGACGGCGGCAGCGGCCTCCGCGGCCTTGCCTGCGGTGCTCATGGCGCCCAGCGGGAAGCCGATGACCGTGCACACGTTCACGTCGCTGTTCGCCAGGCGCGCGGCGCAGAGCGAGACCCAGCAGGAGTTCGCGCAAACGGACGCGAAGCCGTGCTCGGCCGCCTCGTCGCAGAGCCGCTCGATCTGGGCGCGCGTGGCGTTGGCCTTGAGCAGCGTATGGTCGATCAACTTGTTCAGTCTCATGAAAGTGCCTCCTCGACGGTGTGGACCAGGTCCACGGCGGTCGCGCCGCAGCCTGCCCGCCCCTGCAAAATGAGACATTTTAGCACCCCGCGATGTCTCATTTTGCAGGGGCGGACGACGAGGGAGGGTTGGAGCCGGCTGTAGGAAGGCGAAGGTCAGCTGCAGGAGGGCGCACGAAATGTTGGTTCTGGGGAACGGAATGCAGGCTGGGGAGGCAACGGCTGTTGGCGCCATGTGCGAAAATGTCGTGTTGGATACAAGGGAGGGGGCCTTATGTACCGCATCGCGCTGTGCGACGACGACGAGAGGTTCTTGAACAGGACCTGCGCACTCGTGCGCGACTGGTGCGCACAGGCCTCCCTCCACGCCGAGGTCGTCACGTTCCTCGACGGGGACTCGCTCGTGGCAGCTGCCGCAAAGAGGCCCTTTGAACTCGTGTTTCTCGACATGATCATGCCGCTTACCTCAGGCATGGACACCGCTCGGGAGCTCCGGGCGCGCAGCCGGGACACAAGGATAGTGTTCCTCACCTCGTCGCCGGAGTTCGCCCTCGAGTCCTACGAGGTGCACGCGGCGGATTACCTGCTCAAGCCCCTCGACCACGCCCGTCTCGCCTCGGTCCTCGACGATTGGCGGCGCTCGCTCTGCGCGCAGCCGCGAAGCATCGCGGTACGGACGGCCTCCGGGCACAAGCTCGTCTCCGTAAGCGAGATCGAGTACCTCGAGGCGCGCGGCAAGCGCTGCCTTCTTGCGCTCGCAAACGGCGGCGAGCTCGAGTCGCCGGACGCCTTCGGTATCCTGGAGCCGCAGGTCGCGGCCGAGAGCGGCTTCTTCCGCTGCCATCGGAGCTACCTCGTCAACCTCGAGCTGATCGACCACTTCAACGCCACAGGCATCTACATGCGCTCGGGGCGGCTCGTGCCCGTCGCGCGCGGCAGCAAGAAGGATTTCCAAGAGGCGTACTTCGCCCGCAGGTTCGAGGACTAGGAGGGCTCGATGGCCGAGGCCGTGCTGGGATACGTGCACGATGCGACGACGTTGCTCTTTGGCGTGTTCGTCTCGGCGGCTTTTCTTGGCATCTCGCTCAACCGCCGACATGTGCGTGACCTACTGGTCTTCTCCATTATCTTTGGCGCGGCATCGGTAGGCGTGAGCACCGCAATGGGCCCATTGGCCTCGAAACAGCTCTACCCCTTTGTGGTGCATCTGCCGCTTATCGTGTTCCTCTCGGTGCGCTTTAGGCAGCGGCCGCTCGCCTGCGCGGTCGCCGTCCTCATCGCGTACCTATGCTGCCAGGTGAGCAACTGGGTCGGCATCGCCGTCCTGGCGGCGACAGGCACGCAATGGGCGTACTTCTTGGCGCGCATCCTCATCACAGTGGGAGCATTTGCCCTGCTCATACGCCTGCTCACGAACATGGACGTGAGCTTTTTGCAGAAGTCGACGCGCTCGCTGCTCATCTTTGGCCTGCTGCCGGCCGTGTACTACGCCTTTGACTACGCGACGAACGTTTACTCGGGGATCCTCCACTCGGGCTCGGTCGTGGCGGTCGAGTTCCTCGGCTTCGCGCTGTGCATCTTCTACATCCTCTTTCTCCTCGTGTACTTCAAGCAGTACGAGGAGGGCGAGCGGGCCAAGCAACGCGCGTGGATGCTGCGCACGCAGATGGAGCAGTCATCGCGCGAGCTTGAGACCCTCAAGCGCTCCGAGCACGAGCTCGCCGTGCTGCGGCACGACATGAGGCATTACCTCACGAGCATCTCGAGCTATATCGGGTACGGGGAGGTCGAGAAGGCGCAGGCGCTTATTGCCGACGTCGTGAACGCGGCCGATGCAACGCGGCCGGAGCGCTACTGCGCAAACGACGTGGTGAACATGGTCGTCACGAACTACGCTCACAAGGCCGCGGCCTGTGGCGTAGAGCTGACCGTGACGGCTCGCGTCCCCTCCGAGATGGGAATCGAGGACGTCGACCTCTTCGCATTTCTCTCGAACGCGCTCGAGAACGCCGTCGCGGCGGCGAGCGCCTGTTCCTCGCCTGCACAGCGGCTCGTCTCGCTCGACATGCGGATAAGCGGCCAGAAGCTCCTCATCGAGCTCTCGAACACTTTTCGGGATGAGCCGGTCCTGGTAGACGGCGTGCCCACGACCACGCGAGAAGGGCATGGCCTCGGCACACAATCCATCCTTTGCATTGCCGAGAAGCTCAACGGGAACTGCCAGTTCGGCATCTCTGACGGGCGTTTCGTCCTGCGCGCCATCCTCTAAGCGATCGCTTCCCAAACCCCTGCATTTTCGGACATAAAAGCCGCTTGAGATGTCTCAAATTGCGGGAGTGAAATAGGGGGCAGGGCAGATGCAGGTAGCTCCGGGATGAATATGGAACATCTCTGTGACTCAGCGGGCACCCGGCGAGTAGAGCGGCCAAAGAGCGAGAAATCGCGAGCTATCTACCTGCGGATATGCAATATTAAATCAGTTGCTACTCCGTCGAACGCGTGCGAGTCACAGAGATGTTCGGATTTCATCCGGGGCCCCGCCGCGCACAGAAAAAGGGGCCGCAGCTTCGTCGGCTGTGGCCCCGTTCAAACAAGGTGGTGCGCCGTCAGGGTTTCGAACCCTGGACCTTGGGATTAAAAGTCCCCTGCTCTACCAGCTGAGCTAACGGCGCAACGCAAGTAAGTATTCTATCACGACCTCGGCGGCGGCCGCCACTACTCCCAGGCCCACTGCCCGTTGACGAAGACCGGGGTCTCCGTACCGTCAGCGTCGACGCCCCAAACGTTCAGGTCATCGGAGCCGATCATGAAGTCCACGTGGGTCGAGCTCTGGTTCACCCCCAGGGCGAGCAGGGTATCTTTGTCGGCTTCGAGGCCGCCCTCGACGCACTCGGGGAAACCCATCCCCAGCGCCAGGTGGCAGCTCGCGTTCTCATCGTAGAGCGTGTCGTAGAACAGCGTCTTGCTCTGGCGGATCGGCGTGTTCTTGGACACGAGCGCGCACTCGCCCAGGCGACAGCTGTTCTCGTCCGCCTCGATGATGTGGCGCAGCACCTCGCGGCCCTGCTCCGCGTCGAACTCGACCACGCGGCCGGCCTCGAAGCGAATCCAGAAGTTACGGATAACCTGACCGGCATGGACGAGCGGCATGGCCGAGTACACGATGCCGTCGGCTCGCATGCGGTCGGGCGAGGTGAAGACCTCCTCGGTCGGGATGTTCGGGAAGAAGGACGTGCCGTCCACGGTCTTGCCCGCGCCGCCGTCCCAAATGTGGCCCTGGGTAAGGCCCACGACGAGGTCGGTACCGTTGGAGGACTGGTAGCGCAGGGCGTCGAAGTGGTGCGTGTTCAAGAAGCGCTTCGTCTTCTGGAAGGACGCGTTGTGGGTCTCCCACGCGCTCTCGGGGTCCTCGCCGTCGGCGCGCGACGTGGCAAGGATCAACATCCACAGGCGATAGACCGCCTCGGCATCGGAGAGGTCGGGGAAGACCTCGCGGGCCCAGGCCGTCACGGGCACGCCCGCGATGCACCAGACGTTGTGGCCAAAGTCCATGCCGTCACGGAACGACTTGCACTGCGTGTTGCGCGCCTTGGACGCGGCGGCCGGCTTGGCAGGATCGATGCCCTTGAGCGCGCTCGGGTTGGACCCTTCCAGGAAGAGGAACGCCGCCCCTGCCTCGGCGAGCGAGTTGAGCTGCTCGATCTTCCAGGACGGGGTGTTTTCGAACCAAGAAGTCTCGACGTTCTCGTACGTCAAGCGAGTCACGGCGTCGTCGGACCAGATCACGGTCACGTGACCCGCCCCGGCGCGATACGCCGCCGCAACGACGCGACGCGCGAAGTCCGCGCGCTCAACGGGCGCCTGGAGCACGAGCTCCTGGCCCTTCTTGAGGGCACAGCCCTTCTTTACGAGGAGGTTCGCGTAGAGGTCGAGCTGGTCGGACAGGGCGTCCGTGGCGATGCGGCATTCTTCGTCGGTCATGGGGATGTATGCCATGGGACTGGGGTCCTTTCGGTATGTGTGCGACGGGGTCGCTTATGTGCATAGTGGGTTTACCCACAAAAAAGAGCCCCTAACGGGGCCCTGAGAAGTTATGGAGCGGGCAACGGGACTCGAACCCGCGGATGTCAGCTTGGGAAGCTGATGCCTTACCACTTGGCGATGCCCGCATAGCTATTTGAGTCTATCACAGGTTTTGGAAGAGCGCGAGCGGGATGGCGCGGTGGAGAAGCGCGGCGTCGCGCCGGGAGCCAGCGCTCCTGGCGAAAGTGAAGACTGCATTATGAAAGGGCAGGCTTCATATTGCCGCATTTGGGCAGAACGCCCCGAATTGCAGGCTGCACTTCGGGGCGTTCTGAATGTGAAGGCTTCACTTTCGAGGAAGCGGGCGCGAGTATCAACCGGTCGCAACCCAACTCGCTAGCTGCGGCGAATGAGCTCGGCGACGGCCTCGGTCACGGCGACGGCCTGGGCGGGAACGACGTTCTCGGGCACGTCGGCCGCGGTGTGGGACAGGGCGCGCATGCCGGAGGCCTCGGTGCCCATCACGGTGATGGAGCGCATGGACGAGAGCATCGAGGGCGTCGCGTCGGTGGAGCTCCAGTCATACTTGGTCTTCTCGACGGGAATGTGCAGGTCGGAGGCCACGGTGGTCATCATGCGCATGAGCCTGCGGTCGGCGCGGCGCGTGATGAGAAGACCCTCGTGCGAGAGCAGCGTCAAGTCGCCGGCGCCAATGGAGTCGAGGTTGATCACGAAGGAGCCGCGGATCTCCTTGCGGTGCTCGGCCAGGAACGCGCGCATGCCCGCGTGGTCGCAGTCGGAGGCGCCCAGGGCGACGAACCAGATGTCGTGGCACAGGAGCGCATCGTCGTTCATATCGAGAACGGCCTCGACCTTGTCCTCGTCGGTGGGGGCGGCGGCAGGCTCGTCGCCGTCGACCACGCGTAGGCCGCTGCGGGTGGCGGCGCCGCCCTTCCAGCCGCCGTTGGAATCGTCGTCATCGCCCCACGAGTCGTCCTCGTCGGACCAGGAATCGTCCGGGGCATCGCCCGCGGCGCCGGAGCCCTTCGCGGGAATGGAGTCCTTCACCTTTGCGAAGAGGCCCTTGAGCTTGCTCACGAAGGCGGAAGCCGGGTTCTCGGCAGGCTCGCCGTCCTCGATGACCTCGTACTCCGCGTCCGTCTCGACGTTGCTCGCGGCATCGTTCACGGTGGAGCCGGCGGGCACCGGGGCCATCACGCCGGAGTCCTCGGGAGTGAGCGTGGCGAACTTGCCCGTCGCGCCCGTGTGGACGACCTGGGCAGAGGAGAGCTTGGGCGCGGCCGGGTCGGTGGCGAACGGGTCGCTCGAGGCCGCCGACGGGTCGGGCAGGTCGAAGAGGGTCGCGCGGCGGGCAACGTCGGTCCCCTGCGGGCGGAAGTCCGTCTTGCCCCAATCGGGGTCGTCGGGAGCGGCGGGCTTGGGACGGGAAACGGGGGCCGTGGGCTGGGTCGCGTCGGCCTCGACCTCGGAGACGATGCCCGTGTGGTCGGGATCGAGCGTGACGCCGTCCTCGAGGCCGTCGAAGTTCATGGAAGAAGTAGCGGCCGCAGGGGCGGTAACCGCGGTCTGCTCGGCGTCGTTCTGCGGGGCCTGGGGCTCGGCCTCGGCCGGAGCAGCCACGGGAGCCTCAGGGGCAACGGGAGCCGGCGCGGCTTCGGTCGGCACCGCCGAGAAACGCTCGTCGACGGCGGGCGCCCCAGCCGCATAGGCGGCCGGCTCGTCGCTCGGCACGGGGACGGGGATCGGCGCCGTCGCCGCGGGCATCGGGTTCACGGGCGCCTGGGGCGTGGGGGCAACCGGCTCGGGGATGGGCTCGGGCTCCAGCTCGACCTTCTCGATGACGGGCTCCGGCTCGACGTAGTCGACCTCGCAGCCCTCCGGCAGCATGCCCAGGCTCTCGAGGACATCGGCGCCGTGACGGGTGCCGTAGACCTTGCCGGGCTTCTTCACGGTCTTGACGCGCTGGACGAAGCGGCGGCGCGCGCCCGCGGCGGGCTGCTGCGCGGCCGCAAAGCCGGGCTGCATCGGGTCGGCGTCGACCTCGGGGAAGTCCGCGAAGGAATCTTCGTAGCCGTAGGGCTTGGGCTCGGCGGCGCGGGCGGCAGCGGCCTCGGCGGCTTCGCGCATGGCCTCGACGGCCTCCTCGATGCTCTCGGAGCCGTGGACGCTCTCGAGGCCGGAGGGCTGGACCTTGTCGAGCACGCCCAGCATGGAGGCAACGCCCGTCTTGTTGTCGTTCGCGCCCTCGGTGCAGTCGGCGAACTGCTCCATGATGCGGGTTACGCCGAGGACAACGAGCGGCAGCCCGGCCACGATGCCCACGATCCACATGAAGCGGCGGAACGGCTCGGGCAAAAACGCCATGATCTGGAAGAGCGCGCACACGGCGACGGCCGGGACGCACCACTTGCTCACGCGCCACAGGAGCGGGATGTAGGGGGCGACCGGCGTGCTGTAGAGCACGTTCTCGCGCGGGGAATCGTAGTGCGCCACGATCACGATGGGGCGGGTGCCCTTCATGACCATGGGGCCCTCGCCCTTGTGGAACGCCACGACGTTTTGGCTGCGGGTGGTGGGGCCGAGCGAGGAGATGAAGTCGTAGCCCAGGTACTTCAGGATGAACAGCGCGGCGGGGACCACGGCGAGGACGAAGCCGATGGCCGTGAGCACGGTCACGCCGATGCCGCCCAGGAAGATGCCAAGGAACATGGCCACGTACAGGAACGCGTTGATGGAGCCGCCGTACGTCTTGGCGTCGAACTCCTCGATGCTCGGCTCGACGTTGTGCTGGCGCATGAGGTCCGCGATGGTGTTGGCTGCCTGGAGCTCCTCTTGGCTACCGGCGGGGGCGATGCCCACCTTCTCGTTCAGGTAGTCAAGATAGTCATGTGTCATGGCCATGGTGCGCGTCCTTTTGCAGAGTCTTGCTAGCGAGTACTGGCTTGGTGCATACAATCTAAAGAGTATACGTCTAGAGTCTCGGTTTCGTGAAAACTGCCGCCCAAAACAGCCTGTGGAGCGGCGTTTTTGCCCCTTTTTCTAGAGCATCTTCACCACGAGGAACCCGACAGGAGGCCATCTTGAGCTTCGAGATCCCGCATGGGAACAGCGACGACTCCCGGGCGGCGCGGCTTGCCCTGCTCGCGGCGCTCTTCATGAGCCAGGGGCGCGCAGCGCTGGGTTGGGCGCGCATCTACGAGCTGTTCTACGCGGAGTCCGAGCCGCAGACCGCGGCGAAGGCTTTCTCAAGGGACCGAGAGGCCCTCTCTGAGCTGGGCATTCGCATACAGAAGGGCAAACCCGCCGGAGGCGAGAGGACCTGGGTGCTTGACGAGTCCTGCCTGGCTGCAGAGCCCGAGATGGGCGCGCAGGAGGCGATCGCCCTCGACGCCGCGTGCCAGCCGCTCTTCTTGGAGCCGGGGTTTCCCTTCCTCGACGACCTGCGCTTTGCCCTGGCCAAGACCGACCAGAACTTCTACGACGCCGAGAGGGCCGTTGAGCTGCGCCGCTCCTCCCCCACCAAGGTCGAGGAGGTCATCGACTCCTGCATCAAGCGCGGCTGCGCGGTCAGGATCGAGTACCGCGACGCGCAGGGCCGCGCGAGCGTGCGCGACTACGCCCCCTGCGGCACGTTCTCCTTTAGGAAGAAGGCCTATCTGGTGGCGCGGCCCCTCGACCCGGCCATGGAAGACGAGGCGCGAACGCTCCGGGTCGACCGCATCGTCCGGGCATCGGCGCAGCGCTCGGTCAAGGTCCAGGTCCCGGCGGACTTCCGGCCCGAGGACCACATCAAGCTGCCGTTCCAGCTGGGTCCCGTCGCGTGCGTCGGAGAGTTCGCGGTGCCGCCCGAGGCGGAGGCGACCCTCGCGGCCGAATGCGGGGCGAGGGGTTCCATGGGTACGCGCAACGGTGCGCGCACCTGGTCGGTCGAGGTGAGCGACCTCGGCATCGCAGCGAGTTGGGCGATCTCGACCGGGATACGCCCTTTGGCGCCAAAAGAGCTGGTAGATGCCTGGAAATCGAGGCTTGAGGAGGTGGTTTCCCGTGCCTAGGAAGATCTCGACGGGGCGCGGCGGCGGCCTGCGCGAGGCCCGCGAGCTCATCTGCCTCATCAGCGCGCTGCGCGAGGAGGGCGACGAGCTCGACCCATACGCCGTCCAAAAGCGCCTCGGCTGCTCGGCGGAACACGTGGACAAGTTGCTCGATATTCTCACCACCGCCTCGGCGGGCGACCTGCGGATTCCGCTCGCGGAGGACGGCGGGACGTATTCCCTTGCGGGCACGGACGGGCTGCACGGCAAGCGGCTCTCGCTCACCGAAGCCGAGAAAACCGCGCTCCAAGCGGCCAAGGAGGTACTCGAAAAGGTCGACGCGGACACGCTCTTTGCCTGCGTGAACGCGCTCAACCTGGGGCTGTACCTGCTGTTCGGCTATCGCAAAGCCGCCGGCGGCGCGCTCGAGCAGCGTTGCGTCCTGCCCAGCAGGATCTACCGCGACCACGGCAACTGGCACCTCGAGGGGCACGACGTCGCGCGGGAGGCGATCCGCGTCTTTCGCCTTGACCGCATGGAAGGGGCTTCTTGCTCGCCGCGCCCACAGGCAGGGGAGCTCAAACGGGAGGGCACGCGGCCGCGGGAAGTTGAGCTGACCTTCGATGACCCGCGCTACCTCGAGATATTCGACTGGCCTGGGCTTGTTCTCGACGCCTCTGGAACCGTGGGGGCGATCCCCTACTTCGGCACCGAGTGGCTCGTACGGCGACTCGCGGCCTGCGGCGGCGCGGTAACGACGAGCGACCGCGAGCTGCGTGAGCTCACGGTCGCCTATGCGCGCCGACAACTGAACGCTTTACGTTAGGCCCCCTGCAAAATGAGACATAAAGTGGGGCTTGGATGTCTCTTTTGTAGGAGGGGTCGCAGATCGAGCGGCTGCGCGAGGGATGCAGACGCAAGCGGGTACGACTCGCCGGTTCTAGAGGCAGAAGCCCGGGACGACGCCGACCTCGCTTGAGATGGCGGCGTTCCTCGCGTAGCCGGGACCGCCGTCGCTATTGCGCGGCGCGATGAAGAGCCCCGAGTTCGTGGGGTCGGCGCTGCGCGTCCACCAGTTGGAGCACTCTCCGGACACCTTGAAGATCTCGGACGGGACGTCCCACGCGCCGCCCTGATCCGAGAAGAGCTGGTACTGCACGCCCTCGGGCGTGTAGGAGCCGTAGCGCACGCTGCCACTCGTCAGGTTGCCGACCACCTCGGAGTAGGACGGGATCCAGAGCTTCTCGGCAACGGTCTCCTGAGAACCGGCCTCGTTCACGCGGTTGGCGAGCTTGTTCACCGAGACGATCTTCTGGGTGAGCTCGGAGGGAAGAAGGGCCTCGCCGTCGGAAGAGAGCCAGGCGCACAGGTCGGAGGTCGACCAGTCGACGGCGCCCGCGGCGTTGAGCGCGCGGACGGCCACCGCGGAGTCGCAGATAAAGGAGATGCCGGCCTTGCCGGAGCCGTCGGCCAGGGTGTCCTGGCGGAAGCCGGCCACGCGCATCTTCACCGTTGTACCGTCGCTGAGCTGCACGGACTTCGCCTGCGTGCCGTCGAGCTTACCGGAGGAGGAGCACAGGTTGTACTTCTTGGCGACGGTAAGGGCATCGGAGTCGGAGGACGCCTGGGAGATCAAGGCGGAGATCTGCGAGAGTTCGTCCCAGCTGTAGTCGTTCACCGAGGAGCGGACGGCGGGCGCGGAGTCGTCCGTCGCGGGCTCCTCCTGCTGCTGGGAGTCGTCCGTGATGGGGGCGATTCCCTCGGCGGGTTTGAGCGTAGGCTGGGGCGTCTCTTCGTGCGGGGCGAAGATGCCCATGCCCACGGCCACGCAGACCACGACGAACGCCGCGGCGATGCCGCCAAGAAGCGCCGGCTTGGGGATGGGCGCACGGCGAGAAGACCTACGGGCACGCGGAGCATGACCGGCGGACTGATATGCGGCGTATGCGGGGCCAAGGTCGCGGGTCGACTCGGACTCGAAGTCGTCGGCAGGTCGAGAAGCGGTGTCGTTTACCTGCTGCTCGTTTGCATCAAGCGCGGGGGCCTGGGCCGTCCGGCCGTCCGCGGCGGCCGTGTCCGGCTCGGAGGACGCGACAGTCATAGGCTCTGCGGCGGCAGGCGTTTGAGGAGCCTGTACGGGAACGCCCCACATCGTGCGCTCGGCCTCGGCGGCCTCCTGCGCCGCGTCGGCGCGAGCGGACGCCGTGACTTGCGCGGCGATGGCGGCGTCGCGCGCCGCAGCCTCGGCCTCGGCGCGGGCAGCGGCAGCGGCCTGTTCGGCCGCGTGAGCGGCGCTGCGGGCAGCTTCCTCACGGACCCGCTCGGCGAGCGCGGCCTCCTCGGCGCGGGCCTGGCGCTCAAGCGTTTCTCGGTCGAGCTCTTCTTGGCGGGCGCGCTCCTCGCGCTCACGCTGCTCGCGGCCGGCAGCCTCGACGCGCTCGGCGGCGGCCCGGGCCTCGCGTTTACGCTGCTCACGGGACGCAGAAGCCCCGACCCAGGACTCAAGCGCCTGATTGAACTTGTTTTTGAACCCGTCAAACGTGCCTTGGGACGCAGCCGGGGACGGTTCTTGACCGGCAACCGGGCCCTCAGCCTTCTCCTGCGGCCAAGAAGCGCCCTGGTTCCACCCGAGGTTCGTGTAGCCGGAGGCCACGGTGGGCGCGGAGTTCACGCCCGGGCGGGCCGATGGGCGGACAGGATGCGGCGCTCGGCGCTGGACGTAGGTCGAGCGCGGCGAGGGGGCCATGGGCACGAAGGGCACCGCACCCACGGGCAGCGGGGTCTCGAGCTTGTGCACGGCGGGAATGACGTCGGGCTCCGCTTCCGCGGTCTCGTCTACGGGCGCGCTGGCCTCGGCCGAGGGAGCTTCGTCCTCGACGGGCTTCTCGGCGTTATCGGCAAGCTCGTCGGACTCAGGCTCGGGCTCCGCCTCAAGAGCATCTTCGGTCTGCCCGTCCTCAGCCGCCGGCTGCTCTGGCTCGGCGTTCCCTACGGGATCCTCCGCGTCTTCATCCAGCTCGGCCGCAGACGAGTCGCCCTTCTCGGCGTCATCTTCCGCGACAGTCTCCTCGGTCATGCCCTCGCCATCGACCTCGGCCACCGACTCCTCGGGCTCGGCCTCGACCGGCGCGGCGCACATATAGCAAAAACGAGCGCCGTCGGGCAGCTCGGCTCCGCACTTCCTGCAACGCATTCGTTCCTCCCAAACACGCGTCGAAACACAACCGTCAATCTACCCGATTGTGCGAGCGGCCCGCGCAAAGCGCAGGCCGCGTAACCGTTAGTTGCCAGATCCCGTCGTGCCCGTGAGTATCTGGACGGGCGTAAACGAGGTCGTGATCTGGTCTCGCAGCTCGTCCTGGAGCGCGTCGTCCAGGCCGGTGATCGTGCAGCTGAAGTTCACCCCGGTCGAGGACTGGGTCTTCGTCCAGACGAACGTCATGAACGAGGTTACGTCGCCCGTGGGCTTGAGGAAGCCGAATAGCGCCGAGCGTTGGATCTCGCCCTTGTCGTCCAGGTGCACGTTCACGTGGTAGACCACGGTGTCGATGTTGGGGTTGAGCAGGGAGTTCACGGCGAAGGCCGTGGCCTGGACCTGCGAGCCCGCGAAGCACTGCAGCGCGTTCTCGGAGTTCGTGTCGGTCACGGAGACCTCGATGCGGCCCGTGTTCTCGTCGGCCTCGATCACGGTGTAGTCCTCCGGGAACTGCGTGAAGCCGTTGCCCCACTCGACGCCGCCCGAGAGCGCGGACGCGACGGTCTTCACGTTCACGTTCTCGGAGAGGTTGGACGTGTTGGCCCTTCTCACCAGGCCAAAGAAGACCTGGCTAGCCACGACGCCCACGAGGAAGACCAAGACGAACGCCACGGCGGTCTTCGCGATGACCTTCTCGACGTTGGAACCGGACGGGTCATCGCCGGTCAGCGGGTCGATGTCGACGGCAGCGCCCTTCTCCTTGCGGCGGCGGCGCTCGCGGCGGGCCCGCTCCTCATCGGTGTGTCCCGTCTCGTCGACGGTGGCAAAAAGCTTCTCGGCCTCGTCGGCCGTGAGGGCGCCCTTTTGGATTCGCGCTATGTCGTATTTCTTGGCCATGGTAATCTTCCAGGATGTAGTGACAGCGATACAGTCAGTATAGCGTGGCGTGGCCCCCGCTCGGCGCAGCAAGCCGCGCTCGAAAGTCCGGGGGCCAGCAAGAATACGTCACTGGGCGGCGAACTGCATGCGATAGTAGCGCGCGTAGGTGCCGCCCTTGGCAAGGAGCTCCTCGTGGGTGCCCTGCTCCACCACGCGGCCCGCCTCGACGGTCGCGATCTCGTCGGCGTTCTTTATCGTGGAGAGCCTGTGCGCGATCACGATGGTCGTGCGGCCGCGGGCAAGCTCGGTCAGGGACTCCTGGACCACCTGCTCCGACTCGTTGTCCAGGGCGGAAGTCGCCTCGTCGAATATCAGGATCGGCGGGTTCTTGAGGAAGACGCGCGCGATCGCGACGCGCTGCTTCTGGCCGCCGGAAAGGCGCGTGCCGCGCTCCCCCACCTGCGTGTCGTAGCCCTCGGGCAGGCTCTCGATGAAGTCGGCGATGTTCGCCCGGCGGGCGGCGGCGCGGATCTCCCCGTCCGTCGCGCCCGGCTTGCCGTANNGCGATGTTCTCGCCGATCGTCCCGTCAAAGAGATAGACGTCCTGCTGCACGAGGCCGATCGCCCGGCGCAGGCTCGACTGGGTCACGTCGCGCACGTCCTGGCCGTCGATGGAGATCGCACCGGAAGCCACATCGTAGAAGCGCGGCAACAAACTGCAGGTAGTCGACTTGCCGCCGCCGGAGGGGCCCACGAGCGCGAGCGTCTCGCCGGGGCGCACCGCGAGGTTCAGGTGGTCGATCACGGGTCGCCCGATCTTCTTGCCATCGTCCGCGAGCTCGACGTCGTCGTAGGAGAAGCACACGTCGGAGAGCTCGATGGCGCCGGGGCCGGGCACGAACTCGCGGGCGCCAGGCTTGTCGGCCACGTCGGGCGCGGTGGCGAGCACCTCGTCCATGCGCTTGAAGCCGGCGATGGCCTTCTGGTACATCTCGGTGGAGTTGACGAGGGTCTCGATCGGCGTCGAGAAGAGCGTGATGTAGAGGGCGAACGTCGCCATGTCCACGGCCGAGAGCTCGCCGCGGGCCACGAGCAGGCCGCCCATGACCGCGACGACCGTGTAGAGCGCGCCGGTCATGAGGCCGTAGACGCCGTAGTAGCGGCCCATCGTGTGGTACATGTTCTCCTTGGACGCGAGGTAGCGGCCGTTCGAGGCGCGGAACTTGGTCTTCTCGGCGGCCTCGTTCGCGAAGGACTTCGCCACGCGGATGCCCTCGAGCGAGTCCTGGAGCTGGGAGTTCACGTCGGAGATCTTTGCGCGCTGGTCGGTGAACGTCGCGCGCATGGTCAGGTTCATGCGCACCATCACGGCCGCGAAGCCGAGCGTCACGACCAGGATCGCCGCCGAGAGCGCGGGCGACAGGCCAAAGAGGATCGCGAAGGAGCCCACGATCTCGATGGAGCAGATGATGATCCACTCGGGCATGTGGTGGGCGGCCTCGCAGATGTCGAAGAGGTCGTTCACCACGCGGCTCATCATGTCGCCGGAGGAGTGCTTGTCGAAGTAGGAGAAGCTCATGCGCTCGTACTGGTCGAAGAGGTCCTGTCGCATCTGCGATTCCATGCGCGCGCCCATGATGTGGCCCTGCGCACTCACGAAGTAGCGGCAGCCGCAGCGCACGAGGTACATGAGCACGAGGCCGAGGGCGAGCAGCGGGAGCGCCTGCAGGATCGCGGCCGCCCCCTCAGTGAAGAGCCCGTTCGTGAGACCGCGCAATATCATGGGAAAGGCCAGGTCAACGGCGGCGATGACGACGGCGCAAATCGTATCGGCCACAAAGAGGGCCATCTGGGGCTTGTAGTACGCGAGGAACCGCTTGAGCATCAACTATCCTTCGAAAGCTTTTGGTGAGTAATTTTGGGGACAGGTTCGTTTTT
>DJRK01000032.1 GCA_002440065.1 Atopobium sp. UBA6362 | reverse complement strand
CGTCATCAACGGCGACGTGCCCCACTACGTCGAGCTCGCGCGCTCGACGGGCCGCCGCGTCGTGAGCTACGGCTTCGACGAGTCCTGCGACTACGTGTGCCACCCCGAGGACACCCACCACAAGATCGCCTCCAACTTCACCGTGACCACCCCCGCGGGCGACGAGGTCCACGTGACCATCGCCGCCAACCCGGGCCGCCACAACATGGCCAACGCCACCGCCGCCCTGGCCGTGGCCGACGTGCTGGGCTGCGACACCCACGCCGCCGTCGAGGCGCTCTCCCAGTTCAAGGGCGCCCGCCGCCGCTTCACGCACGTGGGCGACATCGACGGCGTGACCGTGGTCGACGACTACGGCCACCACCCCACCGAGGTCAAGGCGACCCTCGCCGCGGCCAAGGACCTGCAGTTCGACCGCATCGTTTGCGTGTTCCAGCCCCACCGCTACAGCCGCACCCAGGCGCTCGCCGCCGACTTCGCCCACGCCTTCGGCGACGTGGACGTGCTGCGCGTCATGGACGTCTTCAGCGCGGGCGAGCTGCCCATCCCCGGAATCTCCGGCAAGACCGTCGCCTCCGGCGTCGCCGCCTCCGGCGAGGTCGCCGACGTCGCCTACATCCCCAACCGCCGCGAGCTCGTGGACGACCTCGTGAGGACCGTCCGCCCCGGCGACCTGCTCATCACGCAGGGCGCGGGCGACGTCACGCAGATCGGCCCCCTCTTCCTCGAGGCGATGCGCGAGCGCGACGCGAAGGAGGGCTAGGCTTGAGCGTCTTCAACGCCTACATGAGCCTCTCCGGCGCGACCGATGCCGACGTCTACCGCGACGAGAAGCTCTCTCGACGCACTTCTTACCGCATCGGCGGCCCGGCGAAGCTGCTCATCTGCGTGCACAGCCTGCCCGCCCTCGTCAAGGTTTTGGGCGTGCTCGGCCAGGAGCGCGTGGATTGGGTCATCCTGGGCAAGGGCTCGAACGTCCTCGCCTCGGACGCGGGCTACGAAGGCGCGGTCATCATCCTCGACGACGAGTTCGCGCGCGTCTCGGTCGACGCCGACGCGGGCATCGTGACCGCCGGAGCGGGGGCGCTGCTCTCGCGCGTGGTCTCGGAGGCGGCCAAGGCGTCGCTCTCCGGCCTTGAGTTCTGCGTGGGCATCCCCGGAACCGTGGGCGGCGCCGTCGCGATGGATGCCGGAACCCGCCGCGAGTGGGTCGGCCACCGCGTCCGCGACCTCGTGGTGCTGCGCCCCGGCGAGGGGCTGCACCGCTACGAGGGCGGCGACATCGAGTGGGGCTACCGCGGCACGTCCATCCCCACGAGCGAGATCGTGCTCGAGGCCACCTTCGAGCTCTCGCACGGCGAGAAGGGCGCCATCTCGCGCGACATGGAGTCCCGCCTCGCGCGCAGGCGCAAGACCCAGCCCATGGGCAAGCCCACGTGCGGCTCGGTCTTCCGCAACCCGCCCGAGCGCTCCGCCGGCATCCTCATCGAGGCCGCCGGCTGCAAAGGCCTC
Source organism: Atopobium sp. UBA6362 (assembly GCA_002440065.1). Lineage (GTDB taxonomy): Bacteria > Actinomycetota > Coriobacteriia > Coriobacteriales > Atopobiaceae > Paratractidigestivibacter. The sequence continues at coordinate 7,801 of DJRK01000032.1, read as the reverse complement.
TCCTGCGGGCGCGCCCAGGTCTCCAACGAGCACGCGAACTTCATCGTGAACAACGGCGGCGCCTCGGCGTCCGACGTCGTCTCGCTCATCCAGCTCATGCACGACTCGGTGCTCGCCAACCACGGCGTCGACCTCAAGTGCGAGGTCAAGCTCCTCGGGTTCGGTGATTAGGCGGCCCATGGCTATGAACGGCGGCAAGAAGGGCACGCCCCGCAAGGGCACGCCCAGGACATCGGCGCCCCGAACCGGGGCGTCCAGGCCCCAAGGCCCCGCGTCCTCGGGCGCCAGGGGCGCCATGCCGCGCGCCAGCCGCCCGCAAAGGGCCCAAAGGACCCCTTCCGCCGCGAGGCCGTCCACCGGTCGCTCTTCCCAGGCCAAGCCGTCCCAGGGCAAGGCCTTGCGCGCGCCCTCCCCGTCGAGGGGCCGCGTCCCCATGAAGGCGCCGACCGCGGCGCCACGCCCTTCTTCCGCGTCGGGCTCCGCACGCTTGGGCGCGCCGTCCAAGGGAAGCGCGCGGCAAGGTGCCGGGACCGGCCTCGTCAGGTCCGCGCAGCCCACTCCGAGGAACGGCTCGGGCACGCGCAGGCCCGGCGCTTCTCGGCGCCTCAATGCCTCTCCTTCGTCGAGGGGCGCGCAGCAGCGCCCGACGTCGCGCCCATCTCAGCGCACGAGGCCGGTCGCGGCTGCCCCCAAGGCCAAGAAGCCCCAGCGCGGGTTCTCGCTCAAGTCCGCGGGGCGCGCCGCCGCCGGCGTGGCGTCCGCCGGCACGTCCGCCGTCGGGTCGATCGTCTCGGGCGTGGCGGGCGCCGCCGCGCCCCGCCCGCAGTCAGGCAAGGAGCGCCGCCGGCAACACCAGAGACAGGGACAGGTCCGCGCTCTCGGCACCGTGGTCGGCGCGATCATCGCCCTCGGCCTCGTCGCGCTCGTCGCCTACTTCGCGCTGCGCAACTCCTCGTCCTTCTCGGTGGACAATGTGGACGTCGAGCCTACGCTGCACGTCTCGGAGTCCGACGTGGCGAACCTGCTCAGGATCGAGGACGGCACGACGCTCCTGAACGTCGACACCGCGCAGATCGAGTCCCAGCTCAAGAAGGACCCCTGGGTCGCCTCGGTGAGCGTCGAGCGCCAGTTCCCGCATACCTTGAAGCTCACGGTGAACGAGCAGGCCGTCGACGCCCTCGTCGTCATGAACTCCGGCTCGATGGGCTGGTACCTGGGCTCGTCTGGCACGTGGATCCAGCCCGTGAAGATCGAGGCCGCCTCCGGGCAGTCGGTGAACGACGCCGCGCTCGCGCTCGCGCGCTCGGAGGGCGCGCTCCTCATCACGGGGGCGCCGGCCACCGTCGAGCCCGCCGCGGGGTCTGCGGCGACCGACGACGTGCTCTCGGCCGTGAAGTCGTTCCGCGAGGGCTTCTCGTCGAGCTTCCTCTCGCAGATCGTGAGCTTCGACGCCACGAGCGCCGACGCGATCTCGTGCGTGATGGAGAGCGGCGTGCAGGTCTCGCTCGGCTCCGCGACGAACATCTCCTATAAGGAGCAGGTCGCCTCCGCCCTCCTGCAGAAGTACCCCGGCCAGCTCACCTACATAAACGTCCGTGTGCCGTCCACGGCCTCTGTGCGCAAGATCGGCTCCTCCGACGTGACGCAGGGCAGCGGCGCGTCCGCGTCCACCTCGTCGGACGCGTCCGGCACCTCGAGCGACTCGTCTGCGGGAACCTCTACGAGTACGGATGCCTCCACGAGCACGGACACGTCTTCTAGCACGGATACCGCCACGGGCACAGGTTCCTCCTCAGACGCGGGCAACGCTTCGTCCGGCGGCGATTCCTCGTCAGGCAACGCCGCGTCTAAATCCAGCGGTGCCGATGCCACCGAGTAGCCGGTCTTCTTTGTAGCTGCATATCGTTTACGCGGCCGAGGGCCTCGTTTGCCGCCCTAAACGCGTAAACGATATGCATCTGCCTACTGCCCGGCCGGTCCGCCCGTCCTCAAGACGTTCCGGTGCCGGTTGCCTCTCGCCGAGCGTTCTTCACACGCCCTCCACGCCGTTTGACTCGAACGCCGACTTTGTGCAAAGATAACCCGCTTTAGCTGTGGCTTAAGGTTGAACTGAAGGTTTAGGGTTCGGCACGCTGCACGCTGGGGCGCACGCAAACGCAAACGCAAGGATTCCCGATGGCAAAAACGTCTGTGAAGGCCTCCACCTCGGCAGAGGCCCCCAAGGTTTCCAACGAAGTGGCGCAGAGCACCCCGGTGAGCTCGCCCAAAGAGGAGGACACGATGATCAAGGACACCGACACCCTCAGCAACTACCTCGCCGTCATCAAGGTCGTCGGCGTGGGCGGCGGCGGCAACAACGCCGTGAACCGCATGATCGAGGAGGGCATCCGCGGCGTCGAGTTCGTCGCGGTGAACACCGATGCCCAGGCGCTCGCCATCTCCGACGCCGACATCAAGGTCCACATCGGCTCCGACATCACCAAGGGCCTGGGCGCCGGCGCCAACCCCGAGGTCGGCAAGGAGGCCGCCGAGGACTCCCGCGACGAGATCAAGGCCGCGCTCGCCGGGGCCGACATGGTCTTCATCACTGCGGGCGAGGGCGGCGGCACCGGCACCGGCGCCGCTCCCGTCGTGGCCGATATCGCAAAGAACGACGTGGGCGCGCTGACCGTCGGCGTCGTCACCAAGCCGTTCACCTTCGAGGGCCGCAGGCGCTCCTCCTCCGCCGTCGAGGGCATCAAGAACCTCTCCGACAACGTCGACACCCTGATCGTCATCCCGAACGACCGCCTGCTCGATCTCTCTGAGAAGAAGACCACGATGCTCGAGGCCTTCCGCATGGCCGACGACGTGCTGTGCCAGGGCACCCAGGGCATCACGGACCTCATCACCGTCCCGGGCCTCATCAACCTCGACTTCGCCGACGTCTGCACCATCATGAAGGAGTCTGGCACGGCCATGATGGGCATCGGCACCGCTTCCGGCGACAACCGCGCCGCCGACGCCGCGACCGAGGCCATCTCCAGCCGCCTGCTCGAGGGCACGATCGACGGCGCCACCCGCGTGCTTCTCTCCATCGCGGGCAACAAGGACCTGGGCATCCAGGAGATCAACGACGCCGCCGACCTGGTCGCGCAGAACGTCGACCCCGAGGCCGTCATCATCTTCGGTACCGTCGTGGACGAGTCCCTGGGCGACCAGGTCCGCGTGACCGTCATCGCCACGGGCTTCTCCGACGCGAACGTCCAGCCCACGCTCCCCACGATGACGATGCCGAGCTCCCGCCCCGCGGCCTCCGCGTCCCGCCCCGCCGCGGCGTCGCGCCCCGCCGCCCCCGCGCAGCCGTCCGCCCCGTCCATGCCCATCAACGTGAGCGTCCCGCAGAACTCGGGCAAGTCCTCGTCCAAGAGCTCCTCGAACGAGTTCGACATCCCCGATTTCCTCAAGCGCAGCCGCATCTAGGCTCCTCATATGGCCGAACTTCTCAGATACATATCTGAGGGCGTGACCCTGCTCGCCGATCCCCATGCGGCGGGCGGGGTCACCTTTGCGTTCACGGAGCGCACGGGCGGCGTGAGCGAGGGGGACTGCGCCTCGCTGAACTTGGGCGACGCCTGCGGGGACGACCCGGCTTCTGTTGCCGAGAACCGCCGCCGGGCCCTTGCCGCCATAGGGGCCGCGTCCTGCGCGGGCGCGCTCGTGGCGCCGCGGCAGGTCCACGGCGACCGCGTGGTCAGCGTCCGCGAATCAGCGGGGCCGGCGCTCGAGGCTTCCCGCGCCGCCGCGCGGGCCGGGGCCGACGCCGTGGTCTGTACGGCCCGGGACGTGCCCGTGCTTCTTTGCTTCGCTGACTGCGTCCCCGTGGTCGTGTGCGCCCCCGGCGGCTTCGCCGTCGCGCACTCCGGCTGGCGCGGGACCGTCGCGGGCATCGCCGGCAAGGCCGCGGGCGCCCTCATGCGCGAGACCGGGGCCGCAGCCGACGAGCTCGACGTCTATATCGGCCCGCACGTGGGGGCTTCGGACTACGAGGTCTCGCCCGAGCTCGCCGAGAGGTTCCGCGGGCTCTTTGGCGACGGCTCGGTCGCGGGCGAGAGGAACCTCGACCTCGCGTTTTGCGTGCGCGCGTCGCTCGAGATGGCCGGGGTCCCCGCCGGGCGCATCGCGTGCTGCGACGACTCGACCGCGAGCCACACCGATAGGTTTTTCTCGTACCGCGCCGAGAACGGCCGCACGGGCCGCCACGCCGCGGTAGCCGTCATGTCCTCGGGCGACGCCCCCGCGTGGGAGCCGCGCCCGCTCTCTTAAGGAAGGGGAGGGACCACCGTGCAGATGCTCGATGTCGAGCTGAACGACGAATACGCCGGTTTTCTCGCTGCCAGGAGGGCGTGTGTCATGCGCCTCATCGCCGAGGCGTGCGCGCGTTCCGGCCGCGACGCGTCGGAGGTGCGGGCCCTTGCCGTGTCCAAGACCGTCGAGCCCGAGGCGACGCTTCTCGCCTATCGCGCCGGCTGGCGTGCCTTCGCCGAGAACCGCCCGCAGGAGCTCGTCCGCAAGACCGACTTCGCCGCCGCGCAGCCCGTCATGGCAGGCGTGCGATTCGACCTCATCGGCAACCTCCAGAAGAACAAGATCAACCAGGTCATAGGCCGCGCCGCGCTCATCCACTCCGTGAGCTCCGAGGACCTCGCCCGCGCGATCTCCAAGAAGTGCGAGGCCAAGGGCGCATGCGTCAAGGCCCTGCTCGAGGTGAACGTCTCGGGCGAGGAGAGCAAGTCCGGCTTCTCGCCCGACGAGGTCCGCGAGGCGGCCGAGCGCCTGTGCGCGCTGCCCGGCATCGAGCTTCGCGGCCTCATGACGATGGCGCCGCGCGGCGACCTCGACGTCGCCCGCCGCACGTTCAATGGCCTGCGCGAGCTCGCGTGCGACCTGAGGGGTCGCACCGGCCTTGCGCTGCCCGAGCTCTCCTGCGGCATGAGCGACGACTTCCGCGTCGCCGTGGAGGAGGGCGCTACGGTCGTCCGCCTCGGCCGCGTGGCGTTCGACCCCGGCTACGCGCTCGCGTGAGCCGGTGGGCGAAACCCCGCCCGCGGTTATGGGTATAGCTAGCTAGTAACGGCTGCGCGGCGAACCCGCGCGCATGAAGGAGACAAGAACATGGGCTTTCTCGATTCCCTCAAGGACCGCTTCGCCGGCCACCCGGAGGACGACTACTACGAGGACGACTACTACGAGGACGACGCGGGCTACGCCTCCGAGCCGCGCCGCCGCGACACCGGCACCGCGCCGCGCCTGCTCGGCAACACCCCGCGCCCCGAGGCCGAGAGCGTGAACGTCTACACGCGCTCGGGCCATCCCGTCGCCTCCCAGGTGCCCTCTACCATCCCGTCGCCGGCGAACGCGCCCTACGACGCGCAGCCCACGAGCTCCATCTCGCGCGGCTACCAGAGCCCGAGCGCCCCTGCCCCCGTCGTGCCCCAGCCCGAGTACGGCGGAGCCGCGCGCTCGCGCGTGGGCGGCTCCGGCCAGCTGCCGCCCTACGTCCTGCGCCCCGCTACCTACGACGACGTGCAGATGGTCGTCCGCCGCGTGAGGACGAACCAGCCGGTCATCCTCGTGTTCAAGAACACGAACATCGACATCGCCAAGCGCATCCTCGACTTCTGCTTCGGCTTCACGTGCGGCATCGACGGCGAGGTCACCGAGCTCGGCGACCGCGTCTTCGCGGTGCTGCCTGCCGGCGGGGTCGTCTCCGCGACCGACATAAACAAGCTCGTCGCCGACGGCGACCTCGAGCGCTAGGAAGGTGCCCCATGCCTAGAAACGACGTGAAGGTCGGCATCGTCGGCGCCGGCTCCATGGGCGGCGCCATCGCCTCAGGGCTCGTCTCGTCGGGCGCTTGGGAGGCCTCGTGCATCCTCGTGGCCGGCCACGGCGCCGCGGACGCGCACTTCGCGCCCCTTGCCAAGAAGGGCATCCGCACGTTCGGCGACGCCTCCGAGATGCTCGCCTGCGACCCGGGCGTCGTCGTGCTCGCCGTGAAGCCCCAGGTGCTCGAGGGCGTCGTGCGCCCGCTCGCCGGCTCGCTCGCGGGCAGGTGCGTCGTCTCGATCGCCGCCGGCGTGCCCATCTCCTCGCTCGAGGGGATGCTCCCGGGCTCCCGCGTCGTGCGCGTGATGCCGAACCTGTGCGTCCAGGTGCTCTCGGGCGCCTCTGCCATCGCTGCCGGCGGCTCGGCAGGGGAGGGCGACGTCGCGCTCGTGCGCGAGCTTTTCTCGGCCCTGGGCTCCGCCGCGGTCATGCGCGAGGACCAGCTCGAGGTCGAGGGCGCCGTCGTGGGCACGGCCCCGGCGTTCTTCTCGCTGTTCGTCGACACGCTCACCCGCGCCGGCGTGAAGGCCGGCATGCCCGCGGCCGCCTGCCGCGAGCTCCTCGAGGCCACGATGCGCGGCTGCGCCGAGCAGCTCCTGGGCTCCGGCGAGCACCCGCGCGCCTATGCCGAGAAGGTCACGTCCCCCGGCGGGACCACGGCCGCGGCCCTCTACGAGCTCGAGCCGCACCTGTTCGAGGGCTCCTTCGCCGCGGTCGACGCGGCGCTTTCCCGCGCGTCCGAGCTCGCCTCGGGCTCCTCACGTTAGAAAGGTTTCCTTAGCTTCATGTCCCTCTATGCGCTCGCGAGCCTGATCGCCAGGCTCTTCAACGTCTACGAGTTCCTCATCGTCGTGTGGTGCCTCATGTCCTGGGTCCCCCGCGGCATCGGCAAGGGAGGCGTCGACGCGTTCCGCGACGCGCTCGGCATGCTCGTCGAGCCCTACCTGAGCCTGTTCCGTCGCTTCATACCGCCTCTGGGGGGTATAGATTTTTCGCCTATAATCGCCATCTTCGCGCTCGACATCATTGAGCGCGTGGTTTTTTCGATTATTCTGTAAGAGTTGCGGCGCCGCACCCGGGCGCCCTCGTCACGAAAGGGAACCAGAATGGCTATCACACCAGCAGACATCGAGCAGCAGACCTTCTCTCCCTCCAAGCATGGTTATGACACCGAGGAGGTCGACGCCTTCCTCGAGCAGATTTCTTCCGAGGTCGACGCGATGCTCCAGAAGATCGCCGACCTGAAGGGCCGCCTGAACAACACCGAGAGCCAGCTCGCCGCGTCGCAGGCCCAGGTCGCGAGTCTCGAGGAGCAGATCGCCAACGGCGCCGCCGCCCCCGCGGCCACGGTCGTCGCCCCGGCGCCCGCCCCTGCCCCCGAGCCCGTCCAGGACACCATGCGCGCGTCCGAGCACCAGATCTCCCAGGTGCTCATCGTCGCCCAGCAGAGCGCCGACAAGCTCGTCGAGGACGCCCGCGAGAACGCCGAGCGCATCCGCAACGACGCCGACCAGAAGGCCCGCGAGGTCATTCGCCAGGCACTGGCCGAGAAGCAGAACGAGCTCGACGAGATCGACCGCCTCAAGTCTTCCCGCGAGGAGTTCCGCGCCGAGTACAAGAAGCTCCTGCAGCACTTCATGGACGACGCCGAGAGCGTCTTCCCCGCTCAGGGTAGCCTGACGAGCTCCTCGCTCACCGGTTCTGCCGGCACGACGCACAACGACGTCGTTTCCTCTCCGGTTCCCGTCGCGGCCCCGGCCCCCGCTCCGGCGCCTGCGCAGACCACGGTCTCCGGCCTCGGCGACTTCGGCGACCTCGACTAACCCTTTCCCGATAACGAATTTGGGGACGGATACCAAATTAACTTGGTATCCGTCCCCAAATTGTTTTGAGCGAAGATAAGTGCGAGGCGGGCCGATAAGCCGGGTTCTGT
>DJRK01000135.1:1668-3389 GCA_002440065.1 Atopobium sp. UBA6362 | reverse complement strand
ACGACGCGCGGATGACGGTGCCGCTCACCTGGGACGCCGAGGGGGTGCGGGAGTGCGCCTTCGTGACGCGCGCCTTTGACCGGGGGCGCCCCGTGGACCAGCTCCAGATGCACCTTCTGGGTGCGGGCGGCGGGTACGTCATCCGCACGGTGTGCTTCGACGCCGAGGGCAACGCGTGCCGCGTGCCCGGGGTGGCCGAGGAGGTCCGCACGGGCAGCGCCTGGCCCACGTTCGGGATCGTGCGGCCGGCGGTGCCGAACACGCGGGTTGACTGCTCGCCGTACGGCCAGAGCGTGTTCGCCGACGCGGTGGACGCGATACAGAGCGTGGACCTCGCCTTCGACGCGCTCATCAACGAGATAGACGCGGGCAAGATGCGCGTGTTCCTCTCGGACGTGATGTTCGACAGCGAGAAGGACGAGAAGGGACGGCGCGTGCCCATACCCTTCGGCAAGGGCGACTGCACGGTGTTCCGCAAGGTGATGAGCACCGAGGACACGATCGCGGAGTTCGCCCCGGCGCTTCGCACCGAGGCGCAGAGCAGGGCGCTTCGGCTGGCCCTGCAGGTGCTGGGCGACCTCTGCGGGCTGGGGCTCAACTACTTCGACTTCGACAACGTGGGGTACGTGAAGACGGCCACGGAGGTGTCGAGTGACAACTCGGCCCTCATGCGCAACATACGCAAGAACGAGAACGCCATGCAGGGCGCGATCTGCGGCGTGAGCCGTGCGCTGCTCGCCTGCGCGAGGACGCTGGGACAGGACCTGCCCGACGAGGGGGACGTGGGCGTGCTCTTCGACGACTCGATCGTGCAGGACACGACGGCCGAGAAGAAGCAGGACATGGCAGAGGTGGCTGCGGGCCTCATGGAGACGTGGGAGTACCGGGCGAAGTGGTACGGGGAGAGCGAGGGAAAGGCGAAGGGCGTGTCTCAGTCCTCCTCGCACCTGCTCCACTCGGAGGAGGCGCTGTCCCAGAGGTAGCAGACGTCCTCGCCGCTCTCGTCCGTGCCCTCGCACCTAAGTGAAATACTGTATGAATACGGCTCGGGAAGGGGGTCGCCTGCGCGCATCAGGCCACCTCGGCCGGTATTAAGCTCGAAGCCGAGTTCGAAATCAAACTCGCCAATGGCGAAGGAGCAGCCTATGCCGAGAAGCTCCGCGTCGCAGGCCGGATCATTCCAGCGGGAGTACTCGAGGCTTTGCGGCACAACTTCTACGGGAAGCGCCCTCTCCAGGATTTTGCCGATCTCGCGGGCAATCATGCCTTCGAACTCGTCGTGGTAGTCGCGCCCTGAATCGACGAACATGCCGTTCGCTGTGGCGTCGCTCCTGTGCCAGACGTAGAAATCAAGGTGGAAAGGCAGGCCCTCGGGCAGCCCGTCGTGGTGGTGGCCGTCCAGGAGCAGCCCGTGGTTCTCCGCCAGTGCCCTGAGGGCGAAGTCGAGGTCGAACAGGCGGTTGAAGTCCTCCTCGTCCGAATAGCCAAGGACATCGGCCGCGAGTGACTCCGTCGTGGCGTTGAGGCCGTCTGGCCTGGTCTCCAGCGCGAAGAGGATGGCCTCGGCGTCCGCCCTCGTTGACGCCGGTACCTTGAGCAAATCGTCGAGCTCCTCGCCGTTCATGAACGCCTCCTCGGTCGCAGCTTTACCTGGGGCCATTATCTCCCCTACGGGGCGCAAGACGGGCGACGGACTCGTTAAGTGAGCGAAAGCGCAGGTG
>DJRK01000135.1:0-1578 GCA_002440065.1 Atopobium sp. UBA6362 | reverse complement strand
GGCACGGTCCAGAGGCAACGGATGAGAGGAAGGACGCTATGGGAAAGACGGCGGGCGGCAACTCGTGGTCGGCTCCGGGCGACGGCGCGAGGTTCATGTGCGACGACGGCGTGGTGCGCACCTGGGGCGAGATGACGCGCGACCTGGAGGCGGACGTGTACCCCGACAGCGAGGAGGACTACGACACGCTGATGTTCTGCTTCGGGGCGAGGCCCGTGGCGTAGGGCTCGGGCGCAACGGATCCGCATGGGCGGCGTCGGCTTCGGTCGGCGCCGCCCTTCTGCTTGCATGGCCCCGCCGCGCACGGCCAGACGCGGACGGTGCGGACGAGTACGGCAACCCAGCGCCGGCCCCCGCGCGTCGCGAGCGGCCGCCAGGCGGAGGCGACGCGGCGCGACCGTGCGCCGCATGACCTCGCAGGAGGCCGGACGGCGGCGGAGGGCGCGGCTGAGCCCGCAGCGGAGGGCAGACGCGGAGCGGCTGGCCGAAGCCGTGGCGAAGACGCACCCGCAGCCGACGGGCGGCCGGGCGTCAACCGTGCGTGCGCGCGGGCGTGGCGTGGCGCCGGAGCCCCGGGAGCGACGCGCGGGGGCTGGCGCGAAACGACCCCGATTCGGCAGCGCCGGCCGTGGCTGGCCGTGCGGGATGGGGCCAAAGGGGTGTTCTTCTCGGCTAATATCCACCCCTCGATGACGACCGCTCTAGCTTTCGGCTGTGGAGGCGCCTTCCGGCCCAGCGTATAATCGTTACATATGCACGATGCGCCTGCACGGAGGTAAACGCACATGTCGAAGCTCAACATAGACCAAAGGTCCATTCGCGACCTTCTCACTGACAAGAAGTCGGATTTCCTCATCCCCGACTACCAGAGGCCCTACGCCTGGGGCGAGGACGAGTGCGCGACGCTGTGGGACGACCTCTTCGCGTTCGCTTTCCCGGGCGACGACTACGAGCGCTTCGACAGCGAGAACGAAGAGTACTTCTTGGGGCCCATCGTCACCTTCAAGAACGCCTCCGGGCAGCTGGAGATCATCGACGGCCAGCAGCGGCTCACGACCATCATGCTCCTGCTGCGCGCTTTCTACGACAAGTTCGCCAACATGAAGGACAAGCAGTCGGTGAAGATGCGCGAGGCGATCGCCCGCTGCGTCTGGAAGACCGACGAGTTCGACGAGCCAGACATGGAGCGCCTCAAGATAGACTCCGAGGTGGCCTCCGACGGCGACAAGGGCGAGTTCCTCGAGATACTGCGCGAGGGCAACGTCGGCGCGGGCTGGAAGAGCGCGTACGCGCGCAACTTCTCCTTCTTCCAGAGGAAGATCGAGCAGCTGGTGAGCGAGTGGCCCACCTACACCGTCTACATGGCGACGCGCGTCATCAACAACGTGATCCTGCTGCCCATCGAGGCCGAGTCGCAGGACACGGCGCTGCGCATCTTCTCGACGCTCAACGACCGCGGCCTGCCCCTCTCGGACGCCGACATCTTCAAGAGCCAGTTCTACAAGCACTACTCCGACGCGGGCCGCAAGGACGAGTTCGTCCGCCGTTGGAAGGCGCTCGAGGAGGGCGCGAACGCGA
>DJRK01000116.1:6126-18175 GCA_002440065.1 Atopobium sp. UBA6362 | reverse complement strand
ACTCCCACGGGCCTTGAGTCCCGTCCCAGAGGCAAATCCAAGAAAGGACAGGTGACAGTATATGTCATCCATCCCCGCCGCCCGTCCCGCCTGCGGCAAAAGAACACTCCAGCGCCTGCGCCGCGAGGCCGGCTACCGCTCCGCGAAGGACTTCGCCGCCGTCCTCGGCATCCCCGCGTCCACCTACGCGCGCTACGAGCGCCAGCCCGAGGGCCCCGGCTGCGCCATACCCCTGTCGAGCGCCTGGCAGATAGCCGACGCCCTCGGCTGTTCCATCGACCTCGTGGTGGGGCGGCAGGACATCGACGCCGCCGGCGCGCCGACCCTCGACGAGCGTGCCGGGGCGCTCTCCCTCAACGCCCAGGAGACGCTCGCCGCCTTCATGGACTTCCTCGAGCAGCGCGACGCCGCCCGGTCCGTCCCCCGAAGGCCGGTGGTCTAGCCATGGCGAAGAAGAAGGAGATCGCCGGCCAAGGCTCCATCGTCCAACTCGAGAAGGACAAGCCCAAGAGCAAGTGCCGCAAGTGGCAGCTCCGCGTCCCCGTCGGCATGGACCTGCGCACGGGCAAGTACAAGACGCGCACCCGTCGCTTCACAGGCACCTACACGCAGGCGAAGGCGGCCTTGAGGGATTTCATCGCCGAGATCGAGGACGACAAGGTCCGCGTCCGCTCGGGCACGACGTTCGCCGAGTGCGTCGACGACTTCATCGCCCGTCGCGTCGCCTCGGGCAACTTCTCGGCCAACACGAACGAGACGTACGCGAGCATCCTCAAGGCGGCCGTGCGGCACATCGGCCACGCCGAGGTCACCGCCATCGATGCCAAGGCCCTCGAGGAGATGTACGCCGCCATGCGCAAGGGAGACACCGCGTCGGGGCGCCCCATGAGCGGCACGACGCTGAACGTCCTCCACAAGACCATCAGTCTCGTCATGGACGGGCTCGTGGAGGACGGCGTGCTCGTCGAGAACCCGTGCAAGAAGATGACGACGCCCCCGAGGGACACCAGGGAGAGAAGGGCGCTCAAGCCCGAGCGAATGCGCAGGCTCGTGAGCGATCTCGACGTGGAGAGCGAGGACGAGATCGGCTACTTCCTCGCCATCACCCTCGGGCTCAGGCGCGCGGAGGTCTGCGGCTTGTCGTGGGACGACGTGGACTTCGACGGCATGGTCATCTCCGTCAGGCGCTCCTATGACCACTTCGGGGACCTCAAGTCGACAAAGACCAAGGCCGGCACGCGCAACCTCCCCATGGCGAGCTTCGTGGCCAGGGCGCTCAGACGTCACCGGGACGCCCAGGCGAGGCTCCTCTCGAACCTCGCCGGCGAGGACGGCGAGCCGCTTCGCCAGACCGAGGAGACCCCCGTCATGGTCAACTTCAAGGGCGCCCGCATGAACCCCAACAACTTCGCCGCCCACTGGCGACGGGACCGCAAGTCGCTCGGGGTCGACGGCTGGTGCCTCCACGAGCTCAGGCACTCCTACCTCTCCATGCTCGCGCTCGAGGGAGTGCATCCCAAGGTCATGCAGGACCTCGCGGGACACTCGGACAGTCGCACGACGATGGACATCTACACCCACGTCAACATGAGCCAGAAGCGCTGCGCCGCCGACGCCCTCGAGGCGGTCATGTTCGGCTCCGGTCCCGTCGAGCCCAAGCCCATCGCCGCGCCATCGTTCACCGTCATCAGAGGCTCGAGGGACGCCGACGAGAATCCCCTCAAGGCCAAAGAGGCCTAAGCCCCACCATCGCACACCACGCAAAAGGGCCTCCCGACGGAGGCCCTTTTCATGTCAACAGGAACGCCAACTTGCACGCTCCCGCGCGCCCAAGAACAGCGCCCGAGCAAACTCTCGGTACGATTCGTACCAGATTCGTACCGCCCCAAGCCGCCAAAAGACCGCATCTCTCATCAATACACTGTTCTACCAGGCATTTTACAAAACTCGAATCCAGTCAATCCGCCCAAATGCGTTAGCTGCGAGCTAATGAAATCCTCCTTCACGTGGCTCACCATGGGTTTGTCGGCCATACCGCCGGCAAGGAATCCATGGGAGGAATCATGGCAAAAGAAGGAAAGAAGCACATGGGAAAGGCCGGCCTCATCGTTGCCGTGCTGCTTGTGGTCGGCATTGCCGCATGCGGCGGAAACGGTTCGACTGGCGGTAACGACTCGGCTAGCGGCTCCTCATCCTCCAGCTCCGCGCCCACTGCGACTCAGCAGGTTGAGCAGAAGGAAGACTTCACGATCGCGGACGAAGCCGAGGACACGAGCAGTCAGTACATGTTCAAGATTACTGGTACTCTTACCAACAATACGGACAGCGACAAGAGCTACATTCAAGTCTCCTACAACCTCTACGACGCCGATGGGGCCCAGGTCGGTACCGCACTCGCGAACACGAACAACCTCAAGGCGGGCGGAACCTGGAAATTCGAGGCAGTCGGGACCGTCGATCCTTCCAAGGTTGCCTCATGGGAGCGCACTGAGGTTACGGGTTTCTAGGTGCCGAGGATAGGAGGCGAGATGGCAGCAAAGAAACTGACTGAGGAGCTCCTGGCCGAGCTCTTGGACGCGCCGAGCATCGACGGCTACGTGGCGAGCCACGACTTCCCGGCCACCTCGCTTTCCGACTACCTCAACCAGCTCCTCGACGAGAAGGGCCTCGAGCGCGCCCACGTGGTGCGCATGGCCGACCTGAACGAGACGTTCGGCTATCAAATCTTTACCGGTGCGCGCAACCCGAGCAGGGACAAGGTCCTACAGATCGCCTTTGCCATGGCGCTCACCCTGCGCGAGACCAACCGAGCCCTCACCGCGGCCGGCGTGAGCGCGCTCAACTGCAAGGACCGGCGCGACGCGATCATCATTTTCTGCATCGACCGCGGCTGCTCGCTCCAGAAGGTGAACGAGGAGCTCTATCGCTTTGGCGAGAAGACCATCTGCTAGGTCGTTCTTATCGATTGCCGAGCGCCGCGTGAAGGCCCGGCCCGCCTCGCGTCTTGGTCCGCGTATTGCTACAGATCCACCTCGTTTACGTGTTCGGGAGCCTCCGACAGGCGCAAAAACACGTAAACGGGGTGCGTCTGCCGTTCAGGGGGCGGCTTACTTGGGCTAGTATCGAGCACATGGACCGCGACGACGCGACATACGATTCCGACTTTGATGCCGATCTCGCGGCGTTCCTGGCGACTGCCGCGGGCGGGGATGGTCTGCCTGAGGACGACTTCCACGTGCTGGAAACGCTCAAGCGCTCCGACTTCGAGGTGACCGAGGTCGCGTCCTTCCGCGGCCGCTCCGGGGGCGGGCTCGGCCCGTTCGTGCGCAAGTCCATAGACGCGACGACCGGCCTTGGCACGGCCTATGAGCTGCTCTTTCGCGCGCAGCGACGCGGGCTCAGGTGCCCGAACCTCCCGCGCATCGCCGCGTGCTCGACCGACGGCGAGAAGACCCGGGTCCTCATGGAGCGCCTCCCCGGCCGTACCCTTGAGGAACACGTGCGTGCGGTCGGCCCCTCGGTCGACCTCGCGCAGGAGGCGATTCCGCAGGTCGCGGCCGCGGTCGAGTGCCTCCATGGGGGCCTCGGCACGGGCGCGCCCCTGATCCATCGCGACCTCAAGCCGTCAAACGTCATGGTCGTGGGCGGGCAGGACGGCATCGACCGAACCTATGTGGTCATCGACCTGGGCATCGCCCGCGCATGGCGCCCGGGCGCCGATTCCGACACGCTCAAGCTCGGCACGCGCAGCTACGCGCCGCCCGAGCAGTTCGGCTTTGGGCAGACGAGCGTGCGCAGCGACGTGTACGCGCTCGGCGCCCTGCTGTATTTCTGCTTGACCGGGGAGGACCCCGAGCCGGGCCGCGCGGCGGAGTCGCTCGCGAGGCGCCCCGACGTGCCGGCGGCGCTCGCCCGGGTCGCCGCGAAGGCGATGAGCTTCGACCCGCAGAACCGTTATGCGAGCGCGGCGGAGCTCGCGGCCGCGGTGAGGCTTGCGGCGGCAGGGAAGAGCGACGCGAAGAAGCCCGACCGCTCCGCCGCCGTACGTGGTGCTGCCACGAGCGGTACAGCCGCTGCAAGCGGTACCGCTTCACGCGGCTCTCGGCGCTCGTTGGTTCCTCAGTGGTTGGGGTGCGCGTGGAACTTCGTCCTGCTCGCGGATTGGGCTTTGATCGCGTGCGCGGGCGTGTGGAACGTCTTCTACCCAACGTTGCTTACGGTCGCGTACCCGTCGTGGTTCAGGTTCCTCGAGTTCGCCGTGTGGCTGCCGGCATGTATGGGGTGCCTGACCTGGCTTTTCTTCGACAAGCGGCGTCTGCGAGAGAAACATCCGGGGCTGGTCCGCTGGTCGGCTTGGCGCCGCGCCGCGGCCGTTGCCGTGCTGCTCACGTCCTCGACGCTCTTCTTGGTGATCGTCGGGATGGGCGTGGGGGTCTTCTAGCGAGGGTTTTCTCGGCGCCCGTGTCCGGTCCGTGCGCAAGAAAATCGTCCCTTTGACGATTACGCGCAATAATCCCGTCCATTTGACTCCGTGCGCGTCAAAGGAACGGGTTATATGCGCGGCGGAGTCAAGACAACGTCCTTCTTGCGCATCAAAATCAAACGAACGCGTTTTGTGCGCGCCAAAATCAAGACAACGCACTTCTTGCGCAGCGCCCAACCGCAGCAAGCAGACCCTCCGCATCGCGTAGGTCTCGTAGACTTTCCGCCCCGTCCCCCCCGGTTGCGGTATCGTGAACAGGTTTGGACATCACAGGCCGATGGGAGAGGTTTTGGCCCACAAGAACGTCATCGAGCTGCTCGCGCCCGCGGGCGGCCCCGAGCCTTTCAACGCCGCGCTCGCCGCCGGGGCCGACGCGATCTATTGCGGTCTCGGCAACAACTTCAACGCCCGCCGCAGCGCCAAGAACTTCGACGACGAGTCCTTCGGCGACGCTTGCCGCCGCGCCCACCTCGCCGGCGCGCGCGTCTACGTGACCGTGAACGTGGTCGTGGCGACCGAGGAGATGCCGCGGGTCCTGCGCCTCGTGCGCCGGGCGTGGCTTTTGGGCGCGGACGCCTTCATCATCCAGGATTGGGGCCTCTTCCACGAGGTCAGGCGCGTGTGGCCGCAGATTGAGACGCACGTCTCGACCCAGGCGAACATCCACGACGCCCGCGGCGTGCGGTGGTGCGCCGACCACGGGGCCGACCGCGTGACGCTCTCGCGTGAGCTCTCGGCCCCCGAGATCGCGCGCATCGCGAAGGAGGGCGTCGAGCTCGAGTGCTTCGGCCACGGCGCCCTGTGCTTCTGCTACTCCGGCGTGTGCATGATGAGCTCGCTCGCCGGCGGCCGCTCGGCCAACCGCGGCCTGTGCGCGCAGCCGTGCCGCCTGCCCTACGAGCTCGTCGACGCGAAGGGCGACCTCGTCCCCATCCCCGACGTCCCCACGGCCGGCATGGCCGAGACGATGCGCGGCGTGGGCGGCACGCGCGCCCTCTGCCCCAAGGACTACTGCACCGTCGACCACCTGGACGAAATGATCGCCGCCGGCGTGGGCTCCCTCAAGGTCGAGGGCCGCATGAAGGCGCCCGACTACGTCTACTCCGTCGTGGGCGCCTACCGCACGGCTATCGACGCCGCCATCGCCGGCAAGAAGCTCGACGAGCAGACGGGTTTCGCGGTGCACCGCCGCCTCAAGCGCGCGTTCAACCGCGACTTCACCGACGCCTACCTCATGGGTACCTCGGGTAACGAGATGATGAGCTACGAGCGTTCGAACAACCGCGGCGAGGTCGTGGGCGTGGTCGAGGGCTCCCGCGCGCTCGAGGACAGCTACGAGCGCCGCGGCGGCGGCAACGGCGGCCGCGCCCGCATGCGCCGCTTCACGCGTGCCGAGGTGCGCATCCGCCTGACCGAGCCCGTGGGCGCGGGCGACCTGCTCGAGCTCCGCCCGGTGAGCGACCCGACGCAGTTCCTGACCGTGAACGCCGAGCGCGACTCGGCGGCGGGCGAGGTCATCTGCGCCGTCGCGGCCCGTCCCATGGAGGCGGGCGCCGTCGTGCGCGTCATCCGCTCTCAGGCGGCGACCGACGCCGCGGCCCGTGTCTCGCGCTCGGACATCCAGCGCAAGCGACCCGTGCGCGTGAGCGTGACCGCGCGCCTGGGCGAGCCGTTCCGCGTGGAGGTCGCGTGCGCGGACGGGGAGGCGTCGGCCGCGGCGGAGGGCTTCACCATGGAGGCGGCCCGCACGCGCGCCGTCACCAAGGAGGACCTCATCGAGCACGTGGGCCGCATGGGCGGCGGCCCGTTCGAGCCCGTGAGCTTCGACGTCTCGATGGACGAGGGGCTCGGCATGTCCTTCTCGGCGGTGCACAAGGTGCGCGCCCAGGCCGTGAAGTCGCTCGTAGACGCGCTCCTGGCCCCGTACGCCGCGCGCGAAGAAGGACTTGCGCCCGCGCCGTCCGACCGCGCCGTCTCCTTCTGCCTGGGCGAGGCCCGCGAGGCTGCGGGCATCTGCGACCCGGCGGGCCGTCGGGTCCCCGAGCCGTGCGCCTGCGCGCTCGTGGCGACCCCCGCGTGCGCCCGCGCGGCGCTCGAGGCCGGCGCGGCCCGCGTCTACGCCACGGCCGACGACCTCGCTGGCGGCGACTGGCCCGAGTGCGTCGTCCCCTGGCTCGACGAGGTCTGCCGCGAGCGCGACCACGCGCGCCTCGACCCCTACGTGCGCGAAGGCGCGCCGGTGGCCGTGGGCAACATCTCCGAGCTCGCCCTCGCCGCCGAGCGCGGCGCCGCACCCGAGGTGCGCTCCTGCATCCCCGTGCACAACGAGAGCTGCCTCGTTGCCCTGGAGTCGGCGGGCGCGGCGGGCTTCTGGCTCTCGCCCGAGCTCACGCTTGAACAGGTCTGCGACCTCGCGCCGCGCGCGTCGGTCCCCGTGGGCCTTATGGTCCTGGGCCGCGAGCGCGCCATGACGAGCGAGCACTGCGTCCTGCAGGTCACGGGCAAGTGCGTCCACGACTGCGCCCGCTGCCCCCAGCGCCGCGCGCGCTTCTCGCTCAAGGACATCGACGGCAAGCTCCTGCCCGTCCGCACCGACGTGAACGGCCGCAGCCGCATCTGGTCCGCCTACCCGCTCGACGCGACGCCGCAGGCGGGCGAGCTCATCGCTGCCGGCGTGACGCGCCTGCTCGCCGACTGCACGCTGCTCGACGAGCGCCAGACGCGCTTCTCGGTGGAGCGGGTCCGCCGCGCGATCGACGCCGTGCGCGCCGGCAAGAAGCCCGCGGCCCGCATGCAGGGCGCGACCTCGGGGCATCTCTTCTTCGGCATCGGGTAGCTTGGGCGCGCCTGACGGCAAACAGTCGAAGGCGGCTGCGCACGCGCGGCCCGAGGACGGGTAAGATAAACCCCGCAACGCAACGGACGAAAGGAACCACCATGGCAGTGAACCGCGAGCTTCTCGAGGAGACCCTCGACATCATCAGGCAGAGCCTCCAGGCCGACGGCGGCGACGTCGAGCTCATCGACGTGAACGACGAGGGCGTGGTCACGCTCGAGATGCAGGGCGCCTGCGCCGGCTGCCCGCTCTCGAGCATGGACATGTCCGAGGGCATCGAGCGCATCCTCAAGGAGCACGTGCCCGGCGTGACCCGCGTCCAGCCGGCCGTCCTCTAGCGCGGGGCCGACGTGTTTCTCAACGACCTCTACCAGTCGCTCAACCCGGTGGCCTTCACGCTCGGTCCCCTGACGGTGCGCTGGTACGGCCTGGCCTACCTCGCCGGGTTCATCGTGGCGGGCATCGTGATCTGGCGCGTGGCGCGGCGCTGGGAGCTCGACCTCACGCCCGACGACGTCGTGAGCATCGTCATCGGCGTGGCCTTCGGCGTCATCATCGGCGCGCGCCTGGGCTACGTCCTGTTCTACGGGGCCGGGTACTACGCGAGCCACCCGCTCGAGGTCTTCGCGACCTGGGACGGCGGCATGAGCTTCCACGGGGGCTTCGTGGGCGCGGTCGTGGGCGGCGCCCTCGTGTGCCGCCAATACGGGATCTCGATCCCCACGGTCTGCGACCTGGGCGTCATCGGCGCGCCGTGGGGCCTGTTCTTTGGCCGGTGCGCGAACTTCGTGAACGGCGAGCTGTGGGGCAAGGAGACCGACCTGCCCTGGGGCGTCATGTTCCATACGGGCGGGGGAGTGTATCGCCACCCGTCGCAGCTCTACGAGGCCGTGCTCGAGGGGCTCGTGATCTTCTGCGTTCTGTGGGCGCTCTCCCGGCGCAAGCCCGCGAGGCCGCAGGGCACCTTCATGGGCATGTTCCTCGTGCTCTACGGCGTGTTCCGCTTCCTCATCGAGTTCGTCCGCGTGCCCGACGCGCAGCTGGGCTACCTGTGGGGCCCGATCACGATGGGGCAGTGCCTCTCGCTTCCGCTCGTGGTCGCGGGCATCGTCGTGCTCGTAGTCGCGCACAAGTTCAACCGCCCGCAGATGGGAAGGCTCAAGCCGACCGAGTAAGGGCGGCGGGGACGGGCATGTGTGCGCCTGTTCACCGGATTCTTGAGCTGCCTGCCGGAGCCCCGAGTCGCCTACCGGAGCCGTGAGCCGCAAAGAAGTGCCCTCCGCTTGGATTCGTGTCCGGGCGGAGGGCTTTTGCTTGCGTGCACTGTGCGGGTGATAAGGGCTTCCGCGCCCGTTGTGCCGGAGCGGCGGTTATGCGGGCTGGGCGACGGCGTGCCCGTTCTCGAGGCGCACGCGAAGGGGCCGTGCCTGGCCGGGGTCTTCCGCGGGAGCGTCTTCCCGGAAGTGGGCGCCGCGGCTCTCCGTGCGAGCGGACATCGCGGCGACGGCTGCCTCGGCGGTCGTGAGGGCATGGAACGCGCGGACCGTCTGGGCGTGGTCGCGAGCGGTGAGCGGCCTTCTCTGCTCGTCGGGTTGCCCAGACTCTGAGCCCCTTGCGTCCGCGTGTTCGGCCCCCGCATGCTCCGCATCTGCGTCGAGGGGTTCGAGCGAGTCCTCGATCAGGGCCTTGAGCTGCGCGATTGCTGCCTGCGCCGATTCGAGGCCCTCGGCCGTGCGCACAACGAGGCAGTGCTCGCCCATGGTGTGTCGCAGTTGCGCCAACGCCTCGTCGGCCCGCCTCGATGCGCGGAACTCCGTACGTGCGGGCGTTGCGTCCCCTGCGGTTTCGACCGGGTGTTCCTCTGCCCAGAGCGCCGCCTCCTGCCCGGCGGCCAACCCGAACACGAGCGCGTTCGCGCTGGCGAGGCCGCCGATGCGGTCGGCGCCGTGCATCCCGCCCGTGCACTCGCCGCAGGCAAAGAGCCCCGGCACGCCGGTGCGGGCCCGCTTGTCCACGAGGATGCCGCCGTTCGCCGCGTGCGCGTAGGGCGCGATTCGCACGCCCTCTTTCGGGTTGCGCCCGAATTCTCGCTCGAACCAGTCGCTGTAGACGCGCATGAACTCCGGGAGCTCCGCGGGCAGGTCGTAGCGAACGGGGACGCCACACTCGCCCGCGGCGGCGATGGCGAGGTCGACCGCGCGGTCTTCTCGGCTCGCGGTGAAGGGGCCGTGCTCTGCCCGTGTGGGCATAAGGGTATCGAGGTCCGCGGCGTCCTTTGGACTCCCCGCTGGGCAACCTGCGTCTTCGCAGCCCAGATGCGCGTAGCGGAACGTCTTCTCGTTGAAGACGACGTTTCCCACGGGGGCGACGAGCCCCGGCATGATCTGGATGAACTCCATGTTCACGAGCTCGGCTCCGCAGGCGAGTGCCAGGGCGTGCGCGTCGCCCAAAACGTCCGGCATCGTGAGCGTCCGGTCATAGAGGCCGCCATACCCACCCGTCGCGAGGACGACTGCCCCGGAACGTACCATGCCCACCTGTTCCGCTTGCTGGGCGTAAAACGTTATATCCGCCCCGTTCGCATCGGGTGGGCATGGTCGGTTTTTGGACCCCACGGTATCCGGGGCGTTTTGGCCGGTTCCTAGCCGCAAATCGAGCACCTTGCAGCGCCCGAACCGGTCGACGCCCGCCTCGTCGAGCGTCCGGTCCATCGCAGCCGCGAAACTCGCCCGCTCGAGGCCGTGCCAGCTTCGCCGCGCATGGTCGAAGCAGGGGATGTACTCGCGTTGGCCCGCCGCGCCGGCCTCGCGCAGCGCGACGCCGTGCGCCTCGAGCCATTCGATGCCCGCCGGCACGCCCTCGACGAGGGCTCGCGCGAGCGTGGGGTCGGCCATGCCCCGCCCGACCCCGCAGATCGTCTCCACGAAGTCGTCGACGTCGGCCTTATCGCGCGCGCCCACGAGGCCGAGCCCCCATGTCCCGGGGAAGAAGCTCGAGCCCGAGAACGTGTGGTCCGCGCTCAGGAGCGCCACGCGCGCGCCCGCCTCTGCCGCGGACACCGCCGCGACGACGCCCGCGATCCCCGCGCCCATGACCGCGACGTCATAGGTTCCGAGCTGCACTGTTACATTTTTGGACATGGCACGCGCCCCTCTCGGCGCAGGCACTCCAGCCTGCTAAAGTGTGAAGCCGCCAACAAAGGAGGCAACATGCTCTCATACGACGCCGATTATACCTACGCCGGCGAGAACCTCCCGCCCGTGGACCTGGGCGGCGCCCAGGTGCGCTTCGACGAGCGCGGCCTCGTTCCCTGCGTCGTCCAGCAGGAGGGGACGGGCGAGGTGCTCATGGTGGCGTGGATGAACCGGGAGTCCCTGGCGCTGACCCTCGAGACCGGCACGACGTGGTTCTGGTCGCGCAGCCGCCAAGAGCTCTGGAACAAGGGCGCCACCAGCGGGAACATGCAGCAGGTCAAGCATCTGCTCGTGGACTGCGACGCCGACACGCTCGTCGCCGTGGTCGATTCGCCCGGGCCCGCCTGCCACACGGGGCACCGGAGCTGCTTTTTCCGACAGGTCGTCGACGACGGCGCGGAGGCCCCGGCCGCCGCGCGGAAGGAGGACTAACATGGGTGAGCGCACCGCAAACGTCCAGGACGCGAACATCGGCGAGACCCTCGAGGGACTTGCCGCCGTCATCCACGGCCGCAGGGACGCGTCCCCCGAGACGTCCTATACCGCGAAGCTCCTGCAGGGCAAGGAGGACTCCCTGCTCAAGAAGCTCGCCGAGGAGGCGTCCGAGGTCATCATGGCGTGCAAGGACGACGACCATGACCACATCCGCTACGAGGCGGGCGACCTCGTGTACCACCTCATGGTCACGCTCGAGCGCTACGGCGTGACGCTCGACGAGCTCGCCGGCGAGCTCGAGGCGCGCCGGCACTAGGCGGCTGGCCGGGGGCGTTCGGCTGCGCAACCGGACCGTCTGCTCCGTCGCCTGACCGGACCGCTTTCCGCCCACCCCACCGCGAATGTGAAGCCTTCACCTCGCGTTCGCAGCCGACACTTTCGCATTTCTTGGCAAATCGGCCCGTTGTGCAGCCTTCACAACGGACCGATTCTGTTGTGAAGACTTCACTTTCTCCGCGGCGTGCCCGGCGGCGCTGTCACAATGGGTTCGGCTTGCCCGCAAGGGTCCATACACGAGGGAATCGGAGCTTCTCATGAACGTGCGCGAGGGAATCGCCTACATCGGCGTGAACGACCATGACATCGACCTCTTCGAGGGCCAGTACGACGTGCGGGAGAACGGCATGTCGTACAACTCCTACGTCGTCCTCGGCGAGAAGATCGCGGTCATGGACACCGTCGACGGCCGCTTCCGCGACGAGTGGCTGGCCAACCTCAACGCCGTACTCGACGGCCGCACCCCCGATTACCTGGTCGTCCATCACATGGAGCCCGACCACTCCGCGAACATCGCGGCCTTCATGGAGCGCTACCCGCAGGCCCAGGTCGTCGCCTCGGCGCCGGCCTTCAAGATGATGCAGGCCTACTTCGGCACCGACTACGCCGACCGCCGCGTCGTCGTCAAGCAGGGCGCGACGCTCGACCTGGGCGGCCACGAGCTCGCATTCATCGGCGCGACGAACGTCCACTGGCCCGAGGTCCTCTTCTCCTACGACTCCGCGACGAAGGTGCTCTTCTCGGCCGACGGCTTCGGCAAGTTCG
>DJRK01000116.1:5767-5926 GCA_002440065.1 Atopobium sp. UBA6362 | reverse complement strand
GGTCGAGCTATGAGCCTGAGGACCGCGGCGTGACCATCGCGTACGCCTCGGTCTACGGCAACACGAAGCATGCTGCGCTCGAGCTCGCGGCGGCGCTCGAGGAGCGCGGCCAGAAGGTCTCCGTCTTCGACCTCGCGCGCGACGACATGGCCGAGGCCG
>DJRK01000116.1:5392-5662 GCA_002440065.1 Atopobium sp. UBA6362 | reverse complement strand
CGAGCACGCCTACCAGAACCGCGAGGTCGCCTTCATCGAGGCGGGCACGTGGGGACCGATGGCCGCGAAGGTCATGCGCTCGCAGGTCGAGGAGATGAAGGATATCCGCCTCGCCGAGCAGGTCGTGACCGTCCGCGGCGCCGTCGACGACGATGCCCGCGCCCAGATCGCTGTCCTAGCCGACGAGCTCGCGAAGTAGGCGCCCGATTTTTCGCCGTTCCGGGGCCTTAGGGCGCTTGCGGGGCGCGAACTTCGAGATTTGTTTGATTT
>DJRK01000116.1:0-5368 GCA_002440065.1 Atopobium sp. UBA6362 | reverse complement strand
AGGATGTGCCAGTAGGAACCGCCTCTTTTCTGGGGCGGTTCCTCTGTTTTTGCCCTTGGATACTCGTTGGTCCCATGTAAATCAAACAAAAGTCAGACTTTGCCTGCCTACCAGCGTTTCGTGGCCCCTGCCGCTTGCGGGTAGGTGTTCGCGACGATGGTTTTAAGGAAACCAAAAGTCTCGCGGACGCTCTGTGTGTTCCGTTGACCTGCGGTTTTGCTTCGAGCTGGTTTTAAGCCTCGCTTCGTATCCTTCCTTCAAGCACCTGAAGGAAGGAGCATCATGACGACTCAGGCATCCCAGGCGCAGCTCGTTTTCAAGCGATACGAGACCAAGTTCCTGCTCACCCCCGACCAGCGCGCAGGCCTCGAGTGCCTCATCCAAGGCAACCTCGTGCCCGACGAGCACGGTCCCGCAACGGTGAGGAACGTCTACTACGACACCCCGACGGCGATCCTGGCCCGCCGCTCCGGCGAGCGCCCCGCCTACAAGGAGAAGATCCGGACCCGCTGCTACGGCGCGCCGCACCCGTTCGACCCTGTTTTCGTCGAGCTGAAGAAGAAGTACGACGGCGTGGTCTACAAGCGCCGCTCGCTCATGCCGCCCGCGGAGGCCCGCGAGCTCCTCGCCGGTCGCGGCCGTCCCCGGACCCAGGTGGAGCGCGAGCTCGACTGGTCCATCAGGCGCTACGAGGGCTTGGCGCCGAGGGCCTTCTTGGCCTATGAGCGCTGCGCCTACTACGCGCCCGCCGACCGCGACTTCCGCGTGACGTTCGATTCCAACATCCGCGTGCGCTGGGACGACGTGCGCCTGACCGGCTCGGAGGACGGTGAGCCGGTCCTTGGGGGCGACGCCTCGATCCTCGAGGTCAAGACGTGCGGCGGCCTGCCCATCTGGCTCGTGCGCTACCTCTCCGCGGCGGGTATCCGCAAGACGAGCTTCTCGAAGTACGGCCGCGCGTGGGAGCTGCACGGGATCGACGGGCTCTCCTTGGCCGGATAGGCCGCCGACCCGCTCCGCCCATCGCCCCATGCCCCAGCAAACTCACGTATCCTGGAGATAAAAATGTCAACATCCCTCTTTGCCTCGTCATCCTCGCTCGAGCTCGCCTCGCTCGTCGCCTGCGTCGCGGCGGCGCTTGCCTTGGGGCTCGTGCTCGCCTTTGTCTACTGCGTGCGCCACCGCCATACGCGCAGCTTCGTGACGACGCTCGCGATCCTCCCGGCGATCGTGTGCGTCGTGATCGCCCTCGTGAACGGGAACGTGGGGACGGGCGTCGCCGTTGCCGGCGCCTTCAGCCTCGTGCGCTTCCGCAGCGTCCCGGGGTCGGCCCGCGACATGGGCTTCGTCTTCCTCGCCATGTGCGTGGGGCTCGCGTGCGGCATGGGCTACATCGCGGTCGCCGCCGCCTCGACGGTCGCGGTGGGCGGCATGTACCTGTGCTACCACCTGCTTGGGCTGGGCGCGGGCCCCGACGAACGGGCGCGGACGCTGCGCATCAGCGTGCCCGAGGACCTCGACTACACGGGGCTCTTCGACGACTGCTTGGCCACCTATGCCTCCGATGCGCGCTTGACCTGCGTAAAGACGGCCAACATGGGCAGTATCTACAAACTGACCTACGACCTCGTCCTCGCGCCCGGGGCCTCCGAGCGCGCATTCATCGACGACCTGCGCTGCCGCAACGGCAACCTCGAGGTCTCCCTTTCCTACACGGAGGTGAACGGAAATGAGCTTTAACGGTTTCCTTCCCCGAGCGGCTTCCGTGCGCCCCGGTGCCCGGCGCGCCTGCGCCGCCGGCCTCGTGGCCGTGCTCTTCTCCGCGCCTCTGAGTGGGTGCGCGTCCGGCGCGAAGTCGGCCTCTTCCTCGGGCGCGGCGTCGGTGAGCGCCTCGGCGAGCGAGCTGCCCGCGACGTCCTCCTCGGTCGAGCACCTGCTCTCGGCGAGCGACCTGGTGAGCGAGCACGACCTGGACCCTTCCTACGAGGGCGGCTCAGCCGTCCACGTCGAGCTTTCCGACTCGGGGACGACGGCCGACGGCGACGGGGTGAGCGTGGACGGAAACGTCGTGACGATTTCCGCCGGCGGGACCTACGTGCTCTCTGGCGAGCTCGCGGACGGCCAGGTGGTCGTGGACGCGGACGGCGAGAAGGTCCAGCTCGTGCTCGCGGGGGCGAGCGTCTCGAGCGCGGACTCCGCAGCCGTCTACGTCAAAGCCGCAAAGAAGGTCTTCTTGACGTTGGCGGACGGGACGCAGAACTCGCTCGCGACCACGGGCGAGTACGCCGCGAGCGACGAGGCAAACATCGACGGGGCGGTGTGGGCAAAAAGCGACCTCACCGTGAACGGCGCGGGGTCGCTCAGCGTCTCGAGCGCGTCGGGCCACGGCATCGTGTGCAAAGACGACCTGGTCATGGTTTCCGGAAGCGTGAACGTCGAGGCCGCGGGCCACGCGATCCAGGCCAAGGACTCGGCGACGCTCACGGGCGGGGAGTGGGCGCTCACGGCCGGGACCGACGGCATCCACTGCGGGACCGACGAGGACACGTCCGGCGAGAAGGGCTCGGTCCTCATCGCGGGCGGCTCTGTCTCGATCGCGGCCGGCTCCGACGGCGTGGACGCTGCGGGCGTGCTCGAGGTCGATGGGGGAGACGTGGACGTGAGCGCCGGCGACGACGGGCTCCATGCGGATTACGCGCTGCAGGTGGACGGCGGCTCGATCGAGGTCTCCAAGAGCTACGAGGGCCTCGAGGGATCGACGGTGACGATCAACGCCGGCGAGGTCGACGTCACGTCGAGCGACGACGGCATCAACGCGGCGGGCGAGCCGGGCTCGTCGGCGGACGGCTCGGCGAGCGGGTCTGGGTCGGATGGGTCGGCCGAGCCAGGTGGGGCGCCTCAGGCGCCTGGGGACGCGGGCGAGCCTCCCCAGCAGGGCGGCGCCCAACCCGGCGCGGGACAGCCCGGCGATGGGCAACCGGGCGATGGACAGCCGGCCGGCGGCATGGACGAGAACGACCCGACGGCTTCCCTCGTCATCAACGGCGGCGTTATCCGCATCGAGGCGCAGGGCGACGGCGTCGACTCGAACGGCGACCTCACGGTGACCGGCGGCGAGCTCTACGTGAGCGGGCCGAACTCCGGCGGCGACGGCATGCTCGACTTCGCCGGGACGGGCACGGTCACGGGCGGCGTCGTGATGTGCGCGGGCACGTCGAGCATGCTCCAGACCTTCTCTGTCGATGGGTCGAGCCAGGGAACGATAGCGGTGTCTGCCAGCGGAAACGCGGGCGACCTCATTCAGTTGCTCGACGCGGGCGGGAACGTCCTGGCTTCCTTCTCGACCACGACGAGCTACGAGTGCATCCTCGTGAGCGCGCCCGCCGTGCAGGTCGGCGCGACCCTGACCCTGTCCCATGCGGGCGAGACCCAGGAGGTGACCCTCGACTCGCTCGTCTACACCGACGTGGCCTCGACGGGCTTCGCCCCGGGACAAGACCCCGCCGCCGCGCCCGGAGGCGGCGCGCCTGGGGACGGGGCACCCCTTGGGGGTGGCGAAGCGCCGAGCGGGTCGCCTGCATCGGCGTAGCCGTCGCTTCTTGTGGTGTCCCGCTTCCCGCTGCGACTATCTTGCACGTTAAACGGCGCGATGAGGGGCTTTGAGGGGCGCTGGGGCGCGATCGCGACAACAAATTTCCGGTTTTGCGTGGTGAATCAGAGGTTCGACCAAGTATCGAGGCCTAAAACTGTACTCCGCGAGTCGCTCCCTGTGGCATTTGCCCAGTTGGCGTATGCTCTGAGCTTTATAAAAGTCTGAATAAACAACGCAGAACCGAACTTTCCTATCCTATAACGTGCGAGCCCGTATGTGCGGGGGCGCCAAATAACAGATGCACCCCATTTACGCGTCTGGCGACCCGGAATCGGGCCTGCAACACGTAAATGGGGTGCATCTGTGAAAGAGCCGCCTTCCCCACCGTCCGCGCGAGAAGGCGGCGCGGCTGTTACGCGCGGTCGGGCACCTTGAGCATCATGAAGAAGCCGATGACGAACAGAACGGCGATGCTCATGACGCCGAGGCTCGAGTTGCCGGTGAGCGCAGTGAACGTGCCTACCAGGAACGTGCCCAGGATGGCGGCATACTTGCCGAAGATGTCGAAGAAACCGAAGTACTCGTTCGCGCGGTCCTTGGGGCAGAGCTTGCCGAACTCGGAGCGCGAAAGTGCCTGGATGCCGCCCTGGAACATGCCCACGAGGATGGCGAGCACCCAGAACTCGGCGGCCGTGCGCAGGAACAGCGCCGCGAAGAGCGTGATGCCGAAGTAAGCCGCGATCGCGATGAGCAGCATTTTCCTCGTGCCGTACTTGCCCGAGAGCCGCCCGTAGATGATGGCTGACGGGAAGGCAACGAACTGCGTCACCAGAAGCGCCAGGACGAGCTGCGTCGAGCTGATGCCGAGGTCGGTGCCGTAGCTCGTGGAGAGCTTGATGATGGTGTGCACGCCGTCGATGTAGAAGAAGTACGCGATCATGTAGTACTTGATCGCGCGGTTCGACCACATCTCGCGCAGCGTCCCGCCGATGCCGCGCACGGCGCGCGAGATGGCGTGCGGCTCGCGCGGCTTGTAGTGCTTCTGCTCGACGTCGCGTAGCATGGGGATGGTGAAGACGAGCCACCAGGCCGCCGTGATCGTGAACGCGATCTGCATCGCCGTCTGCAGGCCGATGCCCAGCGCGCCGTAGTTGAGCACCACGAGCAGGCACGCGATGAACGGCACGCAGCTGCCGATGTAGCCCCAGGCGTAGCCCTGGCTCGAGACCTCGTCCATGCGCTCGTCGGTCGTGGCGTCCACGAGCAACGCGTCGTAGAACACCATCGAGGAGTTCAGCGCGACGGAGCTGATCACGTAGATCACGAGGAACGCCATGGCGCTCGTGGGTATGCCGAGCGCGACCGTGGCGACCACGCCCGTGCCCACGCAGCCCACGATGAACTTCTTCTTCATGCCCTGCATGTCGGCGATGGAGCCCAGGATGGGCATGAGCAGCGCGATGATGAGCGACGCGACGGTCTCGGCGTAACTCCACGCGACAACGACGCCGCCGTCGGGGGACAGCGAACTGAAGTAGATGGGGATGACGCTCGTCGCCAGCAGCACAAGGGCCGAGTTACCCACGTCGTACATGATCCAGCTCTTCTCGGCTCGGGTCATCTTCTGCTTTGCCATGTGGGGCTCCTCGCGCTTGGCCCGGCCGCGCCGGGACGCGGACGGCCGATGAATATTGATTCCTCAACATTACCTCACCCAGGTGCAAAGAAGGCCGCGGAAGCCGTAAGGGTTGCGTAATCGGTTGTGGACGGCGCCGG
>DJRK01000091.1 GCA_002440065.1 Atopobium sp. UBA6362 | reverse complement strand
TCCTACAAGGTCGTCGCCGACTGCCTCGCCGTGACAAATGCCTTGATCGAGCGCCTTTCTTAGCGAGGCCATCTGCGCCCTCACATACAAGCCCCCTGCAAAATGAGACATCCCAGGCGCCTAGGATGTCTCATTTTGCAGGGGGGGTAGTGGGGCCGCGGCGCACACGAGAAGGGCGCGGCGTTCGGCACGGCGGCTGGCCCGCAGCCCCTACATCGCCAAAAACGCCTTGTGCACCGCGAGGCTCTCGTCGAGCTCGGGGTGAAATGCCAGCGCGAGCTGCACTCCTTGGCGAACGGCGACGATGCGGCCCTCCACGCGTGCGAGCACCTCGACCTCGGGCCCCGCTTCCATCACGTACGGTGCGCGGATGAACGTCATCGGGACGTGCCCGATGCCTGCAAGCTCGCCTTCGGTATGAAAGCTCCCCAGCTGCCGACCGTACGCGTTACGCTTCACAAGCGCGTCGAGCGTTCCCAGCCGCGGGGTGCCGCGGTCGTCGTGCGCGTCCAACCGAGAAGCGAGCAAGATCAACCCGGCGCAGGTGGCGAGCACGGGCATCCCATCGGCGATGCGGGCCCTCAGGGGCTCGAGCATCCCCAGCTCGTCCAGGAGCTTGCCCTGCACCGTCGACTCGCCACCGGGCAGCACGAGCCGGTCGAACCCCTGCTCGAGGTCGGACGCCTGGCGCAGCTCGACGCATTTCTCGCCAAGACGCCCAAGCATCCGCTCGTGCTCGATAAAGGCTCCCTGAACAGCCAGAACGGCGGTCGTTCCTCGTCCCGTTCCGCGCCCCACTAGCGACCACGCTCCTCCATGATGAGCTCGATCTCCTGTGCGTTGATGCCCACCATGGCCTCGCCCAGGTTCTTCGAGAGCTCGGCGATGAGCGCGGCGTCCTCGTAGTTGGCGACGGCCTTCACGATTGCGGCCGCCCGCTTCGCCGGGTCGCCGCTCTTAAAGATGCCCGAGCCCACGAACACGCCTTCGGCGCCCAGCTGCATCATGAGCGCGGCGTCCGCCGGCGTCGCGACGCCGCCCGCGGCGAAGTTCACCACGGGGAGCTTCGCGTTCTCGTGTACGTAACGCACGAGCTCGACCGGCACGGCCAGCTCCTTGGCGGCCTCAAAGAGCTCGTCTTCGCGCAGGCTCGCGACCTCGCGGATCTGGCGCTGGATCTTTCGCATGTGGCGCACGGCCTGCACGACGTCGCCCGTACCCGGCTCGCCTTTCGTGCGGATCATCGTCGCGCCTTCGGCCACACGTCTAAGCGCCTCGCCCAGGTCGCGCGCACCGCAAACGAAGGGCACGTCGAACTGGGTCTTATCGATGTGGAACACGTCGTCGGCGGGGGAGAGCACCTCGGACTCGTCGATATAGTCGATCTGGATGGCCTGCAGGACCTGCGCCTCGGCGATGTGGCCGATGCGGCACTTCGCCATGACGGGGATGCTCACCGCCTCTTGGATCCCGGCGATCATCGCGGGGTCGCTCATGCGGGAGACGCCGCCGGCGGCGCGGATGTCCGCCGGGATACGCTCGAGCGCCATGACGGCGCAGGCGCCCGCGTCCTCGGCGATGCGTGCCTGCTCGGGCGTGGTCACGTCCATGATGACTCCGCCCTTGAGCATCTGCGCGAGCTGGCGGTTCAGGCGGGCGCGCTCCTCGCGCGATTGGGTCTTCTCTGCGGCCATTCTTTGTCTCCTTCGGTCGTTGGCGTGTGCATGCGGGCCATCCTACACGCCAACTGGCATGAGCAAAACGCCCAACTCGTGAGATAATGACCAAGCCAGAACAAGGCCAGATAAGAGAAAGCAACAAGACCAGATGCTTGATTACGACCTCGCGCAAAGAGGCGAGCTCTCCCTCTACGAGTATCTCTACCGCCGGATCCGGGACGATATCGTCGCCGGGCTCATCGCGCCCGACGACCGCCTTCCCTCCAAGCGGTCCTTGGCGCAGCACCTGGGCGTGAGCCTCGTGACTGTCGAGTCTGCATACGCCCAGCTCGTGGCCGAGGGCTACATTCACGCCCGTCCGCGGAGCGGCTACTTCGCCAGCGCGTTGCCAGGCCTTCCTCCCCAGGTCGCGAGCGTGTCGCCGCCTCCTTCTGCTGCAAAGAAGTCCATCGCTCCCGCATCGGCCCACAACGAAGACGTCCCGCTCGAGGCACCCGCCGATCCCAGCCTCGCACGGCTTTGGTCGCGGGCCCTGCGCGAGACCCTCGCGTCCGAGCCGGAGGCGGAGGTCTTCGGCCCGTCTCCGGCGCAGGGCCTCCTGCGTCTGCGCCGCGCAATCTCCGCGCACCTGCGGCAGACGCGCGGCATGGAGGTCGACCCCGACCGCATCCTTGTGGGCGCGGGTGCGCAGATTCTGGACAACATCGCCGTCCAGCTCCTGGGCCACGGCCTTACCTACGGCGTGGAGGACCCGGGATACCCGCGCCTTACCCGCCTCTACCAGGCAAACGGCGTTCGCCTGCGGCACATCCCCCTTGATTCCGAGGGAGTCTGCATGCGCGAGCTCGAGCGTCAGGGCGTGGACGTGATCCACCTCATGCCCTCGCACCAGTTTCCCACGGGGCTCGTCACGAGCATCGCGCGGCGCTATGAGCTGCTGGGCTGGGCGTCCGCCGATGCCCAGCAGCCCGCCGTGGTCGGTCAAGCGCCGGATACGAACTGCTCGCTTGCCAAAACCCGTTGGATCATCGAGGACGACTACGACTGCGAGTTTCGCCTCGCTGGCCGCCCGGTGCCGGCCCTCGCGAGTATCGATGCGACGCAAAGCGTCATCTACACGAACACGTTCAGCAAGAGCCTCGGCGCGGCCCTGCGCCTCGCCTACATGGTCCTGCCGCCGTGTCTCATGGAGCGCTATAACGCTGAGCTGGGCTTTTATTCGTCCACGGTGAGCTCTGTCCAGCAGGGCGCCCTTGCTCGGCTGCTTGAATCGGGGGCATACGAGCGGCACGTCGCCCGCATGCGCAAGGCCAAGCGGGAATCCCGCGACGAGCTTATCGGTCTTCTTCGCGCCATGCCGTGGGGCGCCGCCGCACCCGACTTCTCTATAGAGGAGGAGGACTCGGGGCTGCACTTCGTCCTTGCGGCCCGGACCGACCTTTCCGAGAAGGACCTCGCGAAGCGCATCAGGTCGACCGTATCTTTGCCCGAAGGGACCCGTTTGACCCCGCTCTCCAGTTTCGCCCGCCTGCCGCAGAACCGAGTCCGCCCAGATAATCTCGCTCGTCTCCTCGTACAGTATTAAGCTGCAAAGAAGCAAACCGTTTTTGCGCCCCCTGCCGCGATTCCCGCGCGGCGCCCGCGCGACCAGGCAACGGCCAATCACCCGACAAAGGAGCATCCCAATGTCCGATTCCGCAACCCGACCCGCCGCAAAGAAGGACCTCTCCCAGAAGCGCGCCCTCGTGATCATCGCCTCCTTCGGCATCGAGGAGCCCGAGCTCACCCGGCCCGTCGAGGACCTGCGCGCCGCCGGCGTCCAGGTGACCGTGGCCGGCGCGAGCTATCCCGACCCGGCCGACTGCGTGATCCACGACCAGCACGAGGGCATTCGCTACACGCCCGACTGCGGCCTTGAGGACGTGGATGCCCGTGACTTTGACATCCTCGTGATCCCCGGCGGCACCGTGAACGTCGACCGCCTGCGCGTGCGCCCCGAGGCGCAGAAGCTGGCACAGGACTTCGCCGCCGCCGGCAAGCCGATCGCGGCGGTGTGCCACGGCCCGTGGGTGCTCGTGAACGCCGACGTGCTCCAGGGCAAGACGATGACCAGCTGCCGCTACATCCGCGTCGACCTCGAGCACGCGGGCGCGAAGTGGCTCGACGAGGAGTGCCACGTGGACGACTCGAACGGCTGGAGGCTCATCACTTCGCGCCGCCCGGCCGACCTCGACGCCTTCGATGCCGCCATGGTCGCCGCGCTCGAGGGCTAAACCTCCCACCTTGCATAGAGGCCTCGCCTCCCGAATCCCCACACGGACGGAGCAACCATGACCGATCGCCCAAGCACCCCTAGCCCCAAGCACGGCCCGTCCCTCGCCAGGCGCCTGCGCTGCCTGATCGCGGCGCAGCTCATCGCCTTGGCCGTCGTCTTTGGGATGCCGGCGGTGCTGGGCCTTCCCGCGGCGGCCGCCCTTGCGGCGACGACGGCCGACGGCATCAAGTACGAGCAACAGGAACCGGGGACCATCGCCATCACCGGCTATGAGGGCGCGGGCGGGCGCGTGGAGATCCCCGCCCAGCTCGAGGGGCTCCCCGTGACCTCCATCGCCGACGGCGCCTTCTCGCTCAACGCGAACCTCACCGAGGTCTCGGTCCCCGAAGGCGTCCTGAGCATCGGGTGTGAGGCCTTCAACGACTGCATAAAGCTCACGTCCGTCGAGCTGCCCGCCTCGCTTTCATCCATCGGCGATTCAGCTTTTTATTCATGCGGCCGCCTTACGGGCATCGAGCTTCCCTACGGGCTCGCCTCCATCGGCGACGGCGCGTTCTACGGGTGCGAGTCGCTGACCTCGATAGACATCCCGGGAACGGTCTCGGATTGGGGCGATTACACCTTCAGCTCCTGCGAGGGCTTGCAGAGCGTGAAGATCGGCGAGGGCGTCGACCGCGTGCCCACGCGCTCCTTCATCAGGAACAAGCTCCTGACATCCGTGGAGCTTCCCAGCTCCGTCAAGGTCATCGAGAAGAGCGCGTTCAGGGATTGCTTCGCGCTCGCGTCCTGCGATTTGAGCCACGTGGAGGAGATCGGCGAGTCGGCCTTCAGCCAGGCGGGAGGGCTCGAATCCGCTGACCTCACCTCGGCGCTTCGCGTGGGCAACAAGGCGTTTTTGTACTGCATCAAGCTCGCTCATGCTGATTTCGGCTGCGTCCAGTCTATTGGGAAGGAGGCGTTCTCCTCCTCGGGGCTCGAAAGCGTGACCTTGCCGGCCACCTGCGAAGAGATCGGGGACGGCGCCTTCTCGTCGTGCAACAACCTCGCCAGCGTCGAGGTCGACCCCCAGAACCCCTCGTATATGAGCGACGCGGGGGTGCTCTACAGCAAAGACGGCTCCGAGCTGCTCCTGATCCCCACCCATCTCGACCTTGCGACTACCGGAGGCGTCTTCACGGTGCCGGATACCGTTCGGGGCATCGGGCTGTCAGCCGCCAAAGGCAATCTCACGATCGAGAAGCTCGTCTTGCCGGAGGGGCTCACGGAGCTGGGGGAGAGCGCTTTCTCCGAGGTCTCGAACCTGCGGGACGTCTCTTTCCCCTCCACGCTCCAGGAGATCCCCGACCGTGCGTTCTACAGCGACAGCAGCCTTGAGTCCATCGCTATTCCCGGCACGGTCAAGTCCATCGGTAGCTGGGCGTTCGGCGCCTCGCTGGGGCTCGAGAACGTGAGCCTGGGCGAGGGCGTCGAGAAAATCGGCAGCTACGCGTTTGCCCAGGACGGTCTGGCGCGGCTCGATCTCCCGGCTTCCTTGGCCTCGATCGACCCGACCGTTTTCGCCAACTGTCAGAAGGCTCCGCGGGTTACCCTCGCGCCTGGAAACCCGGCCTTTCTCCTTGCGAACGATGGCGTGAGCCTTCTTTCGAGCGACGGGGAGACCTTGGTCGCCGTCTTCGGATTCGATGATTACCAGGGAGCCTATTCCATTCCCGATGGGGTCGAGACGATCGCTCCCAGCGCCGGCTGCCTAATAA
>DJRK01000002.1:35404-39607 GCA_002440065.1 Atopobium sp. UBA6362 | reverse complement strand
CCACCCCAACCACCCCGAGAAGCACGACGCCGTGAACCGCTGCTGGCTCAACGGCGGCATCGCGATCAAGGAAGCCGCGAACCAGCACTACTGCTCCGATGCCTTTAGCCGGGCGGTGCTCGTGGCGGTGCTCGACGCCGCGGGCGTGCCGCACCAGACCTTCGCGAACCGCTCCGACATGGCGGGCGGCGGGACCCTGGGCAACCTCTCGAACACACAGGTGAGCATGCACGGCGTCGACGTGGGGCTGCCCCAGCTCGCGATGCACTCGTGCTACGAGACGGCCGGCGCGCGCGACGTCGAGCTCGGCGCGGACGCGCTCCAGGCGTTCTTCTCGACGGATGTCCGCATCGACGGCGCGGACGGCTTCGAGCTGAGGTAGGTCTCCTGGGAGGTGCCGGGCCAGCGTGTCTCGTGCTGACCCGGCACCCTGTGCGATGGCACAGTTTTTGATTGGTACCCTTCGATTCTTTAAGGCCTTTACCTATAGGGCCTGAGCTGGTCTCTCCATAAGATGTTCACAGAGGGTTGCACAAGGAGAGGCAACACATAACCGAAGGGGTCCATCATGCCCATGAAGAAGTCCACCAAGCTCGTGAAGGTTCTTCTGACCAACATCATGATCGCCGTGGCGATCTCGCTCACCGCGAGCTACATCGCGATGTCCGGCGAGAACATCCCGGCCGAGGTGTTCCCGATGGCGCTCGTCGCGTCCACGCTGAAGAACAGCGTGATCGCCTATATCATCTCGTTCTTCATCGGCATGTTCATCCCGACCGAGAAGTGGGGCTTCGGCTTCGCCATGGGCCGCGGCCTCAAGCCGACCGACGGGCTGAAGTTCGGCGCCTGCCTGAACGTCATCGTCAACACGGTCTACGTCGCGTTCAACTCCGTCATCCTGACCTACCTGAACGCCTGCGTGTTCAACGGCGCGCCGATCGCCGCCTTCCCGATGGCGTGGGCGAGCTCCATCATCCAGTGCTGGATCGTGGGCTACGTCGTGTCCCTTTTCTGGGCCCCGGCCTGCGAGAAGTGGGCGCGCGCGATCTGCAAGGATCCCGAGCCGCAGATGCACTAGGCTTCAGAGATATACGTTCGAGCGACCTGCCTGCGGCAACGCGGGCAGGTCGCTCTATGTTCCAGAGGGGGCACATTTGGCAGTGGACGCAAAGAAGGGCCTCGGGTTTCTCGTCGACCATGCGGCCGAGGGGCTCTGGAGGATCTCCGACCCCATGGGCGAGGCGTGCTACCTCGTGGAAGGGGTGCGCGAGGCCGCGCTCATCGACTCTATGGGCGGCGTCGGCGACCTGGGGGCGCTCGTTCGCTCGCTCGTGGGCAACAAACCCGTGCGCGTGCTGCTGACGCATCGGCATGTGGATCACGTGAGCGGCGCCTATTGGTTCGACGAGGCGTGGATGCACGCGGACGAGGCCGACTGCTGGGATGCCTGCGAGCGTTATTCCGACTTCTTTCTGGGCCATGCCGTCCATGACGGGCTCGCTTCCCACGAGACGCCCTTTGGCCCGAGGGACGGCTCGAGGCCCCGGGTGCATGAGGTGGGGGAGGGCGACGTCATCGACCTGGGCGGGAGGTCGCTGCGCGTCGTCGAGCTGCCGGGACATACCGTGGGTTCGATCGGGTTTCTTTGCCCTGAGCTGCGGATCCTCTTCTCCGGCGACGCGGTGACCCCCATCGAGTGCCTCTGCTTCCCCGAGAGCGCGGGTATCGAGGCCTATCGCGAGACCCTGCGCAAAATGCGTAGGCTTCCATTCGAGCGGTTCTGGACGGGACACCATTTGCATGACTTTACGAAAGCCGACCTCGATGACTTCGAGGCCGCCGTCGACTTTGTGCTTGCGGGCGACCGCGGTTATGCCTGGCACCACGGGTTCATCCCGGACTGGGAGGGGACGCTGCATCTGTGCCCTTGCACTACGAGCGATGTGGACTCCTGCGATTTTCGGGCCGTCATCACGCGCGGGCTGCCGGCGCCGAGGAAGCGCCGTGGGTGCAAGAAGGGCATGGGGCCGGGCGCGAACGAGTAAGGCGCCGAGGGTTTGAGATTAGGCCTTGCCGAGCTTTTGGAGGACGATGTAGCTGTTGAGGGTTCCCGTGCGGCCGTCGGCGCGGAAGCGCGCGACTTCCCGCGCGGTCGGTACCGCTGAGTCAATGAGCTGCGTGACCTCGTCGTCGTTAAAGCTGTGGCAATACCTGAAGGTGCCCGAGTCCTGCCAGCCGAGCAGGTAATCGCCGGGCTCGAGCTTGTCGCGGCCGTATCTTGGAAACGGCTTGTGGGCCTGCGACTCGGCGGTCGATTCCTCGGCCTTCTTTGCAAGGCGGGCGTCGTCCGCGAAGCGCCAAAGGCTTAGGACGACTATGCCGCCGGGAAGCGTTTGGGCGAGGAGTGCCTGTAATACGCGCGCCCGGAGGTCGTGCGTGGGGACGTGGTGCATGAAGCCGAAACATACGGAGAGGTCGGCCAGAGGCATGTTGAGGGGGAGACGCTCGGCCGAGTGGTCGTTCATGAGCAGTTTCAGGACGTCTAGCTGCTGGAAGTGAACATCTAGCGGATACTCGGCGTCTTCCCGTTTGCCGGCTGCGAGCTTTGAGCAGGAATCCACGGCGTAGAACTCGGGCGCGTTGCGATACCGATCGGCCAAGAAACGCTCGAAGCGCAGGTTCCCACAGGCAAGGTCGAAGACCTTTAGGGGGCCTGAGACGCCACCTGGGTAGTCGTCTGGGTCGTCGCTACTGCCGCTTCGAGCGCCGAGAAAACCCTCGGCGACCTCGAGCGCGCGGGCCCAACCAGGCCAAGGTGCCTGCCGGGTTTGCGAGAACGAGCCGGCGTTCTGGGCGTAGAAGCGGTTGTTGAGCTCGATGAGCTCGAGGGCGAAGGCTTGGTCCACGGGTCTTCCTTGCGATGGTTAAAATGCTCTTATGGAACAGATTTTATTGCAGATACTCCAGATGCTTCGCGAGGGTCGCCAAGTGGACGACGCGACGATCACGAAGCTCATGCACGAAGCCGCCCGAAACGGCGACCGGGCCCCGGCGAAGCGGCGGCTCTTGCCTTTCTACCTGCGCATCAAGCGAGAAGACCCGGTGCGTTGGGCTTCTTGGGGCATCGATCCGCGGCTCGAGGCCGAGCTTCTGCGCGTCATCCGGATGAAGCCTCGGCGTACGGCCTCCGGCGTTGCGACCGTCACCGTCATCACAAAGCCTTGGCCGTGTTCGGGCGATTGCGTCTTCTGCCCGAACGACCTGCGCATGCCCAAGAGCTACCTGCACGATGAGCCCGCGTGCGCCCGCGCCGAGCAGAACTTCTTCGACCCCTACCTGCAGGTCGTTTCGCGTCTGACGGCGTTGTCGCAGATGGGGCACGCCATCGATAAGGTCGAGGTCATCGTCTTGGGCGGCACCTGGACCGACTACCCGCAAGATTATCGGGTCTGGTTCGTGTCCGAGCTGTTCCGCGCCTTGAACGAGGGCGAGGTCGCCGCGAATGGCGCCAACCCGATGCTGGGCCAGGCTGCGAACCGGCGCGAGGCCGTGGCGATGCTCGACGGGCTGTCTGCTGGCGCGGTGCCGCGCGGGGTCGCTGAGCGCCGCGAGCGCTACCTGGGGCTTTTCTCCGACGAGGAACGTGCCGACTTCGAGCGCAGGAGAGACGAGCTCCAGCGGCAGATCTCTGACGGACCGGATGTCGCGAGAGGCGCGTACAACGCCGCGGTCAAATCGCTCTACGCCCCGGATTCCGCAGTGGGGAAGGCGTGTGCTTGGCAGCGTGCGGGCTGGGAGGAACTCGAGCTCAGGCAGAGCGCCAACGAGACGGCGCGGCATCGGATGGTCGGCCTCGTCATCGAGACGCGCCCCGATGCGCTCAGCGCTTCTTCGCTCAGCTCCATCCGGCGGCTCGGCTGCACAAAGATCCAGATGGGTATTCAGAGCCTCGACCAAAAGGTGCTCGATGCGAACGGACGCCGCATCGACGTTGCCCAGATCCGTGAGGCATTCGAGCTTTGCCGTCTCTTTGGCTTCAAGGTACACGCGCATTTCATGGTCAACCTTTTGGGGTCGGACCCCAAATTCGACAAAGCCGATTACCGTCGGCTCATCGACGAGGGGCCTTATCAGCCGGACGAGGTCAAGCTATATCCGTGCGCCCTCATCGGTGGCACACGGCTCGAGCGCGCGGCGGCCTCG
>DJRK01000002.1:31872-35372 GCA_002440065.1 Atopobium sp. UBA6362 | reverse complement strand
AGGCGAGTGGCGCCCCTACACGGAGGCGGAGCTGCTCGACGTGCTTGCGGAGGACGTTCGCGCGACGCCTGCGTATTGCAGGATCAGCCGCATGATCCGCGACTTTAGCACGAACGACGTCGTTGCGGGAAACAAGAAGCCCAATCTTCGGCAGCTCGTGGAGGGCATCGTCGGCGAGGACGACGACTGCGACGTGGAGGAGATTCGATATAGGGAGATCGGCTCGAGCCCGGTCGACCCCTCGAGCCTGCGCCTGGACAAGGTGACGTATGAGACCTCGATGTCTCACGAGCGCTTCTTGCAGTGGGTCACGCCTGAGGGCAGGATCGCGGGGTTTCTCCGCCTGTCCCTACCTGACCAGGGCTATGTGGAGAAGTGTGCGCAGAGGTTCGGCGAGCTTATGCCTATAGGCCTCGGTGAGGCCATGATACGCGAGGTCCATGTGTACGGCGCAGCCGTGCCCGTGGGGGATGAGGGCGACGCGGCCCAGCACCACGGGCTCGGCCGTGCGCTTATCGCTCGTGCCTGCGAGATCGCACGAGCCGAGGGCTACGACGTGCTGAACGTCATCAGCGCCGTGGGCACGCGGGAGTACTATCGCGGCCTCGGTTTCGCCGATAACGGGCTGTATCAGAGGCTTGCGCTCTAAAATTCGAACATCTCTGTGACTCGGAGGCGCCTTGTCGAGTAGCCGAGGAAAAGCGTTTTGCAAAACCGCAGGTAGATGCGTTGGTCGTGTAGGGAAAATCTCGTTGCTACTCGGCAAGTCCGTTGCGAGTCACAGAGATGTTCCGATTTTGGCTTCACGCGCTTGTTGCAGGGGCCTTGGACATGGAGAAACCCCGCGTTCGAGCCCATAATCGGGGTTCAAAACGCGGGGTTTCGTGGAATAGCAGGCTCTGAAGCCGTCGAAGAGCCGTTACGCCTTCTTCTGTCCCAGTGCGAAGAGCGCGAGCGCGGCGCAGGCGGCCATGCACACGTAGCCCAGGATGAACATGAGCGGGTAGCCGCCTGCGGAATCGCAGACGAAGCCCCAGAACACCGCGGCGACGGTGCCCATGAGAGAGCCGACCATGCTCACGCGCGAGTAGATGTTCGTGTAGTCGGCGCTGCCGAAGACGGTCCTCACGAGCAGCGGGGTCTGGACCGTCGTCATGGCGTATACCACGCCAAAGAGGAACGCGCCCACGAGCAGCAGCGCGAGGACGCCCGGCATGAGCCACATGAGCGTGACGCCTACGACTCCCGATCCGATGCCGAGCGCGATGCCCAGGCGCACGGACTTGTCGTTGACGGCGCCGAGGATGACCTTGCCCACGGCCTGGCCGGCCATTGCGGCGCTCGCCACGATGCCTGACGCGGCGGCCACGGCG
Source organism: Atopobium sp. UBA6362 (assembly GCA_002440065.1). Taxonomy (GTDB): domain Bacteria; phylum Actinomycetota; class Coriobacteriia; order Coriobacteriales; family Atopobiaceae; genus Paratractidigestivibacter. The sequence goes on along the minus strand of DJRK01000002.1, from coordinate 33,999 downwards.
GGCATCGTGTCGGCGAAGGACTGGGCGTAGCTCGGGAGGAACTGGTAGATGGTCTGGTTGAGCGTGATGATGCCGCAGAAGGCGGCGAGCGCGTAGAACGCGGGCGACTTCATGGCCTGTGCGGCGCTCATGCCGCGGGCGTTCGCCGCGGCGGCGGGCTCGGCACCGGTGCCAGTCGCGGCCTCAGCCTGCACCTCGTCCGCCCCGTAGGGGAGCAGCCCCTTGTCGGCGGGCTTGTTGCGCACCACGAGGAGGGTGAACGGTAGGGTGCCCACGAGCGCTATCACGCCAAAGACGAGGTAGGCGGTGCGCCACCCTTCAGCGCCGGAGTTGATGAGCGCCGTTCCCACGGGATTGAAGATTACGCCGCCGATGCCCGTGAACGCCATGCACAGGCCCACGAAGAAGCCCACGCGCTTCACGCACCAGGCGTTGATCAACGTGGGCACGGCCAGGTAGATGAAGGGGGCGACGCCCGCGCCCAGTACGGCGCCGCAGACGTAGAACTGCCACATCGCCTGGCACGCGCTCATGCCGATGAGCCCCGCGCCGCAGAGCACCGCGGCGACGGAGAGCGAGACGCGCATGTCGAGCTTGGAGAGGAGCTTGCCCCATACGGGGAGCGTGGCCATCATGGCGAGGTTCACGATCGAGAAGTACAGGGTGAACGTCGCCTTGGGCACGCCGAAGAACGCCGAGACGGGCGTGAAGAAGATGCCCGCGCAGGAGAGCACGAGCGCGCACGGCAGGCACGTCATCGCGATGCACGAGGCCACGATGGCGTAGGCGTAGTGGAAGCCGCGCTTCTTGGCAACTTGAGTCAACTGGGAACCTTTCTAGGATGAACATTCGCCCGCGGGCCGCTGTCGCGGGCCTTGCCCCATAAGGGTGCGGCGACAGGAAGAGCGTGTCTTCGTGTCGCCGCACAAAAGGGCCGGAAGAAGAGGGGAGGCTATGCCTAGCCCTCCACGTCGGCGATGGCGCCCTCGCAGGCGAAGCCCTTCCAGCTGGGCTCGCCTGTGAAGTTCATGACCTCCTCGGCCCCGTCGAGCGCTCGGATGGCGCCCGCGGCGAGGGCGTCCATCTCGAAGTCGCCGGCGTAGACCTTGACGGGCGCGATCCAATCGACGCGCTCGGTCACGTAGGAGACGAAGCGCGGGTCGTGCGAGACGCCGCCGGTCAGGACGATGCCGTCGACCTTGCCGCGGACGACGGCCGCGAAGCCGCCGATGTACTTGGCGACCTGGTAGGCCATGGCGTCGTAGACGACCTCGGCCCACTTGTCGCCGGCCTCGATGCGCGGCAGGATCTGGCGGGCATCGTCGGTGCCGAGAAGCCCCACGAGACCGCCCGTCTTGCCGATCACGCCGTCCATCGGCTTCTTCTGCGCGCCGTCGGCGAAGGCCATCTTCACGACGGGTTTCGCCGGGACGTCGCCGCAGCGGTTGGGCGCGAAGGGGCCGGAGCCCTCGAGGACGTCGTTCGTGTCGACCATGCGGCCGTGCTCGTGGCACGCGACGGAGAGGCCGCCGCCCACGTGGGCCACGATGAAGTTGCCCTCCTCGTAGGACATGCCGAGCTCGGCGGCGCAGCGGATGGCGCACTCCTTCTGGTTCAGGCAGTGGACGTGGCTCTTGCGGTAGACGCCGGGCCAACCGGTGATGCGGGCGACGTCGGCGAGCTCGTCGGTGTCGGGCTGGTTCACGGCGTAGGCGGGGCGGCCGACCTCCTGCGCGAAGGCGTAGAGCAGCGGCGCGCCGAGAATGGCCGGATGGTTCACGCCGGCGTTCATCACGTGGTCGCAGACGGTCTGGTCGATGGCGAAGATGCCGCCGACCGTGGGGCCCATGGCGCCGCAGTAGCCGCTGAAGGCGTCGATGTCGGACAGCGCGATGCCCTTCTCGGCGAGGGCGTCGAGGATGGTCTGCTTGCGGTAGTCGAACTGGTCGGCGGCGGAATCGAAGCGCGCGAGCTCCTCGGCGGGGTGGGTCACGTTCAGGCGGAAGAGCGCCTCGGTGCCGTCGAAGACGGCGACCTTCGTGGACGTCGAGCCGGGGGAGAGCGTCAAGATCTTATAACTCATCGAACTATCCTTCCAGAAATGACTAATTTTGGGGACAGGTTCGT
>DJRK01000002.1:20260-31851 GCA_002440065.1 Atopobium sp. UBA6362 | reverse complement strand
TCGTTTTTTACTCAAATGAGCATTTTTCGAACCTGTCCCCAAAAGCTGCGCTAGCGGGCGGCGAGGACGAGCATGGCGATGTCGCCCACGATCTCCTCGACGGTGGCGCCGCGGCTCGAGTCGGCGACGGGCTTGGCGAAGCCGTTCAGGGTGTGGCCGTACGCGGCGCCCTTGGCGAAGCGTTGGATGAGCTTCACGGCGATGTTCGCGGCGTTCAGGTCGGGGAAGACGAGCACGTTCGCGCGGCCGGCGACGTCGCTGTCGCGCTTGACCTTCTTTGCGGCCACGGCGGGGTCGATCGCGGCGTCGAGCTGGAACTCGCCGTCGGCGGCGATGTCGGCGCGGCGCTCGTGCACGAGCTTCACGGCCTCGTCCACGCGGTCGACCGACTCGCCCGTGCCGGAACCGTTCGTCGAGAAGGACAAAAAGCCCACGCGCGGCTCCCAGTCCATGATGGAGCGGACGCCGTCGGCGGCGCTGATGGCGATGGAGGCGAGCTCGGAGGCGTTGGGCTCGGGGTTCAGGCCGCAGTCGGTGAAGCAGATCACGTTGCCCTCGGGGCCCTCGAAGCCGGGCGTCTCCACGAGCGCGAGGATTGACGGGACGTCCACGCCTTCCGCCAGTCCGATGGTCATCTGGGCGCACATGAGGACGTCGCCCGTCGTGTTCACGTGGCCGCAGAAGGTGCAGTCGACGTCGCCGAGCTCCTCCATGACCATGGCCCACCACATGGGGTTCTTGAGCTTGCGGCGGATACCCTTCGCGGAGAGCATGCGGGGCTTGCCGGCGTCCATGAAGCGGCCGGCAAGCGCCTCGAGCGCGTCGGCGTCGGAGGTGTCGACGACCTCCATGCCTTCGATGGACACGCCGGCCTCCTCGGCGGTCGCGGCGATGACGTCGGCGGGGGAGACGAGCACGGGCACGCCGATGCCGTCGTCGAGCACGCGGCGGGCGGCCTGCAGGGTCTTCACGGCCTCGCACTCGGGCAGGGCGACGCGCTTCTTGGGGGCCTGCTTGGCCTCCTCGGTGAGCTGCTGGATAAGTGACATTCTTGGCTCCGTTCCATAGAAAAAGGGCCCGGTGCCGTCGAGAAGGGCTCTTGCGGCAGCGGGCCCAGGGGTTGCTACATGGAGAGGGCGTCGTCCACGAACTTGGCGGCGTCGAGGAAGGTCTTGCACTTGTTGAGCTGCATGTAGGGGACCTCGACCTCGTACTCGTCCTCGAGGGCGCTCGCGAACTGCACGATGTTGACGGACTTGCAGTGCAGGTCGTCGACGAAGCTCGTGTTCTCGTCGAGGGTAGCCGGGTCGACGCCGAAGATGTCGGCCGCCTTGTCCTTGAGGATGTCCACGACCTCTTCCTGGAACTCGTTCATGATGTGTCTCCTTTTTGGGATGGGTTTGGATCGGTTCTTACGGTTGGCCTATTTATTCTCGTCGCCGTGCCAGATGTAGTCGCCGACCTGGTACTTGGGCGGGACGACCGGGATCTGCAGGTAGGACTGGTGCTCGCCGCCGGTGTGGATGACGTGCATGCCGTCGCCGTTGTCGGTCTCGTGGTTCATGTCGTTGTCGTGGAACCACTCGGTCTTGATGAAGCGGCCGGCGACGACGACCTGGAGCTTCTCGCCCTTGTGCCAGAAGCGGGAGTGCGGGTACATCTCGACGTCCACCGGGACTATCTCGCCCGGCTTCATGCGCTCCTCCTTCTCGTGCGAGTGCACGGGCTGGAAATCGGAGGCGTACTTGGGGTCGAGGTCGCGGTGGCTGCAGCGGAGGAACCCCCACGCGCCGCGGAACGGGGCGCCCATGACGCGGATCGGCACGTAGTTGCCGTCGCGGTCGAGCTTGATGACCCAGGGGAAGAGGTCCATGTTGTCGTAGCCGCGGCACTCGACGTTCAGGTGCAGCTTCATGTAGCCCGTGATCTCGGTGTCCTCGGTGAACTGGTACGTGAACGTCGTGGTCTCGGTCTTGGGGTCGTAGACGACCTCGGACTCCTCGGGGTACTCCTCGAAGCCGGCGGCGTGGTTCGCGGCGTCGAGGTAGAGCTTCTTGTACTGGGTGCGCTTGAGGGGGAAGGTGTCCTCGGCGCGGCGGCTCGCGTAGTCGTAGTCATAGCCGTCCATGACGTCGATGCGCACGCGCGGCGTCATCTCCCAGCCGTTGTGGATCTCCTTGCAGTAGCGGTCGAAGAACTTGCGCACGTCCTCCATGTTGGCCGGGGTGTAGGTGTCGGGCCACTCGAAGTCGCGGTGGGCGCGCATCCACTTCTTGGGCGTGCGGATGCGGCGGAAGCCCTCGAAGGCGCCGCGCAGGTGGTGGTGGACCCAGCCGGCGGTGACGTAGGTCGGGATGCGGATCTTGTTCCAGTCGACGATCTTGTCCTTGTAGTACGCGTTCATGAGCGGGTACTTTGCCACCATCTTGGGCGTGTCCTCGATGTAGTTGTTCACGGCGAGGGCCTGGATGATGTGGGTCTCGTAGTCCGGGTTGGGGATGCCGCCGCAGAAGTAGCTCTCGCGGTACAGGTCGCCCTGGCCCTCCCAAGCGGCGAGGCAGGCGAGGTGGGGCGGACGGGTCGCGGCGATGCGCCAGTGGGCCATGCAGACGCCGGAGTTGCCGATCATCGTGGCGCGGCCGTTGCACCACTCCTGGGCCGTCACCCACTCGATGAAGTCATAGCCGTCCTGGGCGTCCTGGGAGCCCCAGGGGTAGACGTCGCCCTCGGAGTTGCCCACGCCGCGCGGGTCGACGTTGGCCACGGCGTAGCCGTAGTGGCACCAGTAGCCGGGGTCGGGGGCCTCGAACTTGGCGTACTGCGAGACCGTCTTGGGCGGCACGCCCATGAGCTGCCAGGAGTCCATGCCCTCGGAGGGGTTCTTGCCAAAGGGCGCGAAGACGCAGATGACGGGGACCTTCTCGGTGGTGTTCGCCGGGCGGTAGATGTCGGCGTAGATCGTGGTGCCGTCGCGCAGCACGCAGGCCACGTCGCGCTCGCACATGACGCCGGGGATGTCGGTCATGTAGGTGTGGGGGTCGTACTTGGCGCAGAAGCCCATCGTGGCGACCATCTCGCCGTCGCCGGCCGCCTCGGGGTTCTCGCGCATCTGGCGCTTGATCTCGTCGAGCTCCTCGCGGGACTTGCCGGGATTGCCCTTGGCGAAGGGCACCTCGAACTCCTCGCCGCCGAAGGTCATCTTCTTGTAGATGCCCTTGTACTCCTCTTCGGACATTCAAAACTCCTCTCGGGTTTTGCCCACCCGGCCGCCTCGCAGCGCGATTGCGTCCGGGACCTTCGAGTAAGGATTCTCTGTTTTCGCGCCAAGAAGGTCATTGGACTGGATACCAAACTTCCGGCCTCGCGGGCCCCTGCGGGCGGTACCCGTGAACACCTCGTTGCGTCTGCGGGTGCCTAACGGCAGCTAGAGGTTATGATTGTGTGGTTGAACAAGCGAGGAGCGAGAAGCGCTTTTTTGGGCCCGCGGGGGCGGGCGGATGGGGGACGCCATGAAGTTGAGGACCGTTTTGAACGAGCTCGAGTGCCGAGAAGTACGCTCGAGCCGCAAGGGCCTCCTGGACGAGGACGTTCTCCTTACCCCCGAGTACGACATGAACGTTCCCCCCGAGGCGAGGCTCTGCCGCCTGTGCCGCTACGAGGACTATGCCCAAGGTTCCGTGACCCCGGGACCCAAGCAGGTGCTCCTGGTCTACGCGGGCCACAAGATCCCCGACGACGCGCGCGCCGCGGGCGACGCGCTCATCGTCTCGCACAAGTCGGGCTACGACGACTTCCGCATGAGCTTCCTCGACCTCCCGGCCAAATGCGCCGTCCTGGAGCTCAGGCGCGACCGGATGTTCGACGCGTTTCTCGCGAGCTACGACCTCACCCAGTTCGCGAAGCGCTCCTCGATGGTCCTGGGAAACCCCGTCATCATCGCGAACGCCGACATGCGCGTGCTCGCCACGGCGGGCGAGTTCCCCGAGGACGCCCCCGACGTCCAGGAGGTCCTCTCGCAGGGCTACGTTTCCGAGGAGGTCAACAACGAGCTCGAGAGCGACGGGACGATCGCGGCCGTGCGCCACGCCCGCCACTCGCTCATCTCGGGCAACCTGCGCTACGGCAGGCGCTGGGTCACCTCGATCATCTACTACCACCACCTCGAGATGGGGCGCTACGACGTCCTCGAGAAGGACCGTCCCATCACCGGCTTCGACCTGGAACTCGTCGACTACGCGGCCCAGCTCTCGGGCATCATGATCGACCGGCTGGGCGCCGCGGGCGAGCGGGTCGGGGCGGGCTCCTCGGTGCTCTCGGACCTCGTGGACGGCACGTTCGTGAACGAGGAGACCATGCGGGCCCAGGTCCTTCTCACGAACCTCACGCTCGACGTCTCCTACGTGCTCGCGGTCATCCAAGGCCAGCGCAACGCCGATAGGGAGTACCATGCGCGCATCGGCACCATGGCGGCCCGCTCCATCCGCAACTGCCTGTGGTGCGCCCGCGAGGACTGCCTCATCGTGCTCGTGCCCATCGGCAAGAACGAGACGGCCGGCTACGACGACTACGCGCGCGCCCAGCGCCGGCTGCAGGGCAACAAGGCCTTCACGGGCATGCTCGCGAACAACGAGCTCGACGCCTACGTCAGCGAGCCGTTCCGCGACCTGACCCGCTGCCCGGGCCGCCTCAAGGAGGCCCGCGACCTCGCCGGCGTTGCCAAGGGCGAGAAGTCCGGCAAGGTCTACTACTTCTGGGAGCACCGCTTCGCCGCGCTCGCGAGCGTGCAGGGGTCGCTCGACCGCCTCGAGATGATGCTCGACAAGCGCGTCGTCGCCATGGCCGACTACGACCGCGAGCACGGCACCGCCTACCTGCAGACGGCGATCATGAGCGTGCGCTTCCCGGGCAGCCCCGCCGAGGCGGCCGCCGCGCTCAACGTGCACCGCAACACGTACTTCTACCGCATGAACAAGGTGCGCGAGCTCTTCTTCATCGACCTCAAGGACGGGGACGACCGGCTCGCCCTGTCCTTCTCGGCCTCGATCATGGAGGGCATGAACCGCTAGCGCGAGCTTCCAAGCCCGGCGAATGTGAAGCCTTCACAACGATTGTGCAGGCTTCACAACGGCCGATTGCATCCATTTGGCTCGATGTGAAGCCTGCAATTTGGGCCTTTTTGATTGTGAAGCCTTCACTTTCGCGTCGCTCATTTGCGCCTCGCCGCGTGGACGGCCCTCCTACCTGCGCGTTTGTCACGCAGCACAAACGCGCGTCTTCCCTCGCTCGCGTTTCCTATGCGTTTGCATAACGGCTTTGGCCCTACGCTTTGGCCCAACGGGTCGGCGTCAGGGGGACGCCGCCGAACACAAGGAGCTAGGAGAGGGGATCACCATGGCAAAGATCGTGGGAGTCTCGTTCGGCACCAAGAACGGCAACAACGATACCATCTGCAAGGCCGTCCTGATGGCCGCCAAGGAGGCGGGCTGCGAGGTCGAGTTTATCCGCGCGATGGACCTCGACATCAAGCACTGCACCGGCTGCATCACCTGCGTCAAGATGCTCATGAGCGGCACGAAGAACATGTGCATCCACAAGGACGACTTCGATTGGCTCGCCTTCGAGATGTTCCACGCCGACGGCGTCGTCATGGTCGACCCCATCTTCGAGACCGGCGCGTCGGGCCTGTTCCACACCATCATGGACCGTTTCGGGCCGCGCATGGACACCGGCAACAACTTCATCTCGACGCAGATCGCCAAGGGGCGCCTCGCCGAGGGCGGCCCGGCCGCCCAGGGCGTCGTCCCGCCCGACCCCGCGATCATGAGCCCCAAGGCCGTCTCCTACATCGGCATCGGCGGCTCCGACTGGGGCACGCACGTCCAGTCCGAGCATCAGCTCCAGGCCATGACGCCCAGCTGGAAGGTCATCGACAACGAGTGGGTGCCCTGGTCCAAGACCGCCCTCATGGACGACGCCCTCATCGACCGCGCGACCCAGATCGGCAAGAACCTCGCCGCCGCGGCGCAGCAGATCAAGGACAACTGCGCGAACGGCAAGGAGCCCTACGAGGGCGTGGAGTACCAGGGCAAGAAGGGCATCTGCCCCCACTGCAACTGCAACGACTTCTACATCGTCCCCGGCGAGAACCGCGCGATCTGCTGCGTGTGCGGCCTCGAGGGCGAGCTCTCCGTCGAGGGCGGCGCCGTGAAGGTCACCTATAGGCCCGAGGACCTCCACAAGGCCCACGACATCATCTCCGGCAAGGAGATCCACGGCAAGGACATCCAGGAGAACGAGGGCAAGCTCGCCGAGATGAAGAAGACCCAGGCCTACAAGGACCGCGTCAACTTCTACAAGGAGGCCATCCAAGCCACGGCCCCGCAGAAGTAGGGCATACCGGCCGGCATCGCGCCGGGCGCTGGATTCTCCAAGGGGATGACGGCGCCCGGCGCTTTTCTTTGCCCGCGGACCTTACGCCCGCGCCGGGACGTATTCGCCGTTTTGTGCCGCGGTGCATGGTCCCATTGCACAAACCCCGCCGTCAGCCGCGGCGATCCTTGTGCGGGCGCACATGGGATCGGGCGCCCGAAAGAAGCAAATTTGTAACCGTGGTTTTAGGGCAATTAAGGTTGCGTAGCGCATCTACAAGGAGGATTCGCATGAAGCAGCTTGAAACAGACGTCGTCGTCGTTGCCGCCGGCCTTTCGGGCCTGGCCGCTTCCGTCGCCGCGGCCGAGAACGGCGCGCGCGTCATCACCCTCGAGAAGGCCCCCATCACCGGCGGCGCCGCGAACATGGGCATGGGCCCCGCCGCGGCCGGCTCCCCGGTCCAGAAGGGCTCCATGATCGAGCTCACCCCGGGCGAGCTGTTCCGTCGCCACATGTACTACACCCACTACCAGGTCGACGCCCGCCTCGTGCGCGACTACTACTTCAAGTCCGGCGACACCATCGCCTGGCTGCAGGACATGGGCGTCGTCTTCAACTCCGTGCGCCCGGCGTTCCGCGCCCGCGAGCGCAACCGCGCCTACGCCGACGGCGAGTACACCTGGCACGTCGTGCAGCCCGAGGACGGCTCCGAGCCGGGTCCCCGCGCCGCGACCACGATGACCAAGCGCATGACCGAGCGCGCCCAGGACCTCGGCGTCGAGTTCATGCTCGAGTGCCCGGCCACCGGCATCATCAAGGGCGAGGACGGCTCCGTCTGCGGCGTCACCGCCAAGGACAAGGACGGCGAGGAGTACGAGATCTCCTGCAAGTCCGTCATCGTCGCCACCGGCGGCTTTGGCCACAACGCCAAGCTCATCAAGGAGAAGCTCGGCTTCGAATGGGGCAAGGACCTCTTCTCCTTCGCCATCCCCGGTATGGACGGCGACGGCATCAACATGTGCCACGAGGTCGGCGCGGGCCACACCCCCGTCACCATGGAGCTCATGTACCAGATCCCCGACAACATGAACCACTTCTACGTCGAGGGCGCCTTCCGCCAGCCCTGCTACTGGTGCAACCGCCTGGGCGAGCGCTTCATGCCCGAGGACGAGATCTACAACACGACCTTCGTGGGCAACGCCATCAACCACCTGCCCGGCAAGGTCGCCTACGCCATCTTCGACTCCCGCATGCTCAAGCACTGGAAGAAGGACGGCCCGGACATCGTCTCCCACGTCCACCCGCACGACCTCTACGAGGGCTTCGATGAGCAGTGGCAGCGCGACCTCGATGCCGGCTACCCCGCCATCTGCCAGGCCGACACGCTCGAGGAGCTCGCCGAGAAGGCCGGCATCGACGTCGAGGGGCTCCTCGCCAACGTTGACGAGTACAACGAGATGTGCGACAACGGCTGGGACGAGATCTTCGAGAAGGAGCGCGAGTTCATGCGCCCGCTCGAGAAGGGCCCCTTCTACTGCTGCAAGCAGTACTGCGGCGCCTACGGCACCCTCGGCGGCGTGCTCATCAACCACAAGATGGAGGTCATGACCGACGACTACGAGGTCATCCCCGGCCTCTACTGCGTGGGCACCGACGCCTGCACCATCTACGGCGACTCCTACAACTACTGCATCCCCGGCAACACCATGGGCTTCTGCCTGAACTCCGGCCGCATCGCCGGCGAGAACGCGGCTGCCGCCCTCATGGAGGACGCCGGCGACGAGGAGTGGTCGTAGGGGGAGAGCCGCTCCCACATGTCCTTCTCGGCGGGGTTGACGCGGCAGTGCTCGCCGCATCCGGATTGAGTTGAGCCGAGAAGGACGGCGAATGGCCTTGCGGAGGCGCCCGGGGATGGGGGATTCTCGGGCGCCTCTTTGGACTTGAACGAGTTTTTGAGGGGAAACGCATGAAACTGACGATCAACGGCCAAGTGGTCGAGGCCGCCGAGGGCAAGAACGTCCTCGAGGCCGCGCTCGACGCCGGCATCTACATCCCGCATCTGTGCAAGCACCCCGACCTCGAGGCCGTGGGCGGCTGCCGCCTGTGCATGGTCGAGGTCGAGGGCGCCGAGGGCCCCGTGTGCGCCTGCAAGACCCCGGTCGTGGACGGGATGGTCGTGAACACGACGGGCGAGTCCGCCGAGCGCGTCCGCAAGATGGCGATGGAGCTCATCCTCGCCACGCACCCGACCGACTGCACCGGCTGCCCCAAGTACGGCAAGTGCGAGCTGCAGTCCATGTACCAGTACATGGGCGTCTCGCCGACCCGTTGGCGCGTGAAGAGCCGTCCCGTCGCGACCGACGACGAGAACCCGCTCATCACGCACATGTTTACCCGCTGCATCCGCTGCGGCCGCTGCGTGCGCGCCTGCCGCGAGCTTCGCGGCGCCGGCGTGCTCGACTACCAGCACACCGAGGAGGGCATCCGCATCGGCACCGACGGCAACGTGAGCCTCCAGCAGGCGGGATGCCGCTTCTGCGGCGCGTGCATCGAGGTCTGCCCCACGGGCTCCATCGTGGACACGCTCAACTCCTTCGATGAGTCCAAGTCCTACGCCGACAACGTGGTCCCGTGCCGCTCCGGCTGCCCCGCGCACGTCGACATCCCCAACTACCTGCGTCGCATTCGCAAGGGCGACTTCGAGGGCGCCGTCGCGGTCGTCCGCGAGAAGGTCCCCTTCCCCGAGAGCCTGGGCAACATCTGCGTCCACAACTGCCAGGGCGCCTGCAAGCGAAACAGGCTCGGGGCCACGCCGCTCTCGGTCTGCCGCCTGAAGCGCGCCGCGGCCGTCCGCGACGACGGTGCGTGGAAGTCCCGCGTCCGCCACGAGCCGCTGACCGGCAAGAAGGTCGCCGTTGTGGGGGCCGGCCCCGCGGGCCTCACCGCCGCGCTGTTCTGCGCCGAGAAGGGCCACAAGGTCGAGGTCTTCGAGGCGAACGAGAAGGTCGGCGGCCAGATGCGCTACGGCATCCCCGCCTACCGCCTGCCCGACGACGTGGTCGACCGCGAGGTCGCCGCGATCCTGGAGGTCGCGCAGGGCGACGACGCCGAGCCGCGCATCGAGCTCGCCTGCGGCGCGCGCGTCGCCGACCCCAAGGAGCTTCTTGGCCAGGGCTTCGACGCCGTGCTCGTGACCATCGGCACGCACGACGGCACCGTGCTGCCCATGGCCGGCCACGACCTCGAGGGCGTCGTCCGCAACACCGATTTTCTCAAGGCCGCCCGCGAGGGGCGCGCCGAGGACCTCACCGGCCTGCGCGTCATGGTGCTCGGCGGCGGCAACGTCGCCTACGACTGCGCCCGCACCGCCGTGCGCCTGGGCGCCGCCTCCGTCGACGTCGCCTGCCTCGAGGCCGAGGACGTCATGACCTCCACCCCCGAGGAGCGCGCCGAGGCCGCCGAGGAGGGCGTGGTCCTGCACGACGCCTACGCCTTCACGAGCATAAACGAGACCTCCGAGGGCTCCGGCAAGGTCGGCTCCATGACGATCCACAAGATCGAGCGCTTCTACTTCGACGAGAACCACCGCGCCGTGACCGAGCTTCTCGACGGCGGCGAGCTGACCCTTGACGTCGACCGCGTGATCTTTGCCGTGGGCCAAAAGCCCGAGGGCACGGCCGACATGGGCCTCGAGCTCACGCACGGCCCCTACATCGTTGCCGACGCCGAGGGCGCCACGAGCGTGCCGGGCGTTTGGGCCGCGGGCGACTGCGTGACGGGCACGAAGTCCGTCATCGCCGCGATCGAGGCCGGCCGCGTGTGCGCCTCCGCGATCGACCGAGCGCTCGGCGGCGACGGCGACATCGAGGCGGAGCTCGCCGACGGGCTCGTCCCCGAGCAGCACATCGGGCCGGCGCCCGAGGGCTTCTACGACGGCCCCGTCATGCCGGGCTTCCGTGGCGCCGAGGAGCGCTCGCACGACTTCGACGTCTTCGAGTGCCCCTACACCGAGGACGAGGCCAAGTGCGAGGCGGGCCGGTGCCTGCAGTGCGACCTGCGGCTCACGCTGACGACGCCGCGCCTGTGGAACGAGTACTAGGAAAGGGTGGGAACACACATGACCGTCGTTAACTTCATGCCTGCCCACAAGCAGGCGCCCGTGGGGCTCTATCTTTTGTCCAAGGACGTCGAGGGCGCGGCCCGTCTCATCGCCCAGAGCGGTGCCGAGGCCGTGCTCGTGCCGTCCGGCCACGAGCTGGCCGCTCCTCTCGCCGAGGCCCTCGGCGAGGCTGTGCGCGTGGTCGAGTGCGACCCTGAGCTGGGGTTCGTTTACTCCAATGCCTCCGCCGCCGCCAAAGTCCCCTCCGGCGAGAAGCCCATCCCGTCGTGCGCGAACGGCGAGGGCTCGGACACCGTGATCGAGGGGGCGGAGCTCCTTGCTGCCGAGGGACGTCGCTGGGTGTGGCTCGAGGGCGCCGAGGCCCCCGTCGAGCTCCCGGCCACCGCGACCGTGGGGGGGCTTATCGAGGCCTCCGGAGCCGAAGACGCCAAGGCCGTCTACGTCGGCTATCCCGCGGGCGACCTTTACCGCGCGGACGACGCCGACGCCGAGGTCGCGCTCGGCTCCGACTACGTCAGGGTCTACACCGCGAAGAACTGCATGGCGAACGCCCTCTCCGAGATCTGCGCGCTGTACCGTCACGAGACGTGCGGCCGCTGCGTCTTCGGCCACGAGGGTAGCCACCAGATCGCGACCATCGTCGCCGACATCTGCCGCAAGAAGGGCAAGCCCGGCGACCTCGACCTTCTTCGCGACCTGTGCCCCGTCATGGAGTCGCAGTGCCTCTGCGAGCAGGGCCGCGTCATGGCGCATACCGTCCTCGCGTTCGTCGACCTCTTTGGCGACGAGATCTCCCGCCACATCTCGAAGAAGACCTGCCCGGCGGGGGAGTGCAGGGCGTTCCTCACCGTGCACATCCTGGCGAGCAAGTGCCAGGCGTGCTGCGCCTGCGAGGACGTGTGCGAGGAAGACGCGATTCTCGGTCGCGCGCGCTTCATCCACGTGATCGACCAGAAGGCGTGCACCCAGTGCGGCGCCTGCCTGGACGCCTGCGAGTACGGCGCCATCGTGACCGCCGGAGCGGTGAAGCCCAAGTGCCCGCCCAAGCCGATCCCGTTCAAGAAGCGCTGATCGGCCCCTATCGGTTCCCCTCCTGTTGCCG
>DJRK01000002.1:20093-20237 GCA_002440065.1 Atopobium sp. UBA6362 | reverse complement strand
CCTGTTGCCGAGCGCGGGGATGAGCTCCCGTGCCCCGGTCTTCTCTAGAGCCCGGCGCCTCTCCCTCAAGGCGCCGGGCTTTTTTGCGCGCACAGACGCGCTGAGCGACTAGCCTGCACGCCGCTCGCCCCTCGTCCCCCCCCC
>DJRK01000002.1:0-20058 GCA_002440065.1 Atopobium sp. UBA6362 | reverse complement strand
AAGTCTTCACATTCAAAACGCCCCTTTGTGAAGGCTGCACAAAGGGGCGTTTGGGCAAAAACGGGGAAAGTGAAGGCTGCAATTTGATTGTGCAGCCTTCACTTTCGATTTGGGGGTCGGGATGGGGGCCCGAGCTTGGAGCTGTTTCGAGCGCCGAGAAATCCCGGCTGCCGTACTTTAGGCGCCGAGAAGGGCCGCGCAGACGAAGCTCCCTACCCAGTGCTCGGCGAGGTAGCCGCTCAGCTGCACGTCCTCGACGCCCTGGACGAGCCAGCGGGAAGCCTCGCCCACGAGCGCTTCGCGGGCCGCCGCCGCGTCGCTTCCCGTGAGCGCCGACGCGACGTCGCGGGCGGCGAGGCCCTTCGACGTGGGTAGCGCGACCTGGTGCACCTCGAGGTAGCCCTCGCCGTTCCAGCGGCCGGGCATGTCGGGCACGAGCGGCGACTCGAAGCGGCCGTCGAAGAGCTGCGGGAAGAAGCACTCGAGCCACGTGGCGAACTCGTCCGCGGGCAGGCAGCGCGCCATGCACGCCGCCTCGTTCATGATCGCCGAGGTGAACGTGTCGGCGTTGGGCTCGTAGGCCACGGGGGCCAGGCGGTCGCGGCCGTAGAGCCTGCGAGCCGTCTCCTCAACGAGCGCCTTGAGCCCGTCGTCGTTCATGGAGCGCGCGTAGTCCCAGGTCATGGCCAGGTTCCAGGCGGTATCGGGGTGCGTGCCGGTGCGCGCCGCGACGGCTATGCTCGAGAGCCACGCGTCCACGCGCCTGCGCATCTCGGCCGTGAGGCCTGCCGCGGCCTCGCGCCATTCGCGGGCTAGGGCGCTGTAGGCGTTGCCCTCCTGCGAGGCGAGCCTCCCGAGCTCGGCGTCGAGCTCGAGGAACCATGTCCAGCCGTAGGGCTTCTCTTCGTAGGCGGGGACCTTGGTGCGCCAGCTCTCGGCCTCGGCCCCGATGAGCTCCGGCGAGAAGGTGCGGCCGAGCTGCGCCGCCGCCTCGTACTCGAGCTGGGCGGGCAGGCACCCCTTGCGGAGCATCCTCACGAGCGTCCAGTGCGAGTGCACGCACGAGTGCCAGTCGAACGAGCCGTAGAAGGCGGGGAAGCGGTGGCGGGGGAGCTCGAGGTCGTCGTCGGAGTTGAGCGTCTGGCGCTCCGAGACGGGGTAGGCGCGCTCGATGTTCCCGAGCACGCATTTGGCCACCCCGGCAAGTGCCGCGGACCTGTGCTCCTTGTCCCCGAGGGCATCGTTGGTGAGTTCGAATCCAAGGTCTCCGATCATAGGGGCTCCCGACGTCTGTTGCTTAAGCTTCGCAGGATAGCTTACTCCCGTCCAAGGGCTCCCAATAGGTCTCTCGATACCTTTACGTTCCCTTGACATCGCGTTGCTTCGTGAAGCCGCACAAAGCCCGGCCCGCCCAGGCCCGCTACCTCGTCTGCGCAGACGGTGAACGCGCCTCTTGCCAGGCATAGAGTTTCCCCATGATGCGCGGGCGGGGGCCCGCGCCCGAGGGCTCTGGAGAGGAGCAACTATGTCTTTTAAGGTCATGGCCGTCTGCGCGGGCAGGCACGGGGGCAACGGCGAGATGCTGGCCAAGGAGGCGCTCTGCGCCGTCCAGGACGCCGGCGGCGAGGTCGAGCTCATCAACCTCTTCGACTACAACATCCTTCCCTGCACCGGCTGCGAGGGCTGCACCATGCAGATGGGCAAGGTCGGCGCCGGCCTCCAGAAGAAGTACAACGGCTGCGTGCTCAAGAACAAGGACGACGTGGACGCCATCATCCGCGAGATCCAGACCTGCCAGGGCGTGATTTTCTCGGTCCCCACCTACGACCTCACGCCGAGCTCCGTCTACACGCGCCTGGCCCAGCGCTTCCTGGCCTATGAGCTCTCGTTCCTCCTCGCCATCGGCGAGGTCAAGGAGAACCCGCACACCGTGGCCGGCCTCATCAGCGTCGGCGGCTCCATGCACGACTGGCAGTCCCTCGCGCTCGAGAGCCTTCAGGCGACCATGTTCACCATGTCCATGCAGGTCGTGGACCGCTACATGGCGCAGCGCGACGGCCGTCCCGGCAACGCGCTCGTCTGGGGCGAGGACAAGGAGTGGGGCGGCCAGCTGGCCCGCGCCCACAAGATGGGCGAGAACATCGTCAAGGCGATCCAGACCCCGGTCGAGGAGCGCGGTTGGCTCGGCGACCCCGACGACGGCGTGTGCCCCAACTGCCACAGCTCGCTCGTCTACCCCGGCGACAAGCACTGGGACGGCGTCGAGTTCCCGTGGGAGTGCGCCGTCTGCGGCGCCGGCGGCGACATCGTCACCGACGAGAAGACCGGTCGCCCCAAGCTCAAAATCGCCGAGAACGGCCTCATCCGCGACCGCAACGACGACAAGGCCCGCGCCGAGCACCTGAACGAGATCAACAAGACGCGCGACGAGTTCTTCGCCCACATGGACGAGGTGAAGCCCCTCATGGAGAAGTACGCCAAGATGGAGTTCCCCACGCTGGAGATCAAGCGAGACTAGCGCCCCCGAGAGATTCGCGCCCGTGCCCGGAGCAACGACTCCGGGCACGGGCTTCTTTGCGTTTGGCTGCGCTTATTTGGTTTGCTTGCGCAAAGGGTTGATGCAAGGCGTAGCGCTCTTCTCGGCTAGTCCTGCGACAGGTGGAGGTCAGCGCTCGTCCTGGGCTTCGTCCGCGTCTCAAAGAGCCCGAGGTAGAGCAGGGTCCTGATGGAGAGGTGGAAGAGGAAAAGGTCCTCGCCTGAGCCCAGGTCGTTGTTGCAGATCTCCTTGATGCGGTTCAGGCGGTAGAGCAGGGTGTTCTTGTGCAGGGTGAGGAGCTGCGCCGTCCGCGCCGTGTTGCAGCTGTTCTGCATGAAGGCGAAGAGCGTCTCGAGCAGCTCGCTTCCGTGCTCCTGGTCGTGCTCCCACAGGGCCCAGATCGCGGGGTGGCAGTAGTTGAGGAGGTTCACGTGGTCGTTGCAGATGTCGAGCATCTCCATATAGGTGTACTCGCAGTAGCGGTACACGTGGGTGTCCTCGAGCACCTTGGTGTAGGCCGAGCCGTAGCGGACCGCGCTGTCGGCCTGGCTCAGGTGCGCCCGCACGTCCGTGGCCTCGGTGAACTCGTTGCTGATGCCCACGAGCAGGTTGTTGGCGGCCGCCGCGCGCGCGAGGAACGCCTCGTCCTCCTGGGGGAGCTGCGAGCTCTTCGCGCGGCTCACGAGCACGACGAGCTCGCCGTGGTAGAGCGTGGCGATGCTGTGGTGGAAGAAGGGCCTGAGCTGGCCGCGCACGCTGTCGGCGGCGCGGGCGTCGAGGCCGCCCTCGCGTCGCTTGAGGCACACGACGAAGAGCGACGGCAAGGGGGAGAACCCCACGAGCTTCATGTTGCGCGCGCACGAGATGGGGTTGGGCTGCTCGTCGTCCAGGAGCCTCGCCAGGAAATACGGGCCCGCCTGGTCCTCGCGCATCCAGTAGAGGTTGCCCTTCTGCAGCTCCTGGCCCACGAGCTCGGCGTAGAACGAGAAGACCTCGCGGTCCCGGTCGCTGAAGGGGCGGTTACGCGCGATCGCCATCACGTGCCCGAGCACGACGCCGCGAAGCGTCACGGACTGCGTGAGCGTGTCGAGCTCGTAGACGTCGTTGTGGCGAAGGACGGGGCCCTGGGTGCGCGCGAGCTCCTCGTCCATGCCGGAGTCCACGATGTAGCGCAGGCCCTCCTCGTGCACGACGTCGTCGCCCGCGGTCTCCTCGCGCGTCAAGCGGGCGAAGGGGGAGTCGTCGGCGTCGTCGAGCTCGAACCCGGCGCGGGCGATGTTTCTATAGGTGGGGTCCACGACCAGCACGGGGTTTCCGAGTTCCTCGTGGGCGACCTGTGTGAGCCGGGGGAGCCCTTGGTTGGAAAGAAGGGCCTTGACCAGGCGCTCGTTTGTTTCTTGGATACTCGTTCGACCTTGTTCCATCGCAGCCCCTCTCCCTTTGGCGCCCGTCCCCTCGCGAGGCGCCGGCCATCGGCGCGCTATGGTACACGATTTGGAAAGGCTGGTGCGCGATGACGGCGTGGGGAAGAGACAAGAGGCGCGATTCGGTGGACGAGCGTATCGAGGACGCGGTCTTCTCGCTCATGGAGACGACCGACATCCCCAGGATCGGCGTGGCCGAGGTCGTGCGGGCGGCGGGGATCAGCCGGTCGACCTTCTACCGGCACTTCGATTCGGTGGACGCCGTGGTTAAGGGCTTCGAGACGGACCTGCTGGCGAACATGCATGACATCAACAGCTACGCGTTGAAGGCGCGCTTTGGGCAGTCGGAGCTCGACCCCACGCCCACGATGATCCGGCGCATGGAGCTGCTCTCCGAGCGCAGGGACAAGATCGTGGCGCTGAACGGCCCCCACGGCGACCCGCAGTTCATCCATAAGGCGACGGTCCTCATGCACGACCACTTCCGCGAGCGCCTGGCCGACGTGCCGGGTTCGACCGATAACCGCGACTTCTACCTGGCGTTCGTCCTCGCCGGGCATCACAACGTGATCCAGTACTGGCTCGAGGAGCGGCCCGACACCGCGCCCGAGGAGGTGGCCGCGATCCTGAACCGGCTTTTCTACGCGCCGTTCTTCCTGGACGACGGGGGCCAGAAGCCCGCCCACGCGCCGTTCGAGAAGTAGGGAGAGCGGTCGTCGACCGCTGCCGGCGCCGCGTGCTTTCGCTTCTTGCAAAGAGACTTGCCGCAAAGAAACCCGCCCCCTTGGAGCGTCGAGCCCCGCTTCGTTGCTCGACGCCCAGGAGACGGGTTTTCTTTGCAGGTGGGCCAAGGAGCGGCGGCTTTTTGCCGGGCAAGGGCGAACGGTAGCAAAGAAGCGCCGAACGGCGAATCACTTGAGGCTCTGCACAGCACCATCTACCTGTGCAATGGGACACACAAAGCTAATCCGTCCCATGCGAAGACACGCGGGCCGCCGCGTTGTTCTTCCTCGCAAAAGCCCCTCGAAATAGCATTCAAGCCATAGAGAGCACGCCCCTTCTTAGATAAGGATGTGAACTATGGTCAAGCTTGGCAAGAATGCGCGCAGCGTGTCCATCGTCGGTGTGGGCTGCACCCCGTTCAAGGACTTCGAGACCCACCCCGAGACCCAGGGCATCGGCGAGGGCGAGGCCTTCGGCTACGCGGCCCTCGAGGCCATCGCCGACGCCGGCCTCGAGCCGCGCGACGTCGACTTCTTCTACCACGGCAGCGCGAACCCCTACCTCGTGGGCGACTGCATCACGCCGAACATGCAGGTGGCCGACTGGATCGGCATGCGCGCCAAGGGCTCCGTCCACCACTCCGAGGCCTGCTGCACCGGCTACGTCGCGCTCGAGCAGGCCGTCATGGCCGTCGCCTCAGGGACCTACGACGTCGTCCTCTCCGGCGCCTGCGACCTGGCCTCCACGCTTCCCGTGGAGCACCAGCCGAGCCACATCCGCCAGGACTTCCCGCTCTCCGTCATGATTCCGTCGCTCGACAAGATCTACGACCGCGCCTACGGACGTCCGCTCGACGGCGCCTTCGGCGTATCCTTCGACAACTGGATCAACGAGTACTCCATGCAATACGACCTGGACGCCGAGCAGATCGACGACGCGCTGAACGGCCTCACGAAGAGCCTGCGCCGCGGCGCCGTGAAGAACCCGCTCGCGTGGTACGAGACCACCGTCGAGGAGGACGCCGCCGCGAACGGCTTCGACTCCGCCGACGAGTACCTCAAGTCCTACTACAACCCCAAGGTCACCCAGTACCTGCGCACCACCGGCTTCGAGAAGAAGTGCGACGGCGCGGCCGCTCTCGTGGTCATGCCGACCGAGAAGGCCCTGGCCATGGGCGTGCCCCACACCCCCGTCGAGGTCCTGGGCACCGGCGCCTCCGCCGTCGAGGCCGGCCTCGTGCACAACGAGCACTGGGCCACGAAGGTCGCCGCCCAGCAGGTCTACGAGCTCACCGGCGTCTCGCCCGACGAGATCGACCTCTTCATGTGCAACGACTTCTTCCTCGCCTCCGAGATCGTCTCGGCAGAGGAGTGCGGCTACATCCCGCGCGGCGAGGCCTGGCAGTACGCCATCGACGGCCGCACCGCCTACGACGGCGACAAGCCCATCAACCCCCACGGCGGCCGCTGCAACTTCGGCCACGCCCACGGCGCCTCCGGCCTGGCCGACATCTACGAGGCCGTGAAGCAGATGCGCGGCGAGGCCGGCGCCACCCAGATGGCGCGTCGCCCCGACACCACCTTCGTCCGCGGCTTCGGCGGTTCCCAGAACGTCCGCTGCCAGATCCTGCGCGCCGTCCGCTAAGCGCCGAGAGGAGAAACCCATGAAGCTCGAAATGATGGAGCCCATCGTCAAGAAGTTCTACGAGGGCCTGGCTGAGGGCAAGTTCTACGCCCGCAAGTGCAAGGAGTGCGGCGCCGTGGAGTTCCCGCCGCACCTCGCCTGCAACACCTGCGGCTACCACGAGACGGAGTGGTGCGAGGTCTCCGGCCACGGCCGGCTCATCGACTTCACCCTCCCCGGGCCGCAGAACGACAAGCCCTACCTCAAGGAGAACGGCAAGTACGCCTACGGCGCCGTCGAGATCGACGAGGGCTCCCAGTACACCTACGTCATCTACGGCATCACCAAGAAGAAGGCGCCCGAGATTCGCCGCGCCCTCATGGCCGGCGAGACCGTTGGCGTCCACGCCAAGGTCATCGACCGTCCCGGCTACAAGATGCTCACGTTCGAGCTCGACTAGCCGCTTCTGTCCGACGGGTCGACGGGGGACGATTTGTCCCCTTCCATAAACCCTGTGCGGTTTTCTTTGTAATTTATCAAATTAAATATTGAAAGGAATCGTCATGAACCAGGAAGTCTTCGAGCAGGTCGCGGAGTTCGCCAAGTCCGCCTACAAGTACGAGGGCGATATCACGCCCGAGACCACCTTCGACGAGCTGGGCAAGGGTTCCATGAAGATGATCGCCCTCACCTCCATGATCGAGAACGAGCTCGACGCCGAGGTCCCCGTGCGCGAGGTCATGGTCATGAAGAACATCGGCGAGCTCGTCGAGCGCGTCGAGGAAGAGATGGAGTAGCGCATGGACCTCATGCAGTCCCTGCGCGAGCGCGCAGCTGCGCGCCCCATGCGCGTCGCCTTCCCCGAGGGCGAAAACGAGACCATGATGCGCGCCGTCCGCGAGTTGGCCGACCAGGGCCTCGCCCAGTGCGTTCTTGTGGGCGACGGCGCCGAGCTTGCCCGCCTGGCGAACGAGCGCGGCATCAGCCTCGAGGGCATAGAGGTCGTCGACGTGTGCGACGAGGACGCGAACGCCGCCTGCTGCGAGCGCTACCTTGCGCACCCTGATTGCCGCTACAAGCCCAAGGGCGCCGCCCGCCGCATGACGCGCCCGCTCGAGCGCGCGCTCATCATGCAGGTGCTGGGCGACGTGGACGTCATGTTCGCCGGTATCGCGAACGCCACGGGCGACATCATCCTCGCAGGCCAGACCATCGTGGGCCTGGCCGAGGGCGTGGACACCATCAGCTCCTGCGGCATCGCGGACGTTCCCGGCTGGAACGGCGGCGAGGACGGCCTCATCGCCTTCGGCGACTCCGCCGTGTGCGTCGACCCCACGTCCGAGGAGCTGGCCTCGATCGCCTGCGCCTCCTGCGATACCGTGGCTGCCCTCACCGGCTGGGACGTGCGCTGTGCGCTGCTGTCCCACTCCACGGACGGCTCGATGGACAACGCGCTCGTGGACAAGGTCCGCGCTGCCCGCGACATCGCCCAGGAGCGTCGCCCCGACCTCAAGGTCGACGGCGAGTTCCAGTTCGACGCCGCCGTGCGCCCGGACGTGGCGGCCAAGAAGGTCCACCGCGACTCCGAGGTCGCCGGCCGCGCGAACCTGCTCATCTGGCCCGACATCAACGTGGGCAACATCGGCGTGAAGATCATCCAGAACCTCACGGGCGCCGACGCCTACGGCCCCATGCTCCAGGGCTTCAAGAAGATCGTGTGCGACTGCAGCCGCAGCGCGCCCGTCAGCGAGATCGTGGGCAACGTGGTCATGAGCTGCGTGCGCGCCCAGGCGCTCGCGGGGGAGGAGTAGCCATGGCGGAGCGCAACGCCGCGCGCGCCTGGCGCGTCCTCGTGATCAACCCCGGCTCGACCTCCACGAAGGTCGGCCTCTTCGACGGCGAGTCGCCCGTCTTCACCGTGAACGTCGCCCACGAGGCCTCTGAGCTCGCGAAGTTCGCAGGCGTCTCGGACCAGCTGCCGTACCGCGTGGGCCTCATCGAGCGGGCGCTCGCCGACAACGGCGTCGAGCTCTCGAGCATCGACGCGTTCGTGGGCCGCGGCGGCGGGCTGCTCCCGCTTCCCGGCGGCACCTACGAGGTCGACGACGTTCTTCTCGACCACGCCACGCGGGGAGCGAACGGCGTGCAGCACCCGGCCCAGCTGGGGCCGCAGATCGCCCACGCCTTCGCGGAGCGCGTCGGCAAGCCCGCCTTCGTCGTGAACCCGCCCGACACCGACGAGCTCTGCGACGATGCCCGCATGACGGGCGTCCGCGGCGTTTACCGTCACGTGCACCTGCACGCCTTGAACCTCAAGGAGACGGCCATCCGCCACGCGGCGTCGATGGGCCGCGCCTACGAGGACTGCCGCTTCGTCGTCTGCCACATCGGCGGGGGCATCTCGATCAGCGCCCATGACCACGGCAAGATGATCGACGGCGCCGACATCGTGGGCGGCGAGGGTCCCATGGCCCCCACGCGCTGCGGCGCGCTGCCCGTCTCGGAGGTGCTGAACTACCTCGACGCCGGCCACTCCACTTCCGAGGTCCGCAAGATGTGCATGAAGACGGGCGGCTTCGTCGACCTTCTCGGGACGTCCGATGCCCTCGAGGTCAGCAACCGCGCTGAGGCGGGGGACGAGGCCTGCCGCCGGGCCTGGGACGCGATGACGTATCAGATCTGCAAGGAGATCGGGGCCATGGCGGCGGCCCTCGGCGGCAACGTCGACGGCATCCTCCTCGGCGGCGGCATGGTCCACAACCAAGGGCTCGTTGACGCCATCCGCGAGCGCTGCGGCTGGATCGCCCCGGTCACGGCCTATCCCGGCGAGTTTGAGCTCGAGGCCATGGCCGCCGGCGCCCGCCGAGTGCTCGACGGAAAGGAGGCGGCGGGGCGCTACAGCGGCAAGGCCGTGTTCGAGGGTTTCGCCTGCTTCGAGTAGTTGCTCCTCCCGCTCTGAACAGAGCAAAGCGCGGCGGGGCTTCTCGCCCTATGCCGCGAGGGAACGCCGCCTGCGTGGGCCTTATTCGTCCAAGCCGGCGGCGTTCTCTTGCGCGGAATCGCTGTGCGGGGACACAAGCCTTAGGGTCGGACGGGGCCGGATCTTTGAGGTCGTGGACGTAGGATTTCCGCCGCCAGGCCCTTAGGCTCTTCTCGTTAACGAATCCATGTTGGGAAAGGTCTTGCCTTATGTGCGAATGGAACCGCAACCTCATCATCCAGGACATCGTCTTGGCCATCGTGATCAACACGTCCGCGACGCTTCTGGGCGGCGACCCGTTCGACCACACCTGGTACACGTTTACCTGCGTGGCGCTCGCGACGAACGTCCTCGGCCAGTTCCTGCTCCCTACGGGCAGCTGGGCGCGTGCGCTGACCGGTTGGGCAAAAGACGCCAAATGGCGCATCTACGTGCAGATCTTCATCGAGAACCTGATTTTCGTCACCATCATCAGCTTCACCGAGGCCTGGGTCCACACGGGCGGCGCGGGGATCGTCGCCGCGTGGCTCGCCACCTACGTCCAGCTCGTGCTCGTGGGCTACGTCACGAGCGTCGTCCTCTACCACGCGCTCAAGCCGCGCGCGTAGCCGCGCTTCCCGTACCCTCACATCTCCGTACCCTCACATCTATAAAGAAACGCCGCGCAGGCTGTTCGGCCTGCGCGGCGTTTGCGTGTCTGGCGGGGTGACTCTCACAGCTCGTCGCAGAAGCTCACGAAGTCGAGCATCTGTATCGCGTCGATGAAGGCGGCCTTGCGCCCCATGCGCTCGAGCTTCACGGTGAGCGTGACGGCGCAGTCCCGGCTGCCCGCCGCCCCCTTGGTGAGCGCGAAGTCGGAGTATTCGCAGTCCCAGGAGTGGAGCTTCTTGAGCAGCTCCTTCACGGCGGCGTGGTCCTCGAGCTCGATGTAGAGGTCGAAGCTGCGGGCGTTCTTGCGCAGCCACTTGTCGACGCCGTTCAGGACCGAGAACGTGAGGACGACGAAGAGCATCGCGATGAGCGCCGCCTCCACGAAGCCGATGCCCACGGCGAGGCCGATGCAGGCGCAGGCCCACAGCCCGGCCGCCGTCGTGAGCCCGCGCACCTCGTTGCGGTGCGTCACGATGATCGTTCCCACGCCCAGAAAGCCCACGCCCGAGACGACCTGCGCGCCGATGCGGTTCATGTCGGCCCTGACCTCGGGGAAGCGCATGGCGACGTACTCCGACACGATCATCGTCATCGCCGAGCCGAGGCACACGAGGACGTGGGTCTTTATGCCGGCGCCCTTGTTGCGGTACTCGCGGTCGAGGCCGATGACGACTCCCACGACGGTTGCGAGGAAGAGCCTGAGCAGGATCGCCTCGCCGCCCCAGCCCGCCGCGGCATCGAATACCCCCTGGAGCCACTGCCCGAGCATCGCCTCGACCCCCTCTTGCTACTCGTCGCCGAAGCTGATGCCGAGCAGCTTGGCCTCGCGCACGAGGTCGCCCTCGGGGTCGACGTACTTGAGCCTGCCCGCGACCTCCTCGAGGGGGACGCGGCACATCTTGCCGTCGACCTGGGCGATCATGACGCCGTATTCCTTCTCCATGCAGGCCTTCGCGGCCTCGACGCCGCACTGCGTCGCGAAGATGCGGTCCATGGCGTCGGGCTCGCCGCCGCGCTGGGTGTGGCCGGGGACGGCGACGCGGATCTCGCGGCCGGTGCGCGCGGCGATCTCCTCGGCGATGTCGTAGGCCACGGAGGGCTTCACGCGGGCGGCGACCTTGGCCTTGTACTCCTTCTTCTTCATGGCCGCCTCCTCGCGGGAGATGGCGCCCTCGGCCACGACGACGATGGCGAAGCGGCCGCCCTTCTCGTCGCGGCGCTCGATGGCCTTGACCACGTTGTCCATGTCGTAGGGGATCTCGGGGATGAGGATGACGTCCGCGCCGCCCGCGACGCCTGCGTACAGCGGGATCCAGCCGACCTTGTGGCCCATGATCTCGATGACGAAGACGCGGCCGTGCGAGCTCGCGGTCGTGTGGATGTCGTCGATGCAGCGGGTCGCGACGTCGATGGCCGAGGTGAAGCCAAAGGTGAGGTCGGTGCCGTAGGTGTCGTTGTCGATTGTCTTGGGCAGGCAGATGATGGGGAGCCCCTCCTCGCGCAGTCGGTTCGCTGTCTTGGTCGAGCCGTTGCCGCCGAGCATGAACAGGCAGTCGAGGCCGAGCTTCTTGTAATTCTTCACCATGGCCGGGACCTTCTCGACGCCGTCGGCCTCGGGGGTGTCGAGGCGCTTGAACGGGGTACGGCTCGTGCCTAGGATGGTGCCGCCGCGGGTAAGGATGCCGCTGAAGTCGGCCGGCGTCATGACGCGGAACCGGCTGTAGATGAGGCCCTGGTAGCCATCCTCGAAACCGTAGATCTCGATGGGTTCCTTGCAGTTGGTGATAAGGGTTTTGACGATGCCGCGCATGGTGGCGTTGAGCGCCTGGCAATCGCCGCCGCTGGTCAGAAGTCCGATACGGAGCATGTGGGATCCTTTCTTTTGTCGCATGGAGCGCAAGTACGTGCGCCGAGACGAATTATCGCGCAAAATCTAGCTATCGGAACGAGGGAGAGGGGCTGCGATGTATGGGCGCAACAAAGAGGTCGACGAGGCGATCACGGCGGGGAGGCGCGCGCTCGATGCGTTGACGGACGCGGCGGACTTGCTCGACTCGGCCAAGCGCTGAGGCGTCGTGGACATCTTGGGCGGCGGCTTCATCACGAGCGTGGTCAAGCACTCGAGGCTCGGCGACGCGAACCGGGCGCTCGGCGAGGCGCGCCGTGAGCTCGCCGTATTTGCCCGGGAACTCGGAGATGTGCGCGACTTTTCCGGCGTCTCGGCGTATGTGGACAAGTGGAACGCGTTCTTCGACATCTGCTGCGACAATTTCCTC
Organism: Atopobium sp. UBA6362; assembly: GCA_002440065.1. Lineage (GTDB taxonomy): Bacteria > Actinomycetota > Coriobacteriia > Coriobacteriales > Atopobiaceae > Paratractidigestivibacter. The sequence continues at coordinate 7,845 of DJRK01000002.1, read as the reverse complement.
GCCGACATCATGGTCCAGAAGCAGATCGACGACGCGTCCGACCGGGTTGACGAGGCCATTCGCGCCGTCCGTGACGTGCTCAAGGAGCTCGAACGGAAGGGCTGAGACCTAGATCTGTTCCCATACAAAGTCTGTATGGGAACCAACGAATACTTGTATTTTACGTATTGAGTTCGGCGCCTTAGGATAAAAGCCGTTGGCACACCTTAGCGTTATCCGGAGGCATCTCTCATGATTCTAGGAATGGGCGTTCCCGAGCTCGCCGTTATCCTCGTCGTCGTGCTCGTCATCTTTGGGCCCAAGAACCTTCCCAAGCTCGGGGCCTCGATGGGCAAGACCGTTCGCAACTTCCGTGAAGGCATGGAGGGCGACTCCGACGACGGACCCGCCAAGTCCGCTGAGGTCTCCGAGGCCTCTTCGGCCTCCGACGAGGATTAAGCCCGTCGCTTCATAAATAGGTTCCCTTCCTTTCTGCCCCTTGAGCCCTCCTCCTTCCGCTCAAGGGGCGTTCTATGTTTGGTGCGGCAGCTTGCGCGTCCATTTGAACGGGTGTGACGGCTGGGTCGCCATGTTTCTCGAGGCTCATGCCAGGAATCGGGACCTGTAGGCGATTTTTCGCCGACCCCTCGAGTAGCCCGAACCGGAATCCTGGGCAAACGTGCTCAAATCACGGTTTGCTACTTGGGCTATCCCAGAAAAATCGCCTACAAGTCGCTATTCTGGGCAGGCGGTCCGGAACGGAGGCTATGAAAGGTCGCCGAGCGCGGCGATCACGTGCTGGAAGAGCGGGGTGGGAACGTGCTGCGCCTTCCAGATCACGGCGGCGCGGCTTTCGAGCTCGCGGCAGTCCACGACCTTGATGAATTGGTCGCCCGTATCGGTGACGCAAATGAGCGACCGCGGGACGAGCGCGCAACCCATGCCTTCCCGTGCCCAGAGCGCGGCCGTCCTCGGGTCGTCCGTTTGGCAGCAGAGCTTGAGCTTGTGCCCTCCGATCTCGAACACTTTGCGCAGCTCGGGAACGAGACGTGCGCTCGCGATGAGGTCGAGGCCCGAGAGGTCCTCTGCCGTGCAGGTCGCTTCCTGGCCCACCTCCGAGGCGGGGGGCATGACGGCGACGAGCGGCTCGGACGGGGCATAGCGGCACCTGAGCCCGTCGCTCTTGAAGGGCGTCCGCACGATTCCGATGTCCACGATGCCGCCCTCGAGCAGCTCGCACACCTCGGGCGTCGTGCCCTCGCGGACCTCGAACTCTACCTCGGGGAACCTCTGCCGCAGGTCGAGGAGCTTGGAGCCGGGCATCAGTCCCGAGCAGCTCGGCTCGACGCCAAAGGAAATCGACCCCCGCATTCCGGCGCCTACGTTCGCCACCTCGCGTTCCGTCGCGTGGGCCATGGCCACGATCTTCTTTGCGCGCTCGTAGAGGACGCGCCCCGCGTCGGTGAGCGAGACGCTGCGGGGCCCTCGCACCACGAGCTGAGCCCCGAGCTCTTTCTCGAGTTTTCCCAGCTCATAGGAGAGCGGCGGCTGAGAGATGTTGAGCCTCCTGGCAGCTGCGGTGATCTGCCGCTCCTCTGCGATCGCAACGAAATACTCGAGTTGCCTTAGATTCATAAGAATTAGCTTTCTCAGCGATGAGCAATATATAAGTATTGTATCGCACAACACATTACCAGCACATAACATGAATCTGGGAATGGTGCGCCGCGTATCCGGATAAGATACCTATTGACGTAAAGATAACGAAGTGAAAAGAGGAAAAGATGAAGGTTCAGAACATGAGCGACATCCAGCGTAAGGTCTACGAAGCGTGTCGGAACGGTTGGTTCCTAGGCGGCGAATACCGTGCGAAGTTTGATAACCACGAGCGCAAGTTCTTCGCGGACAGCCCGCGTTGGCTCTTCCATGAGGTCGCCGATTGGTTAGAATCTCACGCCGAGCACCACGCGAACGCGAACCTGCTCGTGAAGTTCAACGCATAGAAGCCGCGCATAAGCGCAGAGGTGGGGAGCCGAAAGGCTCCTATTTTTTTTGCCGAGAAACACCGATGAAGGACGAGAACGGCTCGCGCATGCGTGGCTGGGATGCGCGACCGAATTACGCGACATGTTCCCGTTACCGAGCCTGGCAATCGAGCATGAGGCCCAAGATGAGCTCGAGGCCCTGAACGAGGCTCGCCTTCTCGATCCATTCGTCCCTTGTGTGCAGGAGCCCGCCGCGCACGGCGCCGATGGTTTGGGCCGGGATGCCGAGCGAGAGCGGGATGTTCGCGTCCGTCGACGAGTCCTGGTGGCGCGACTCCACGCCTCCGAGCTCGCGTATGACCTCGTCGCCCTCCTCGACGAGCGCTTCCTCGCCTTGCGGATCGCGCGCAAGGCTCGCGGGTCGCTCGCCGATGAGCTCGGCCTCGACCTCCACGCCCGGCGCCTTTACCGAGTCACAGAGCGTCTCGAAGCGCCCACGCATCCAGAGCAGGTTCTCTTGGCTCGCCGAGCGGTACTCCATGAGCGCCTCGGCCTCGGCGGCGATCGAGTTCACGGTCGTGCCGCCGCAGATGGTGCCCACGTTGACGGAGGTCTTCGCCCCCTGGGGCAGGGGAATGGCGTAGAGTCCGCCCACGATGCGCGCCATCGCCTCGATCGCGTTCGGGGCGCCGGCGTTTTCCCAAGAGTGGCCGCCGGCGGATCGCGTGCGCACGCGCCAGCGGTGCGACCCGACGGCGTGTGTGATGTGCTGGCCCAGGTAGAGGTCGAAGGACGTGAAGTCGATCACGCGCCTGGAGCCTAGGTGGCCCATGAGCCACCGCGTGCCCTTGAGGTTTCCGAGCCCCTCCTCGCACGAGTTCGCGACGACGAGCACATCGTGCGCGAGCCGGGGCCTGTGCGTGAGGAACCACTTCGCCGCCATGAGGAGCCCCACAAGGTTCGCCGTGTCGTCGCCCACGCCGGGGGCGTACATGCGCTCGTCGTCCTCATGGAAGGGAAGGGGCTCGGTGTCCTGCGCGACCACGTCCGTATGCGCCGAGAAGATCTCGACCGCGCCGTGGTCCTCGCCCGAAAGGGTCAAGACGACGTTTTTCGCCTCGTCGACCACGACCTGCCCGGGCTCCGTGCCTTGGGCGAGCAGCCAGTCGCGCACGAAGGCCGCGCGGCGCCCCTCGTCCCCCGAAGGCGCCGGGATCTGCGCGAGCGTGCGCAGGAGCGCGAGCTCCTCTTCATGCGACTCCTTCGCGTATTTCTTGGCTATGTCCGCGGTCCTCTGGTCCATGGCCCCCTTCTTCCTGCTCGGCGTTTCCTTGGCGAGTGTACTCCCTTGGGAAAAGTGTTTCATCTGCGTGTATAGGTTCGGGACACGCCCGCGCCGGTGTTAGGGTTGACAACATCGATAGAGGAGCGGGCACGAAGAAGCGCGGGGGAGCCGGCAGGCGTCAGACCCCGCGGCGAGGCGAGGTCCGCCGAACTTCTCGCGACGGGCGCGCCGCGGTTGTGGGCCCTCGGGGAATACCCGCGGGACTGTCTACGGCAATACGCCGCAGGAGCGCTATCGCCTGGCGGCACGGCCGTCGTCGAGCGCGGTCCTGGGGCACGAGGAGCAAGGAGCTGCGCCGATGGAGAAGCGGCCGTTCGTGACCAAGGAGAAACTCGAGGCCGTCTGCCGCGAGTATCCCACACCTTTCCATATCTATGACGAGTCGGAGATCCGCCGCCGTGCCCGCGCGCTCAACGCCGCCTTCGCGTGGAACCCCGGCTTCAAGGAGTACTTCGCGGTGAAGGCCACGCCCAACCCCTGGATCGTCTCGATCCTGGCGGAGGAGGGCTGCGGCTGCGACTGCGCCACGGGCACGGAGCTCGAGTTGGCGTCCGCCTGCGGCGTGACCGGCGAGGGCATCATGCTCAGCAGCAACGACACGCCCGACGAGGACTATCGCGAGGCCGCGCGCCTCGGCGCGATCATCAACCTCGACAGCCTCGACATGGTCGACTGCCTCGAGCGCGCCCTCGGCGGCGTCCTGCCTAAGAGGGTCTGCTGCCGCCTGAACCCGGGCGGGACCTTCGAGGCGGCCAACGGCATCATCGGCAACCCTGCCGACGCGAAGTTCGGCATGACGCCCGCGCAGCTCGAGGAGGCGTTCGCCCGGCTCAAGGCGGCGGGCGTCGAGGAGTTCGGCATCCATGCCTTTCTCGCGAGCAACACGCAGGTGGACGACTACTACCCGCGTCTCGCGCGCGTGCTCTTTGGGGAGGCCGTGCGCCTGCGCGACAAGCTTGGCGTGCACATTACGCTCATCGACCTCTCCGGCGGCATCGGCGTCGACTACCGTCCCGAGGACCCCGCGGCCAACATCGCCGCGATCGGGGAGGGCGTCCGCCGCGCCTACGAGGAGGTGCTCGTTCCCGCGGGCATGGGCGACGTGCGACTGTGCTCCGAGCTCGGCCGCTGGATGCTCGCGCCCGCGGGCGCCCTCGTGACCCGCGTCATCCACGAGAAGGTCACCTACAAGGACTACCTCGGCGTGGACGCCTGTGCGGCCAACCTCATGCGCCCCGCGATCTACGACGCCTACCACCACATCACCGTCATGGGCAAGGAGGACGCCCCCGCCGACCACGTGTACAACGTCGTGGGGCGCCTGTGCGAGAACAACGACCAGTTCGCGCACGACCGCCCCTTGCCCGCGTGCGGCGTCGGCGACCTTCTCTACATCCACGACACCGGTGCCCATGGCTTCAGCATGGGCTACAACTACAACGGCAGCCTGCGCTCGGCCGAGCTTCTCCTGCGCGAGGACGGCTCCGTGCAGCGCATCCGACGCGCCGAGACGCGCGCCGATTATTTCGCGACTTTTGACGACGACCCGCGTTTCTCGGCCCTCGCCCGCAAATAATGTGATGGGGGCTCGCCCCCGCTTCGTCCAAAGAAAGGAAACGTCTATGGACATGATCAATCTCTCCGGCTCGGTCGTTGCGCTCGTGACCCCGTTCAAGAAGGACGGCCGCGTCGATTTCGAGGCCCTTGAGCGCCTCGTCGACTTCCACCTGGAGAACGGCACCGATGGCATCCTCACCCTCGGCACGACGGGCGAGTCCGCCACGATGACCGACTCCGAGGACCTTGCCGTCGCCGAGTGCGTCGTCCAGCGCGTCGCCGGCCGCGTGCCGGTCATCGGCGGCTCGGGCTCCAACTGCACGGGCGAGTCGCTGCGCAAGAGCCTCGAGCTCCAGAAGCTCGGCGTGGACGGGCTCCTTCTCATCAGCCCGTACTACAACAAGACGAACGAGGAGGGCATGTACCACCACCTGGCGGACGTCATGGACGTCGTCAACGTTCCGTGCATCCTCTACAACATCCCCGGCCGCACCGGCTGCAAGATCAGCCCCGCCGTTGTGGAGCGCCTCTCCAAGCACCCCAACGCCTGGGGCATCAAGGAGGCCTCCGGCGACATCTCCTATGCCGCGTCCATCGCGCACCTGCTGTCCGACGACTTCCACATGCTGAGCGGCAACGACGACATGGTCGTGCCCCTCATGAGCCTGGGCGCCACGGGCGTCATCTCGGTCTGGGCCGACGTGGCCCCGCGCACGGTCCACGACATGTGCGCGAAGTTCCTCTCCGGCGACGTCGCGGGCGCGCGCAAGATCCAGATCGACAACCTCGAGCTCGTCCACTCGCTCTTCTGCGAGGTGAACCCCATCCCCGTGAAGGCCGCCCTGGCCAAGATGGGCCTCATCGAGGAGAACTACCGCAAGCCGCTGTGGCCCATGACCGACGCGGACCGCGAGAGGCTCTTCGCCGCTATGAAGGGGGCTGGGATCATTGACTAGCGTCATCCTCGTGGGCGGGGGGCGCATGGGCGCGCTCATCCGCCAGAAGCTCGAGATGGACGGCGGGTTTGCCGTGGAGGGCGTCTACGACGTCACGAACGCCGACGAGCTCGACGGCCGCGCGCCCGTGGTCGACCTCGTGATCGACTTCTCGAACAAGGCCGGCCTGCCGCACGTGCTCGCCTACGTCGCGCGAACCGGCGCCGCGCTCGTCTCGGGCACGACGGGCTTCTCCGAGACCGAGCTCGCCGAGCTGCGTGCCCTGGGCGAGAAGACCCGCGTGATCTACTCGGCGAACTATTCGCTGGGCGTCGCCGTCCTGAGGCGCGTCGCCGCCCAGGCCGCGCTCGCGCTCGAGGACTGGGACTGCGAGATCGTGGAGACCCACCACAACCAGAAGGTCGACGCACCCTCCGGCACGGCGAAGCTCCTGCTCGAGGCCGTCGACCCCGAGGGCGCCTGCTCGGTCGCCTACGGACGCGAAGGCATGGTGGGGGAGCGCCCCGCCAAGGAGATCGGCATGCACTCCCTGCGCGGCGGCACGGTCGCGGGCACGCATGAGGTGCACTTCTTCGGCCCCGACGAGGAGGTTTGCCTCACGCACCGCGCGACGAGCCGCCAGATCTTCGTCAACGGCGCCGTCGCCGCGGCGAAGCGCCTGCTCGCGCGCAAGGAGAACGGGTTCTACACCTTCGAGCAGCTCATGTTCGAGTAGCTGCCGAACGAGATCAAGAGAGAGGGCATCCCATGGACGCTCAGGAGATCATCGACTACATCGCGACGGCGCCCAAGAAGACGCCCGTCAAGGTTTATCTCAAGCTCAAGGAAGGCGCCGAGGTCGACCTCTCGACCGCCGACCACGTCTTTGGCAGCGAGTCCTGCAAGGTCGTCTTCGGCGACTGGGAGAAGCTCGCGCCCGCGCTCGAGGCCGCCGGCGACGCCATCGTGGACCAAGTCGTGGAGAACGACGGCCGCAACACCGGCGTGCCCATGCTCGACAAGAAGGGCATCCATGCCCGCATCGAGCCCGGCGCCATCATCCGCGAGAAGGTCGAAATCGGCGACAACGCCGTCATCATGATGGGCGCCGTCATCAACATCGGCTCCGTCATCGGCGAGGGCACCATGATCGACATGGGCGCCGTCCTGGGCGGGCGCGCCACCGTGGGCAAGAGGTGCCACATCGGCGCCGGCACCGTCCTCGCCGGCGTCGTGGAGCCCGCGAGCGCGACGCCCGTCGTCATCGAGGACGACGTGCTCATCGGCGCGAACGCCGTGGTGCTCGAGGGCGTGCGCGTGGGCAAGGGCGCCGTCGTGGCCGCGGGCGCCGTGGTCGTGGAGGACGTGCCGGCGGGCGCCGTCGTCGCCGGCGTGCCCGCCCGAGTGATCAAGCAGGCTTCCGAGGTCGCCGAGGGCAAGATCTCCCTCGTCGACGCGCTGCGGTCGCTCTAACGCCGCGGTCTTTCCGTTCCGCTCTCGTCGAGCTTCTCGAGGGTGCGGCCCAGTAACGTTTCGTGCCGGGTTTCTGTGCAAAACGTTGTGGGGCGCACCCTCGTTTTTTGTGAACGGTAGGGAAATATCGGCGAACGCGCGTACCGATATAAACAGTATCAAAACGTTTATGCGAGGGCATAATTGAGCCGTGCAAGCCGACAACCGTTGGCTTTTCTTACCAAGGAGGAATTCGCATGGCTAACCGTTTCGTCCTCAACACCATCAGCTACCACGGCCAGGGCGCCATCAAGGAGATCCCCGGCGAGCTCCAGCGCCGCGGCTACAAGAAGATCTTCGTCTGCTCCGACCCCGACCTCGTCAAGTTCGGCGTGACCGCCAAGGTGACCGACGAGCTCGACGCCGCCGGCATCGCCTGGAGCCTCTACTCCGAGATCAAGCCCAACCCCACGATCAAGAACGTCCAGGACGGCGTCGCGGCCTTCAAGGCCGCCGAGGCGGACGCCATCGTGACCATCGGCGGCGGCTCCTCGATGGACACCGCCAAGGCCATCGGCATCATCATCAACAA
>DJRK01000141.1 GCA_002440065.1 Atopobium sp. UBA6362 | reverse complement strand
CCTGCAGCACCATGGCGAACTCCTCGCGCAACGCCGCGCGGTCCCAGTCGCGCACGTCGATGCCCTCGACGCGCAGGCTGCCGGCGTCCACGTCGTAGAAGCGCTGGAGCAGCTTGATGAGCGTCGTCTTGCCGGCGCCGGTCGGGCCCACGATGGCCACGGTCTGACCGGGCTCGGCCGCGCAGCTGAAGTCGTGGATGATCGTCTTGTTGGGCTCGTAGCCGAACTTCACGTGGTCGAACTCCACGAGGCCGGCTCGCTTCTCGGCCACCTGGGGCTCATCGCACTGCTCCTCCTCGGGGGCGGCCAGGAACTCGAAGACGCGCTCGGTCGCCGCGGCCATGGACTGCAGCGTGTTGCTCACGTTGCCGAGCTGCTGGACCGGCTGCGTGAAGTTGCGCACGTACTGGATGAACGACTGGATGTCGCCGGGGGTGGCGTTGCCGGTGAGCGCCAGCTGGGCGCCCACGACGACCACGGCCACGTAGCCCATGTTGCCCACGAGGCTCATGAGCGGCATCATCAGGCCCGAGAGGAACTGCGAGCGCCAGCCCGAGACGAACAAGCGGTCGTTCTTCTCGTCGAACTCGGCCACGGCGGCGTCGGCGCGGTCGAAGACCTGGATGACGTTCTGGCCGGCGAAGTCCTCCTCGATGACGCCGTTCACGGCGCCGAGGACCTGCTGCTGCTCGCGGAAGTACGGCTGCGAGAAGTGGATCATGACCATCATGATGATCGCCGCGGCGGGCAGGGTGAGCACGGTCACGCCCGTGAGCGGCAGGCTGATGGAGAGCATCATCACGATCACGCCCAGGATCTGCGTGATCGAGGTGATGAGCTGCGTCACGGACTGGTTCAGGCTCTGGCCGAGCGTGTCGACGTCGTTCGTGATGCGGGAGAGCACGTCGCCCTTGCTGTGCCCGTTGAAGTAGCTCATGGGCACGACGGAGATCTTGTGGGCGATCTCCTTGCGCATGCGGTAGCAGATCTTCTGCGTGACGCCCGTCATGAGCCAGCCCTGGACGAGGCTGCACGCGGAGCTCGCGAGGTAGAGGCCCAGCAGGAACAGCAGCGTCTTGCCGATCCAGTCGAAATCGACCGAGCCCGTGCCGTTGACCTTGGCCACGAGGCCCTCATAGAGCTTGGTCGTGACCTGGCCCAGGACCTTGGGCCCCACGATGTTGAAGATCACGGAGCACACGGCGAAGGCGAGGGCAAAGAAGACCGCGACCTTGTGCTGGCCGATGTAGCCCATGAGCTTCCACATGGTCCCTTTGAAGTCCTTGGCCTTCTCAATCGAGCGCCCGCCGCCGAAGCCGCGGCCGCCCATGGGGCCCCTTGCCGCGCGCTTGGGCGCGGCCGTCTTGGCGTTATCGTCTGCCATTAGCGCTCGCCTCCTTCCATGACCTGCGCGATCTCGGCGTCGGTGAGCCCGAGCTCCTTTGCCGAGAGCTGCGACTGGGCGATCTCTAGGTATGCGGGGCAGCTGCGGAGAAGTTCCTCGTGCGTGCCCTGGCCGACGACCCGGCCCTCGTCGAGCACGACGATCTTGTCGGCGTGCATGATCGTGGCGATGCGCTGCGCGACGACGACGAGCGCGGCGTCCTTCTGGGTGCGGGCGAGCTCCTCGCGCAGGAGCGCGTCGGTCTTGTAGTCGAGGGCGCTGAACGAGTCGTCGAAGACCACGATCTCGGGCTTCTTGGCAAGGGCGCGCGCGATGGAGAGGCGCTGGCGCTGGCCGCCCGAGACGTTGCCGCCGCCCTGGCTGATCGGGGACCCGAAGCCGCCCTCGCGCTCCTCGATGAAGCCGGTCGCCTGGGCGATGCGGGCGGCCTCGCGCATGTCGCCGTCGGTCACGGACTCGCCGGCGAACTTGAGGTTGCTCTCGACGGTGCCCGAGAAGAGCATGCCCTGCTGCGGGATGTAGCCCACGCGGCGGCGGAGCTCCGAGAGGGGCAGGTCGCGCACGTCGACGCCGTCGAGGGTGATCTTGCCGCCCGTGACGTCGTACAGGCGCGGGATGAGCTGGACGAGCGTCGACTTGCCCGAGCCCGTCGAGCCGATGATGCCGAGCATCTCGCCGGCGCGCACGGTGAAGTCCACGCCGCCGATGACGTCCTCGCGGGCGTCGGGGTACTGGAAGCTCACGTTGTGGAAGGAGAGCTCGCCTCGCGGGGCGTCCGCGGCGGGGAGCTGCGGGTGCGCGGGCTCCTTGATGGAGGTCGGGGTCGAGAGGACCTCGTCCACGCGCTCGGCGGCGACCTCGGCGCGCGGCAGCATGACCGAGACCATGGTGAGGATCATGAACGCCATGACGATCTGCATGGTGTAGGAGATGAAGGCCATCATGTCGCCGACCTGCATGACGCCGTCGTTCACGCCGTGTGAGCCGGCCCAGACGATGAGCACGGTCACGCAGTTCATGACGAACATCATGAGCGGCATCATGAAGCTCATGGCGCGGTTCGTGAAGAGCTGCGTGTCCATGAGGTCGCGGCTGGCGTCGTCGAAGCGCTCGAGCTCATGCTCCTGGCGGCCGAAGGCGCGGATGGGCATGAGGCCGTCGAGCATCTCGCGGGCGACGAGGTTCACGCGGTCCACGAACTTCTGCATCTTCTTGAACTTGGGCATGGTGAGGCCCATGAGCACGCCCACGACGGCCGATACCGCGATCACGGCGACGCCGATGGTCCACTCGAGGCCCGTGTGCGTGGCGAGCACGCGCGTGACGGCCACGATGCCCATGATGGGCGCCATGAGGACCATGCGGATGAAGAGCGTCGTCGCCATCTGGATCTGCTGGATGTCGTTCGTGCAGCGCGTGATGAGGGACGCCTGGCTGAACTTGCCCACCTCGGCGGGGGAGAAGTGCATGACGCGGTCGAACGTCTCGCGGCGCAGGTCGCGGGCGATGGTGCAGGCGGTGTGGGACGCCACGGCGCCCGTGAGGATCGTCGCCACGAGCGAGACGAGGCACAGGCCGAACATCTTGGCCGACATCCCGGCGAGGTAGGAGCCCTGGACGTCCTCGAGGCTGATGCCCTGGGCCTCGTACTCCTGCTGCACGTAGCTGACGGCGCGCTGCTTGACGATGGAGCCGCCCATGGAGCCCATGGCGTCGCTCATGGAGCCGGCGGCCTCGACGAGCTGCTCCTTGGGGAGCATGCCCGCCTCGACGGCGGCGCGGACGGAGTCCATGTCGAGCGTGCCCGTCATGGACCCGTTCACCGTGGAGGCGTCGATGCCCTGCTGGAGGGCGAGCGCGACGGTCTCCGGCAGGCTCATGGCGTTCGCGACGGCGCCGTCCTCGGCGCGGTCGGCGGCTGAGCCCGTGTAGGCGCGCACGCCGTTTGCGTCGGCGGGGCCGAAGGCGGCCTCGACGGTGGCGGTGTCCTCGTCGGACATGAACATCTCGAGGTCGGCGAGCGAGTCCGCGCGGATGGTGTCGGGCACGGGGCTCTCGATGCCGCCCTGCTGGATACCCACGTCCACGATCTCGCTCATGTAGTTGGGCAGCGCGAGGTCCGCGTTGCAGCTTATGACGATGAGCGCCACGGCGGCGACGAGGGCGAGGACGTGGTTCTTGAAGAGCTTAATGATCCTCACGGGGGCAGCCTCCTTCCTGATTGGGCGAGAAGGGCATCGCTGCGGTGCCGTCCGCTCGCCTCTGGTCGATGATCCGGTTCACGCGGCGCAGGATGCGCAGCGCCTCGTGGGTGTCCTCGGGGCCGAGCTGGGCGAGGAACGCGCTGGCCTGGGCCTCGAACTCCGCCTTGCCGCGCGCGATCTCCTCCGTGCCCGCGGGCGTGAGGCTCACGGTCACGCGCCTGCGGTCCTCGCTCGAGTGCTCGCGGGATACGAAGCCCTTCTCCTCGAGGGAGCGCAGGACGTTCGCCACGCGCGCAGACGAGAGGTGCGTATGCTCGGCGATCTGCGTCGGGGTGAGCGGGCTGGCGGCGGCGTCCAGGGCGCGCATGACGCCGATCTCGCCGCGGGCCGCGTTGCGCATGCCGGGCGACATGCGTCGGCCGAGGCCGCCGAACTCCTTGAGCAGCTCGAGCGAGAGCTCGTTGAAGTCTGTCGGGATATCTTCCACTAAAACCTCCTTACACTAGAAACAATTAACGGTGGTAGAGACTACCCGTTCGCGTGCGGGCCTCGTCGCGGGAGAGGGAATGGTCACAAAGTCGTCACAGAGCTGTAAGTGGGCGGGCGGCGACGGGGGTGGCTGCGCAAATAGCACGTCTCTTTGACACCAGCGCGCAAATATCACGTTGGCTTGATGCCGAGAAGACCAAGCGGATGCGTTTCTTGCGCGGTTTCGTCAAATGAACGGCGAGGTTGCGCGGCCGCAGGAGGCCGGGGTCAAGCGAACGGCGAAGTTGCGCGCGATTTGGTGGCCGGGGTCAAGCGAACGGCGAGGTTGCGCGGGCGTGGGCGGCCGGGGTCAAACGGTCGTCGAAAATGCGCGGCATCAGGCGCCAAAACGTTGCGTTTTTCTTTGCGTAACGCCAGGTCAGGAGCCGTTCCGCCGTTTGCGACTCGAATTCGACCGCTTGCAATAAGAAACAATTATCGCGGACGAGAATTTATTACATTACGTGGTGACCCGATGCAGGGGACGGGGGGACCGGCAACTCGAGAAGGCCGCTGCCCAAGCAAACCGCCCCTGTGACCTCCGGTAGGGCGCCGCGAGCACGGCCGCATGCGTACGATGCGGATGCGCGGGCCGCCAGACCGCCACATCCAGCGTAGCCGCGGGTGCGCCCGCGGCGGTCTAAGGGAGAAACCTGATGGAAGAGAAGCTCGACCGCCTGTTCCACCTCAAGGAACGGGGAACCACGGTGCGCACGGAGCTGCTTGCCGGCGTCACCGCCTTCGTCACCGCAGCGTACGTCCTCGCCGTGAACCCCTCCGTGATGTCGGCCGCCGGCATGGACTCCGGCGCCGTCTTCACGGCAACCGCCCTCGTGTGCTTCCTGGGCACCGTCGTCATGGCGCTGCTCACGAACTACCCCTTCGTCCTCGTCCCCAGCATGGGGCTCAACGCCTACTTCGCCTACACCGTCGTGCTCGGCATGGGCTACACCTGGGAGGTCGCGCTCGCGGCGATCTTCCTCGAGGGCCTCGTCTTCGCCGTCATCTCGATGACGAGCCTGCGCGACAAGATCTTCGACGCCATCCCGCTCAACCTCAAGTACGCCATCTCGGCGGGCATCGGCCTGTTCATCACCATCATCGGCCTCAAGAGCTCCGGCCTCGTGGTCTCCAGCTCCGCCACGCTCGTCTCGATCTTCTCGTTCACGGGCAGCATGGCCGACGGCACGTTCAACACCGCGGGCATCAGCGTCGTGCTGTTCTTCGCGGGCCTCGTGGTCACGGCCGTCCTCATGGCCAAGAACGTCAAGGGCAACATCCTGCTGGGCATCTTCATCACCTGGATCCTGGGCATCGTCTGCGAGCTCTGCGGCCTCTACGTCCCCGACCCCGCCGCCGGCTACGCGAGCCTTCTTCCCGACTTCTCGCGCGGCCTCGCCGTCCCGTCCCTCGCGCCCACGTTCATGAAGATGGACTTCTCGCAGATCGCGAACCTCGGCTTCCTCGTCGTGACCTTCGCGTTCCTGCTCACGAGCCTCTTCGACACGGTCGGCTCCCTCATCGGCCTCGGCGCCAAGGCGGGGCTTCTCGACGAGGAGGGCAACATGCCCGGCGTCCGCGGCGCCATGGCCTCCGAGTCCGTCGCCACGATGGTCGCCGGCGTCCTGGGCAACTCCGCGACCTGCTGCTCCGTCGAGGTCGCGGCCGGCATCGCCGAGGGCGGCCGCACCGGCCTCATGACCCTCACGACCGCCGTGCTCTTCCTGCTCTCGATGTTCCTCTCGCCGATCTTCCTCGCGATCCCGTCCTTCGCCACGGCCCCCGCGCTCGTCATCGTGGGCTTCCTCATGGCCAGCTCCCTGCTCAAGATCGACTTCGACCACGCGACCGAGGGCATCCCCGCGTTCCTGTGCTTCATGGGCATGCCGCTGTGCTACAGCATCGTCGAGGGCATCTCGCTCGGTATCATCTCCTACGTGCTCATCAACCTGCTGAGCGGCAACCGCAAGAAGATCAGCCCCATGATGTACGTGCTCGCCGTCGTCTTCGTCGTGAAGTACATCCTTATCTAAGAAGCCCGTCGCGTCCGGCGGGGGAGGGCCATGCGCCTTCGTCCCCGCCGAGCGCGGCCGACAAGGACACACCTCTAAGAAAGGACCGTCCACCATGCAACCCAAGTCATTCGTCCTCAAGGGCAACGTCTGCTACTCCGTGAGCCCCCAGGAGGTCTCGGTCACGGAATCCGGCTACGTCGTGTGCGTCGACGGCAAGTCCGCGGGCGTCTTCCCCGAGCTCCCCGAGAAGTACGCCGACCTGCCGCTCGTCGACTGCGGCGATAAGCTCGTCGTCCCCGGCATGAGCGACATCCACATCCACGCCCCGCAGTACGCCTTCCGCGGCCTCGGCATGGACCTCGAGCTCCTCGATTGGCTGAACACCCACACGTTCCCCGAGGAGGCGCACTACGCCGACCTCGGGTACGCCGGCCGTGCCTACGACATCTTCGCCGACGACCTGCGCCGCAGCCCCACGACCCGCGCCGTCGTCTTCGGCACGATGCACGTCCCGGCCACCGAGCTCCTCATGGACAAGCTCGAGGCCACGGGCCTCTCCACGTACGTGGGCAAGGTGAACATGGACCGCAACGGCGGCGAGAACCTCGAGGAGAAGACCGCCCAGTCCGCCGCCGACACCCGCCGCTGGCTCGCCGACGTCGAGGGCCGCTACGACCACACCGCCCCCATCATCACGCCGCGCTTCACCCCCAGCGTGACCGACGAGCTCATGGCGGAGCTGTCCGACATCGCCCATGAACAGGGCCTTCCCGTCCAGAGCCACCTCTCCGAGAACCCCTCCGAGTGCGGCTGGGTCAAGGAGCTCTGCCCGTGGTCTTCTTGCTACGGCGACGCCTACGACCACTTTGGGATGCTCGGCGAGCATACGGTCATGGCGCACTGCATCTACTCCGACGAGACCGAGACCGAGCTTTTGCGCAGCACCGGCACCTACGTCGCACACTGCCCGCAGAGCAACGCCCAGCTCTCCAGCGGCATCGCGCCGATCCGCCGCTACCTCGACCTGGGCATGAACGTGGGCCTGGGCACCGACGTCGCCGGCGGCGCCGACCTCTCCATGTGGCGCTGCATGGCCGACGCCGTGGCCGTCTCCAAGCTGCGCTGGCGCCTCGTCGACCAGGACCTCGCGCCGCTCACGACGCAGGAGGCCTTCTACCTGGCGACCATTGGCGGCGGATCGTTCTTCGGCCGCGTGGGCTCCTTCGAGGCGGGCTACGAGTTCGACGCGCTCGTGCTCGACGACTCGGGCATCCGCACGCCGCGCGAGCTCGGCGTCTGGGAGCGCCTGGAGCGCTACGTCTACCTCGCCGAGGAGGGCGGGCGACTCGTGCGCAAGTACGTCTCCGGCCGCGAGATCGACCTCGCGTAAGGGGCGGCGCGCCCTTCTCGGTGCGCATCGTCTCGTCGCGGCCTTCTCGGCGCGCGAAAGGGAAGGCTGCACATTCAAAGTGCAGCCTGCAATTCGTAGGTTTTTGCCAGATCGGCCCGTTGTGCAGCCTTCACAACGGGCCGATTCGTTTGTGTAGCCTTCACATTTGTTAGGGTGCTTGCCAAGAAGCCCGCCGGGCCGTCCTCCGCTTGCCGAATTCTTTGCCCCTACCAGCGAATACACGGTCATCGAGGCTCTCGCGCTCAGCTTGCCCAGGGTATGTTTGCGCCAAAAGCGAACAACTTCCCGCACCGTCGTCCGATGGCCCAAAAAGACGCTCGCCCAGCCAGACCGCCCGCTCGCGCCTCCCGTCACAAACGCTCCATATCCCGTTGTTCTCACTGATAGCGTTCGCGGCGAAATAGTCAACGCTCACCCAGCTCGCCAAAACAAGCCTTGAAAGTTCCCACGAGTGTGCTTATATGGAATTACAAACTTATTGTTTGGTAGACAAACAAAAAGTTGGAAAGAAGACAGCAGTCAGGAGGATTCAGTGAGCGAGAAGATTCAGTGGGCCGTCAACAAGATGCCTAAGAGCGACGACAAGCACCTGGGCATCATGTCTCTGGAGAACGTCGCCAAGGCCCGTGCGTTCCACAAGAGCTTCCCCCAGTACTCCGTGACCCCGCTTGCCCGTCTCGACGGCCAGGCGGCTCGTTTGGGCCTGGGCAACCTGTGCGTCAAGGACGAGAGCTACCGCTTCGGCCTCAACGCCTTCAAGGTCCTCGGCGGCTCCTTCGCCATGGCCAACTACATCGCCGACGAGACCGGCAAGGACGTGGCCGACTGCACCTTCGACTACCTGACCTCCGACCAGCTCGCCCGTGACTTCGGCCAGGCGACCTTCTTCACCGCCACCGACGGCAACCACGGCCGCGGCGTGGCCTGGGCGGCCAACAAGCTCGGCCAGAAGGCCGTCGTGCACATGCCCAAGGGTTCCACCAAGCCCCGCTTCGACAACATCGCCGCCGAGGGCGCCAAGGTGACCATCGAGGACGTCAACTACGACGAGTGCGTCCGCATGGCCGCCGCCGAGGCCG
>DJRK01000131.1:12973-34427 GCA_002440065.1 Atopobium sp. UBA6362 | reverse complement strand
CCGTGAGCGAGTTTCTGAGTTTTGCTTGGGAGATGCTGGCCAAGGTCGCGTACAACATCGCCGATGTGATCAACAGCATCCTTAACCTGCTGGTCTTTGGCTGGCTCCAGTACTGGGGCATCTTCATCACGTACTTCAACACGTTCGACATCGTGGGCAAGATCGGCGCCGTGATCCTCTTCCTGCTGCTCATCGCCGTGCCGGTGCTCATCGTGGTCATCCTCGTGCGCCGCGCGGTGGTGAACCACGACATCAAGCGCGACGACTCCTCCAACAAGGCGCTCTACCGCGAGATCGGCCGCCTGAACAAACAAGTCCTCGACCTCATGGACGAGAAGAACAAGCTCCTGGCGCTCAAGGTCAACGCCATGGGTGGCGTCGAGCGCATCCCGTACGCGGGGGCCTCGGCCTTGACGGACGACGTGATCCCGACGGTCGCGAACGTGACGGGCGCCGGTGCGGGCGCCGCGGCCGGTGGGGCGCCTGTGGCCGTCGCCGGCGGCAAGGCGAACTTCTCGCTCGACTCCGAGTCCGTCTCCGGTGCCGCGGCAGCCATGGCCAAGGCCACGGTCGAGGCGAAGACGGAGGCCGAGGAGCGCGAGATCGCCCAGGCCAACCGCTTCCCCAAGCTCAGCCTCGTGGACCTCAAGTACCGCGACCTCGTGCCGCCCGAGTACGACGACTCGATCACGCTCGAGCAGTTCGTGGACGGCTACCGCAACTTCGCGTGCAGCGAGATGCACCTGTACTACACGCCCGAGATCGTGCGCCGCTACGTGGCCGGCATGGCCGCCTCGAAGCTCCTCATCCTCGAGGGCATCTCCGGTACCGGCAAGACGTCGCTGCCGTATTCTTTCAGCCGTTACCTCGACAACCCCGCCACGATCGTCTCGGTTCAGCCGTCCTACCGCGACCGCACGGAGATCCTGGGCTACTTCAACGAGTTCTCCAAGCGCTTCAACGAGACCGAGTTCCTGCGCGCGACGTATGAGGCGGGCCTCACCGCGGCGCCGTCCACGATCGTCCTGGACGAGATGAACCTCGCGCGCGTCGAGTACTACTTCGCCGAGATCCTGAGCGTCCTCGAGATGCCGTCCCACGACGAGTGGGTGCTCGACCTGGTGCCGACCGCCTGGGCGGGCGACCCCAAGAACCTCCACGACGGCAAGATCACGATTCCCGACAGCCTGTGGTTCGTGGGCACGGCGAACAACGACGACTCCACGTTCACGATCACGGACAAGGTCTACGACCGCGCCATCCCCATCGAGCTCAACGAGCGTGCCGACGCCTTCGAGTGCCCGGATACGCCGCGCGTTCACGTGACGGCCGAGCACCTGCAGTACCTCTTTCAGCGGGCGCGCGTGGAGCACGTTATCTCGGAGGAGATGCTCGAGAAGCTGCAGAAGATGGACCAGTATCTCCAGACCCGCTTCAAGCTGGCCTTCGGCAACCGAATTATGAAGCAGATGTACGACTTCATCCCGGTCTACGTCGCCTGCGGCGGCACGGAGCTCGGAGGCATGGACTACATCATCGCCCGCAAGGTCCTGAAGAAGTTCGAGAGCATGAACGTGAGCTTCGTGCGGGACGAGATCGGCGGCCTCATCGATTACATCGAGAAGACCTTCGGCGAGGGCGGCATGCCCGACAGCGTTTCTTACCTGCGACGCATTCAGAACTTCTACTAAGCCTTGTGACGGGACGCGCCGCCGGCCGCTCGTCCTTCTTTGCGGGAGGGGCGGCCGGGGCGCGCCTCGCCTTGACGGGAGCGCACCATGTCTGACACGATTCAAGACCTCTACAACAGCTTCTCGGAGCAGATGGAGCCGATCCAGGCCGATGACCGGTATTTCCGCTACCTGTACGAGATGGCGCGCGCGTCCGATACCGAGCTCGAGCAGAAGCGCGAGGTCCTGGTCAAGAAGGTCGACGAGGAGTGGATCAGCCGTATCGAGGACTCGCTCGACGCGATCAACACGATCATCGAGAAGCCGCGCAGCTTCATCAAGACCGAGGAAGAGGTCGTGCCGATCTCGCTCGCGAAGAAGATCAGCGCGGACTCGGTGCGCCACCTGAGCCAGAACACGCAGTTCCTCGCCCCGTCCGACGACGGCGAGGTCCATCCGACCCGCATCCTCAACGTGACGCCGGTCCAGACGTACGACCTCTACGAGAACCGCTTCATCTACCACCTGATTCAGCGGCTCCTGACCTTTGTGGACAAGCGCACCGACGTGATCTTCTGGTCGACCGGCAACGAGGTCCGCAACCGCTTCAAGATGCACTCGAAGATCGACGACGCATACGAGGAGATCGAGTACAACGTCGAGATGACGGTCAAGGACCGCCAGAACTTCGCCGAGAACGACGCCGACAACATGGACGTCTTTATGCGGATCGACCGCGTGAGGCGTCTGGTCATGGCACTGAGGAACGCCTCGTTCTGCCAGATCATGGCCGGCTGCGCCAAGGTGCGGAGCCCGATCCAGCGCACGAACCTCATCATGAAGGATCCGAACTACCGTAAGTGCTACGAGCTGTGGCAGTTCATGGAGCGCTACGACAAGGTGGGCTACACCATCGACGTCGAGGACTCCGAGATGGCGTTCGACGACGAGTACATGGTGCAGATGTACACCAACCTCGTGAACAACTACACCGTCTTCAAGAGCCTGACCGAGGACGAGCGCGCGCTCGACGAGGTCGAGAGCACCCATCGCGAGCCCATCGCGCCCAAGTTCGTCAAGAAGATCAAGGAAGAGGTCGTAGACAGCCCCGACATCGAGGACGTGGAAATCAGGCGCGTCTTTGTGGAGGAGGTCACGCAGGCGCAGCTCGACGCCGAGGAGGCCCTGAAGAAGGAGAAGGCCGAGCGGGCCGAGCTCGAGGACCAGCTGCGCGCGTGGAAGGTGCAGGTAAACGCCCTGACCGACGAGCGTGACGACCTTTTGGACGAGGTCGACATGGCCAAGACCCGCGAGGTGGAGCTGACGCAACGCGCGCAGGTGGCCGAGGCCGCGTGCGAAGAGGCGAAGGGCGACGCCGAGGACGCGCGCGCCGCGGCCAAGGACGCCGAGGAGGCACGTACGGCGGCTGTGGCCGAGGCCGAGGCGAGTGTGAGCGCGGCGAGAAGCGAGGCCGAGGACCGCGTCTCCGCCGCGGAGGCCGAGGCGTCGGCGCGCGTCGAGGCCGCCGACAAGCGCGCGGCCGATAAGGCTGCCGCCGCGCAGGAGCGCGCGGATGCGCAGGTCGCTGCAGCACAGGCCGATGCCGCGAGCCAGATCGAGGCCGCCAAAGCGGAGGCGGAGGCTGCTGCGAAGGCCGCCCGGGACGATGCCGAGGCCCAGGTCGCCGCCGCAAAGGCGGAGGCCGCGACGCAGCTGGAAGCCACCCGGGTAGACGCAGAGGCGGCTCGCCAAGAGGCGGCGGACGCAAAGGAAAAGGCGAAGCTGCAGGTAGATGCCGCTCGCGCCGTGGCTGCCGAGAATGCCCGAGCCGCTCGCGAAGAAGCCGAGGCGAGCATCGCGAAGGCGCGGGGCGAGGCCGACGCCAAGGTCGACCAGGCGAGGAAGTCCCAAGTCGCGGCCGAGAAGCGCGCGGTCGATGCCGAGGCGGCCCTCGCCCGGGCGCTTGAGGACGCCTGCTCCGAGCTTGCCGCAGCTCAGGCGGATGCCGAGAAGGCGCGCGAAGAGGCTCTTGCGGCCGCACACGCCAAGGCCGACGAGGAGCTCGGGGAACTTCGTGCGGAACTGGAGCGCGCGAAGCGCGAGCGCGACCGCGCGCAGCGCCGTGCCGAGAGCAACAGCCTCGGCCACTACCTGCTCCAGAAGATTCGCCACGGCGAGAATCCCGAGGAGCCGGGAGATCCCGAGAACTATGGGGACGACGCGCGAT
Source organism: Atopobium sp. UBA6362 (assembly GCA_002440065.1). Lineage (GTDB taxonomy): Bacteria > Actinomycetota > Coriobacteriia > Coriobacteriales > Atopobiaceae > Paratractidigestivibacter. Next base: position 30,530 of record DJRK01000131.1, on the reverse strand, counting down.
GAAATACGTTCTGCGCGCAATCAACGCGTTGGCCACGGTGGTCATCGTGGCCGCGCTCATCGTGCTTCTTCGCGTGGTGTTCACCGGCGGGGGAGACGTGCCGAGCATCTGCGGGTACAGTTTCCTCCGCACGCTCACGGGGAGTATGGAGCCGGCGATCCCGGTGCACTCCCTCGTGGTCGTGCAGCAGGTCGACTCGAACGAGCTGCAGGTGGGCGACGTCATTACCTTCAAGGTGACGGAGAACTCGTCCCTCGACGGCGCGCTCAATACCCACCGTATCTCGGAGGTGTGCGAGGATGCGTCCGGCCAGCGATACTTCAAGACCAAGGGCGACGCGAACGCGGTCGAGGACCTCGACCCGGTGTACCCGCAGAACATCGTGGGGCGCGTGGTGTGGGTTTCCGCCGCGATAGGCGTGCTGGCGTCGCTCCTCTCGAACCCGCTGGTCTTTTTTCCCGTGATTGTGGTGCCGCTCATCGTGCTCGTGGTGGTCGAGGTGCGCCGGTCCGTGAAGGCCGCAGCCGCCGTGGCCAAGGCCGAGGACGAGGAGGCGCTTCGCGAGGCGGTGCGCCAAATTCGCGAGAAGCGCGCGCAGGAGCAGGACGGTGACGCGGATTCCGAGGACGTCGTGGCTTCGTCCGACGATGGCTCAGAGGAGCGAAAGCCGCAGGATTAGGTCTCCGGGCAGTCGGTGCGGCACAAAGTCCGAGATTTGTTTGATTTGTCTGGGTTTGATGGGTATAGCCGCCTCTTTTCGAGGGCACATAGCCTCGAAAAGAGGCGGCTATACTTGCATGTTCCGTCTAAATCAAACAAATCTCGGACTTTGCTCGGCAAAGGGTCGACGAATGGCCTAGAAGAGGCGTCGCCAGTCGCTGAAGAGCTCGGCACGTAGCTTGGTCGCGGCCTTCGCGTGCGTGTCGGTCTGCTTTGGCCGTGCGATATTGAGTTTCTTCGCGACGAGACCGGCAAAGGCATCGAATCGGCGGGGGCTCGACAGAATCTCGTGGCTTGCGAAGAGCACGTTGATCCCCATTTCTTCCAATGCGGCAGAGCGGTTGAAGTCGGAAATGAAGCTGGACTCGTTATCGTGAACGAGCTTTCCCTGGCACTCGATGTCCAAGCCTGAGTTCTCGAAGAACAAGTCGCAGTAGCACTCGGCCTTTCCTCCAAGAAGCTTGGCCGCCGGCGAAAGCGAGATCCGTTTGTTGAACTCGAAATCAAGGAACCCCTCGCCGCCGAGGCGTCGGGAGAGACCGAGCAGGATGCCGGCTTGAGCCTCAAGGGGAGAGGCGGCTCCCGGTTTCACGAGGGACGCTACTTTAAGGGAAGTGGCCCTCCCGCGTGCCGACCCTCCTGTCTCGCTTATGCGCTCAAGCTCATGCGGCTCAAGTAAAGCAGGGCGAGACCAAAGGCCGGTGAGGCGATTCGATTCGATGAGGGGTTCCCACCCGCCCTGTTGTCGAAGAGCCTTGTGCGCTTTCCGTGCGACGAGGGGGTCGGGGGAGTTGATGAGGCCCTCTAGGAGCGAGGAGATGCACCTCGGAGGTTCGTAAACTGCGAAGGAGCCGCAGAGCTCGGATGCCATCATGAGGCCACGGACGAGACCGACCCGGGCAATGACTTGCTGAAGAGCGAAAGCGGGCGAGGCGACGCAGAGACCGTCCGCAATGGGAACTATCGATTCGGCAGCGATATCGCCGGACCAAAGACGCGGAGTTATGAGACTCGATTTTCTGCGCTCGGCGGAGGTGGTGACCAGGATATCGATAGGAGCATCAAGGCTAGGCGCAAAGAGAAGAAAGCTATTGCGTAGATTTTGGGCATGACCCTTCGCGTGCCGCCATTGGGGGCCGGTGGCGAATGAGCGGCAGGTCGGGAGTTCTTCTAGAAGCGAGGTATGAAGGGATGTTGCTTGAGCCTCGTCAATGAGCGATTCCCAGGCTGTTCCGTACTCTTGGCTGGTGGCCAAGAGACGAACAACCGGTGGCGTGCGCCAAAACCGGAGAGCCGATATGTCGCAGATGCAGGTTTCCATGGTAGAACGCTATCACATGCGCGCTGTGCAGGGGGCCGCGACACAAAGTCCGAGATTTGTTTGATTTGCATGAGTTGAAGGAGTATTGAGAGGACTGTATGTGGCTATTTGGCCATGATTTGAGCGACGGATACTTAGATATGCCGTGTAAATCAAACAAATCTCGAAGTTTGTAGGTTAAGGGCCAAATGAGCGGTCCGGAGGGTTTGCAAAGGGCCGCCTGAACGATTTGCTTACTGTCTTGTCACATGTAAAGTCAAGTGCCATACTGCTAACCGTTGCAAAAACGGGCCGGCGGGGTCGGCCTTGGACGAGGGGACATGGCATGGTTGACGAGCAGTTGCGCGCTGAGGTCGAGCGCCTCAAGCGCGAGCAGGACGCGGTGATCCTGGCGCACTATTACGTGACGCCGGAGGCCCAGGAGCTCGCGGACTACGTCGGCGACTCGTTTTTCCTCTCGAAGAAGGCGGCGACGCTCGACTGCAAGACGCTCATCTTCTGCGGCGTCCACTTCATGGCGGAGAGCGCAAAGCTGCTCTCCCCGGACAAGCGCGTCCTCATGCCCGAGCCCACGGCCGACTGCCCCATGGCGCATATGGTGCAGAAGGCCACGATCGACGCGGCGCGCGCCAAGTACGGGGACGACCTGGCTGTCGCGTGCTACGTGAACTCGACGAGCCAGATGAAGGCCTGGTCGGACGTGTGCGTGACATCTTCCAACGCGGTGAAGATCGTCCGCGCGCTCCCGCAGCACAACGTGCTCTTCATCCCCGACATGAACCTGGGCCACTACGTCGCCCTCCAAGTCCCCGAGAAGAACGTCATCCTGAACGACGGCTTCTGCCCGACGCACGAGGCGATCGAGCTCGCCGAGGTCGAGGCGGCCCGCCGCGAGCATCCGGGCGCGCGCGTGCTCGCACACCCCGAGTGCGGAGACTGGGTGCTCAAGGAGGCCGATTTCGTGGGCTCCACCTCGCAGATCATCGCCGATGCCGCTGCCTCCGACGCGAAGGACTTCATCGTGTGCACGGTCCACGGGGTGATTCACGAGCTCGAGGCGCAGACGGCGGGCTCAGGGAAGCGCTTCTGGTTTCCCGCGACGACCCCCATCTGCCCCAACATGGCGCGCGTGACCGCCGAGAAGGTCCTCGCCTGCCTGCGCGACGGCTCCGGCGAGGTGGGGCTCCCGAGCGACGAGGTGGCGAGCGGCTCGACCAAGGCGCTCTCGCTCATGCTCGATTACGCGAAGTAGCCCATTGGATACGCGTCCGAGGCCGCGGGGCCCGGAAAGGGAAGCGAGATAGAAGATGTCCACAAAGACCATCGATTGCGACGTCGTCATAGCCGGGTGCGGCGTGGCAGGCCTGTACTGCGCGCTCAACCTCCCGCACGCGCTCAACGTCGTGCTTCTTTCCAAGGAGGACGTGGCGAGCTGCGACTCGATGCTCGCCCAGGGCGGGATCTGCGTCCTGCACGATCCCGACGACTACGAGGCGTTCTTTGAGGACACGCTGCGCGCGGGCCACTACGAGAACCGCCTGGAGAGCGTGGACATGATGATCCGCGCGAGCCGGCCGATCATCGAGGACCTCATCAAGCGCGGCGTCCGCTTCGCCCGCAAGGAGGACGGGAGCCTGGACTACACGCGCGAGGGCGCGCACTCCCGCCCGCGCATCGTCTACCACGAGGACATCACGGGCGAGGAGATCACGACGCACCTCTTGGAGTGCGTGCGCCGGCTGCCCAACGCCCGCATCCTCGAGCACACGACGATGACCGACATCATCGAGGGCTTCGACGAGCGCGGCAGGCGCGTCTGCCGCGGCATGGTCGCCGAGGACGAGGCGGGCGACAAGCTCGTCATCAACGCCGACGCGACCGTGATGGCGACGGGCGGCATCGGCGGCCTGTACAAGCACTCGACGAACTTCCCCTGCCTCACGGGCGACGGCTGCAGGATCGCGGCCGAGCACGGCGTCCTTCTCGAGCACATGGACTACGTGCAGATCCACCCCACGACGCTCTGGACGCAAAAACCCGGGCGCAGCTTCCTCATCAGCGAGTCGGCGCGCGGCGAGGGCGCGATCCTGCTCAACGACGCCGGCGAGCGCTTCTGCGACGAGCTGCAGCCGCGCGACGTGGTGACGGGCAACATCCTGGCCGAGATGAAGAAGACCGGCGCCGAGCACGTGTGGCTCTCCTTCGAGCGGGTCGCCCGCGACGAGATCGCGAACCACTTCACGCACATCACGGAGCAGTGCCGCGAGGAGGGTTACGACATCTTCAAGGAGCCCGTCCCGGTGGTCCCGGCGCAGCACTATTTCATGGGCGGAATCCACGTGAACAGCGATTCCGAGACGACGCTGCCGCACCTCTTCGCCGCGGGCGAGACGTGCTGCAACGGGGTGCACGGGCGCAACCGCCTGGCGTCGAACAGCCTGCTCGAAGGGCTCGTCTTTGCCCAGAGGGCGGCCGACAAGATCATGCGCGATCGCTTTGAGGCCGACACGTCGGCGCAGCTCGCGAGCGCCGCGTGCGCGCGGAGCCGCTTCATCGCGGGGTCGCGCGACGTGACGGACGTGAGCCTTCTGTGCGGCATCGACGAAGTGGCGGCAAAGTAGCGATCGCTTGAGGAGGCGCTCGACATGACAGATCCGATGGTTCAATTACAGATGGACGAGGCGATCGTGGCCGCGCTGAAGGAGGACATGCCCTTCGGCGACGTCAGCACGATGGCCGTGATGCCCAAGCCGCGCCCCGGGCGGGTGCGGCTCATCTGCAAGCAGGACGGTGTGATCGCGGGGCTCGCGGTCTTCGCGCGGGTCTTCTCGCTCATCGACCCCCAGAGCCACGTGGAGCTGCTGGTCGCGGACGGGGACGACGTGCACGAGGGTCAGCACCTGGCGAACGTCACGGGCGACGTGCGGGCGTTGCTCGAGGGCGAGCGCGTGGCCCTGAACTACCTCCAGCGCATGAGCGGCATCGCGACCTATACCGCGAGGATCGCCCGCGTGCTCGAGGGCTCGGGCACGCGCCTCGTGTGCACGCGCAAGACGACGCCGGGCATGAGGCTCTTTGAGCGCGAGGCCGTGCGCTTGGGCGGCGGGCACCTGCACCGCTACGGCCTTTCGGACGCGGTGATGCTCAAGGACAACCACATCGACGCCGCGGGCGGGGTCGCCCAGGCCGTCGCTGCGGCGCGTGCGACGGCGCCCTTCGTCGCCAAGGTCGAGGTCGAGTGCGAGTCGCTGGACATGGTGCGCGAGGCCGTGGAGGCCGGCGCCGACATCATCATGCTCGACAACATGAGCCATGGGGACATGGCGGCGGCGGTCGCCCTGATCGATGGCCGCGCGACCACGGAGGCCTCCGGCAACGTGTGCGCCGAGAACGCCGCCGAGTACGCCGACCTGGGCGTGGACATCGTCTCGTGCGGCGCGCTCACGCACTCCGCGGGTATTCTCGACCTGTCGCTCAAGCACCTCGAGGTCCTCTCGTGACCGGGAACGCGGCGGCCCCGTCCGCGGGCGACAAGCGGCGCGAGAAGATCCTGGGCGCGCTCTCGGTGGCGGAGGCGCCGCTCTCCGGCGCGGCGATCGCCCGGGAGGAGGGGGTCTCCCGCCAGGTGATCGTGCAGGACATGGCTCTTCTCCGCACGCAGGGCTGGCCCATCCACTCGACGAACCGCGGCTATGTGCTCGAGCGCGAGGCGACGCGGCCGAGCAGGCTGTTCAAGTGCCACCATACCGTGGACCAGACCCCCGAGGAGCTCGACTGCATCGTTGACCTGGGCGGGCACGTGCGCGACGTCCTCGTGAACCACCGCGTGTACGGGAAGCTCTCCTGCGAGCTGGGGATCGCGAGCCGCCGGGACGTCGCCCATTACATGGAGCAGATCCGCAGCGGGAAGTCCTCGCCGCTCATGCTCATCACGAGCGGGTACCACTTCCACCACGTGACCGCCGACTCCGAGGAGGCCCTCGACGACATCGAGCGCGCCCTCGCCGAGAAGGGCTTCCTGGCGCAGCTGAGCGACTACGAGGTCGAGGAGTTCGGTCAAGGCCCCGACCTGCGCGCCTAGGGCCTGCCTGCGACGCGGGGTACGGGTATACTCGCTTAAGAGCCGAACCCCGATCGAAGGAGCTGCCATGAGCGACGTCAGGCCCTCTGTGCCCCGGACCCCTGCGCAGGTCACGCTGCGCGTCGTCTCGGCCATCATGGCGATCCTGGGCGGGCTCGTGCTGCTGGGCGCCGGGCTCGTCTTTCTCTATGGGGACCGCCTGGGGCTCGCGAACGAGGGCATGTGGACCGTGCTCACCTACGGCGGCATCATCCTCGCGGCGGCGGCGCTGCTCCTCCTGACCGCCTACCTGGGCCTCAAGGCGGCCGACGACGCCTCGCGCGTGGGGCCCTACCGCTTCCTGTGCTACTTCGTCGGCCTCGTGCTGCTCGTGGCGATCGTGTGGGGCTGGGGCATGGGCATGTTCATCCTCTTTAACCCCGTGGTGCTCGCGAGCACCGTGACCTACGTCCTCGTGTGCTCGACCCTGGCCGACAAGGTCGCCCAGGAGCACGAGGCGGGCGTGAAGGGCGAGGTGTTCCTGCGCACCGGCCGACAGCGCACCCTCCACCTCCTGGCCGAGATCATCATCGTGAAGGGCGCCCTCGTGGCCGTCGTCGTGGGGATCGCGTCGATCGCGCTGTATGCCGCCGGCAACGCCTCGATGCTGGACGAGCTGGGGCTGGACGAACAGTCGGCCCTGGTGGCGCTCGTGTCGAACGGCGTGGCGGCGGCCGTGAACATCGGCGTGGGAGCGCTCGGCATCTGGGGCTCGAACCGTCCCGAGAAGATCGTGCCGTTCTTCGCCGTCTCGGTCATCGCGGTCGCGCTCGACGCGGCGCGCGTGGTCGGGGGGATCGTCGCCGCGTCCGAGCTCGGGGCGCCGAGCATCGATGTGCTGCTCGACCTTCTTTATATGGGCAGCTGCACCTGGCTGGCGTGGAAGGTTTGGCGGCAGCCGCGCGAGCTCGAGGACAAGCGGATGATCGCCGCGCAATAGGGGAAAGAAAGAAGACCGTCCAGATGGGCGGTCTTCTTTGTAGATGGGTCATGGGCGGCTGCGCGACGGGCGTGCGCCGGGCCGTTATGCGAGGTCGAGCTCCATGAGGCGGGCGATGCTCACGATGTAGATCTTGAGCGCGCGCTTGAGGTCCTCCTCGGAGACGCCCTCGTCCGGGCCGTGCTCCATGCCGACCCAGGACGGCTCGTCGGCGTTGGTCTCGTGGGGGCCGAAGGCGCAGGCGCACTTGAACTTGCGGGCGTAGGTGCCGCCGCCGATGCAGAAGGCGCGGGCCTCGCGACCGGTGTACTCGCCGTAGGTCTTGAGCAGGGTCTGGATCTGCGGGGAGCTGGGGTCGATGTAGAAGGGCACCTTGTCCTCGAGGCAGCGGTAGCCGCAGCCGTGCTCGCGGCCGAGGGCGCCCATGAGCTCCGTGACGGCCTCGCCCGTGGTGGAGGTGGGGTAGCGGGTGTCGATCGTCTGGAAGAAGCGACCGTCCTTGGTGCGGACGGTGCCGGCGATGCAGGTGAGCGGGCCGAACTTCTCGTCCGCCGTGGCGAGGCCGATGTGCGAGCCGTCGGTGTCCTGCGTGAGGGCGACCTGGAGCTCGACGAAGGGCCTCGCGGCGTCGTCGACGAGGCCGTTCGCCAGCAGGTAGCGGGCAAGAAGGCCGATGGCGTTGACGGTCCCCGCGGGCAGCGAGGCGTGGCCGCCCTTGCCGTGGGCGCTCACGCGCGCGAGTCCGTCGCCCGCGTCCTCGACCTCGATGCGGTCGGCGGCGGGCAGGCCCGCGGCGTCGGCGCGCACGAGCGCGGTCGCGAGGCCGGGGATGGCGTTCGCCACGGTGCCGCCGTCGAGCTCCACGAGCGTGCCGTTCGCGACCGGCTCGTTGGTGGAGAACTCGCCCTGGTAGACGCCCTTCTCGCCGCAGATCACGGGGAAGTCGGCGTCGGGCGAGAAGCAGAAGAGCGGCTCGGGGCAGCGGGCGAGGTAGTACGGCACGTCGCCCATGCTCGTCTCCTCGTTGTTGCCGATGATGCAGCGCAGGGTGTAGGGGAGCTTCTGCCCGGTTGCCTCGACCTGGCGGCGGAAGAAGTGCGCCGCGTAGAGGGACAGCACGAAGGGGCCCTTGTCGTCCAGGACGCCGCGGCCGATGAGGTAGCCGTCCTTGCGGGTGACGTCGAGCGCGGGGAAGGTCCAGCCGAGGCCCAGCGGGACGATGTCGGTGTGGGCGATGGTCGCGATGTAGTCCTTGGAGGCGCCGGCGAGGTCGGCGTAGCCGATGTAGCCGTCGAGGTCCGTTACGTCCAGGCCGAGGCGAGAGGCGATCTTCTCGGCCTCTACCAGGGCCTCGTTTGATTTGGGGCCCCAGGGCTTGCCGGGCTCGGCGTGTTCCAGGTCCTCGACCGACTCGATGCGCACGAGTGAGCGGATGTCCTCGACGACGTCTTCCCAGACCTCGTCGACGTAGGCGTCGACGCGCTGCTTGAGCTCTTCTTCGTTCATGCTGCCTCCTTGCGGCGGGCTTGTGACGGGTTGCGTGCCATGCGAAGCCATCTTACCGCGCGGGACGGACATAAATGTCGCGGGACGAGTAGGGCGCGTGGGTGGGATGGGCAACGGCTTGCGGTGGCCGATGAGGAGCCGCGAGATAAGAAAACACCCCGCTGGGACTTCCCGGCGGGGTGAAAACATTTGGTGGGCGTTACAAGATTTGAACTTGTGACCTCTTCCGTGTCAGGGAAGCGCTCTCCCCCTGAGCTAAACGCCCGAAGCTTGGGGTGCGCGTTTTGCGCAAGGAGTAATATACAGGAACGGCTTAGAGGGATGCAAGTACTTTTTTAAAAAATCTTCTCGCGAGTGCGCAGGGCATGTTGCCTGGCTGTGGCCGGCCCGCTTGCGGACCGTGGAAATGCTGGCGAGAAGCCCCTTTGCGGCCGGAGTCCGGCACCGTTGTGAGAAGATAGCTATCCCACGCACGGCCGCCTCCCTTGGATGCGGTCGCGACGCTCCGCATCCACTCGAAACGCACTAGGGGGCATCCGTGTATATCGTCTTCCTCGCCGGCGGAATCGCCTCCGGCAAGTCTTCCGTGGCCCGCGAGCTCGAGCGCCGCGGCGCCTGGCGCATCGACCTCGACCAGCTTTCGCGAGCCGTGCTCGAGCCCGGCTCCGACTGCGCCGCCGAGGTCGCCCGAGAGTTCGGCGACGACCTCGTCGACCCTCGGACGGGCGAGATCTCGCGCCCCCTGCTCGCGTCCCGCGCGTTCGCCGACCCCGAGTCCGCGGCGCGGCTCGAGCAGATTGAGCTGCCCTATATCCGCCGCATGCTTGTGCGCATGCTGGAGGGGGAGGCCTGCGCCGCCGTCGCGCCCGCCGTCTGCGTCGTCGAGGTGCCGCTGCTCGACCGCATGGAGCCGCTCTTCAACCTGGCCGACGAGATCCTGGTGGTGGACGTGCCGCTGGAGGTGCGCCGCGTGCGCGCGCAGGGCCGGGGCATGAGCGTCGCCGACTTCGATCGGCGCGCGGCGAACCAGCCGAGCGATCGGTACCTTCGCGAGCATGCGACGGCGCTGCTGGACAACTCCGGCGGGCCCGGCGACCTTGCCCGCGCGGTCGACGAGTGGTGGGGCTCCCACGAGGCTCGCGGTTGGAAGGCGGCCGACCATGCCTAGGGCGCGCAAGAAGACCCGGTTCTTCCGCTGGTTCCGAACGCTCCCGCTCCTCGCGCTCCTCTTGACGTACGTGGCCTCGGCCACGCTCGCGGCGACGCCCACGACGCTCGTGGCTCAGGTCTTCTTCCCGGTGAAATATGCAGGCGCGATTACGGAGTCGGCCGAGCGGCACGGGGTCGACCCGCTGCTCGCCGCCGCCGTGGCCAAATGCGAGAGCGGTTGGAACGAGTCGGCGCGCTCCGACGCGGGCGCGGTGGGACTCATGCAGGTCATGCCCGGCACCGCGTCGACGCTCGCCGCCCAGGGGGAGGTCGACGGGTCCGCCTTCGACCCCTCCGGCCTCTCCGACCCGCGGACGAACATCGAGTACGGCTGCGCCTACCTGGGGGTCCTCGAGCGCGAGCTGGGGTCCGACGAGGAGGTCATCTGCGCGTACAACGCGGGGTTGGGCGCGGTTCAGAGCTGGCTCGAGGCGGGCGGCTCCGTGCCCGAGAACGTGAGCTTCGCTGAGACGAGGTTCTACCTCGAGAAGGTCAAAGCCGCTTACGAGGGATATAAGACCTGCTACCCGAACGGGCTGCCTGCAGAGTAGGCGCAAGGGCTTTATGGCCTTTTATGTCCAGTTATTTGGACTTCTTGAAAACAGATGTTCCTCCCCACGGGGAACGATGGTACAGTTGTACGTAAAATCACCGTCTGGAGGGGAGGGCGCATGGGAACCGAGAGATTCGGCGGCGAGCTGCGGCGTTTTGGGCGTGAGGACGAGGGCGAGCCGCTGCACGTGACGTCTCCCTATGAGCCCGCGGGCGACCAGCCGCAGGCCATCGCCAGGCTCGCGCAGGGTGTCCGCGACGGCCTGCGCTACCAGACCCTCATGGGCGTGACCGGCTCGGGCAAGACCTTCACGATGGCGAAGACCATCGAGGCGCTCAATCGCCCTACGCTCATCATGGAGCCGAACAAGACCCTTGCCGCGCAGGTCGCCAGCGAGATGAAGGAGTTCTTCCCGAACAACGCGGTCGTGTACTTCGTGAGCTACTACGACTACTACCAGCCCGAGGCGTACGTCCCCCAGACCGATACGTACATCGAGAAGGACTCATCGATAAACGAGGAGGTCGAGAAGCTCCGCCACCAGGCGACGTCTAGCCTGCTGTCGAGGCGCGACGTCATCGTGGTCGCGTCCGTGAGCTGCATCTACGGCATCGGCAGCCCACAGGACTATGCCGGCCTGGCGCCCAACGTGAGCAAAGACGAGCCCCTTGAGCGCGACGACCTCATTCGCGAGCTCATAGACATCCAATACGACCGCAACGACTACGACCTGTCCCGCGGCACGTTCCGCGTGCGCGGGGACACCGTGGACGTCTTCCCGCCGTACGCCGAGAACCCGTTGCGCGTGAGCTTCTTCGGCGACGAGGTCGAGCTCATCGCCGAGATCGACAACGTGACGGGCGAGGTCGTGCGCGAGTTCGACGCCATTCCCATCTGGCCGGCGTCCCACTACGTGACCGAGCGCCCCAAGGTGGGGCGGGCCCTCAAGACCATCAGCGAGGAGCTCGAGGCGCGCGTGGCCGAGCTCAAGGCCGCCGACAAGCTGCTGGAGGCGCAACGCCTCTCGCAGCGCACGGCCTACGACCTCGAGATGCTTGAGACCATGGGTTTCTGCAACGGCATCGAGAACTACTCGCGTCACCTGGACGGGCGCAAGCCGGGCGAGCCGCCGTACACGCTCATCGATTACTTCCCGTCCGACATGCTCTGCATCATCGACGAGAGCCACGTGACCGTCCCGCAGATCCGCGGAATGCACGAAGGCGACCGCTCCCGCAAGGTCACGCTCGTCGAGCACGGTTTCCGCCTGCCGTCCGCGCTGGACAACCGCCCGCTGCGCTTCGATGAGTTCGAGGGGCGCATCCCCCAGTTCATCTACGTGAGCGCGACGCCGGGCGACTACGAGGAGTCCGTGAGCCAGCAACAAGTGGAGCAGATTATCCGCCCGACGGGCCTGCTCGACCCCCTCATTGAGGTCAGGCCCATCGAGGGACAGATCGACGACCTTATCGACGAGATCAAGGACCGCACGGCGCGCAAGGAGCGAGTGCTCGTGACCACGCTCACCAAGCGCATGGCCGAGGACCTTACCGACCACCTCCTCGACGAGGGCGTGAAGGTCAACTACATGCACTCGGACACGGCGACGCTCGACCGCGTGGAGATCATCCGCGACCTTCGCGAGGGGCGCATCGATGTCCTTGTGGGCATCAACCTCCTGCGCGAGGGGCTCGACATTCCCGAGGTCAGCCTCGTGGCGATCCTGGATGCGGACAAGGAAGGCTTCCTGCGCAACCGTCGCTCGCTCATCCAGACCATGGGCCGCGCAGCGAGAAACGCCAAAGGCCAGGTGATCATGTACGCCGACGTGATCACCGACTCCATGCGCGAGGCCATAGACGAGACGCGCCGCCGCCGTCGGATCCAGGAGCAGTACAACGTTGAGCACGGTATCGTGCCCAAGACCGTGAAGAAGTCCATCGCGGATATTTCCGGGTTCATCGCCGAGGCCGACGACAACGTGGGCAAGAAGAAGCGCTCGCGCGGCGACGGCTTGGGGCACGGAGCCTTCTATTCCGCTTCCGGCGAGGGCGCCGACGAGCAGGGGGCGCCAGAGGACCGTCACAGCGGGATCGATCTCGCGGAGCTCTCGCGTGACGAGATGGAGTCGCTTGCGGCGGGGCTCGAGGCCGAGATGGCCCGTGCGTCCGAGGATATGGATTTTGAGCGGGCGGCCGCGCTCCGCGACCAGCTGGTCGAGATAAAGACGCGCCTGGACGGCACGAGCGCCGATGATGTGATGGCGCGCCTCAAGGCCGGCGCGCGCAAAGGCAGCGCCCACGCTACCCGTCGGCGATGGAAGCCGAAGAAATAAAAGAAGTGGCGCGGCCTATGGGCTCGGCGACTCTCTTGAGGACGACCTTTATCATAGGGGCTTTGGGTGTTCCGAAAGTTCGCGTCGATGAAGATGTTCTTTATGGAACGAGCTTCTTCTCGGTCAAAATAAAGCGCGCGACGGATCCGTGGACGGCGGTCTGCGCACGCGCCGCGTTTGCTCGATTGCGCCCGCGCATTCCTAACGTCCATTTGGATTTGGCTATGTAGGGGTCAAATGGTAGGGATACGCGCGTGAAAAACCGAATGGACGTGAGGCATGGTCCGGAACACCCATGTGGACGAACGCCCCGCGCATGCGTAAGGCGCTGCGCCGCATGTCGGTTTTTCGAGTCCTATAGCAACGGCCGCCCCGGTTTCGTATACGGCGCCGGTTGTGAGGGCGACCTTTTCGTCAAGGCGGACACAATCCATGAATAAACGTGGTTGAATCGGTTCGCTGCTCCGATATGTTGATCCCAATCATGGGCCGACTGCCGCCTTCGGGGAAACTCGAGCGGGTTTTGCCATCACGACCTCGAGTTTTGCGGAGTCCTGCCGACCTGGCACTCGGTCGAGGTGCGCCGAATGATGCGGCCCGGCACCTCGATGCGACGCGTGGGCCCGCATTTGCCGTTTATGCGGTCAAGCGCGCATTCGACCACCTCCTTTGCGATTCCTTTGACGTCCTGGGCCGCGGTAGTGACGCCACCCATGAGCATTCGGTTCCAGGCATACTCGTCGAAGGTCGTGAGATGCAGGTGGTCCTCGACGCCCTTGCCCGGCGCCGAGGGCGCGGTCTGGATTGCCTCTACGAGTCGCAGGAACACCACGCCGTTCACCGAGATGAGGCCGAGCTCCCCGCCCGCGCCCCACTCGCCGAGGAGCTTGGAAACCTGCGCGCTCGCCTCGGCGTCGCCGTCCTCGAGCGCGACCACCTGGCCCGCGATCCCGTGCGCGGCGAGGGAGTCGGCGAAGCTCGCCGCGCGCTCCCGCCTGATCGAGCTCGTGAGGCCGCTCTGCGTGAAGAAGGCGATCTGCTCGCAGCTGCAGGCCACGAGCTCGTCCACGAGCCCCTCGACGAGCTCGGCGTTGTTCGACGTGACGAGGTCGAGTCCCTCCTCGCCTCTCGTGGGCTCCCGCTCGAGGTCGCGGTCAAGAAGGATGACCGGCGCGTGCCTGTTCGCGTCGAGCAGCGCCTGGGCGTTGCCGCCGCAGGTGTTCACGATGAGCGCGTCCGCCCCGGCGCCGAGGAGGCGCTTGACGGCCGATGCCTCTGCGACGGGGTCGTTGCCCGAGACCGCCGTTATGAGGGAGTAGCCCGCGTCCTCGGCTTGTCGGGAAAGCGCTTCGAGCATCGCCGAGGAATAGGGGTTCGAGATGTCGGCGAGCACGATGCCGAGGAGCTGGGAGCGGTCGGTGCGCAGCGACCTCGCGGCGGCGAGCGGGCGGTAGCCGGTGCGCTCGACGACCTTGGCGATGCGGGCGCGGGTCTGCTCGGTCATGGCCCCGGAGGCGTTGTTGAGGTAGCGAGAGACGGTGGCCGGGCTCACGCCGGCCTGCTCGGCTATGTCCTTGATTCGCACGCGGGCCATGGGCCTGCCCTCCCGTCTGCTCTTTCCCTCCGCTGAGGAAGAAATCCGTTGCGGCTCCTTGTGGGGCGAGTATACAATACGGGTCAAGTCATGAAATCGATTTCGTAAATCGATTTCTCAAAGGTAATCAGTTGTTTTGTTTGGAGGCAAGAATGGATAAGGACACCCTTGTGCTCACCTTCGGCGAGATCATGATGCGACTTTCGCCCAGGGACAACCTGCGCCTCGAGCAGGCGACCGAGTTCGACGTCCGCTACGGCGGCGCCGAGGCGAACACCGCCCTTTCGCTGGCGTACCAGGGCGACAGAGCGGCCTATGTCTCGGTCGTGCCGGCGAACCGCATCGGCGACTGCGCCCTGCGCGCCCTGCGCGCCTATGGCGTGGACACCTCCCGCGTGGTGCGCGAGGGAGACCGCCTGGGCTCCTATTACTTCGAGCTCGGCGCCTCGCAGCGCTCCAACGGATGCGTCTACGACCGCAAGTACTCCGCCATCAATCTGGCCAGCCGCGACGCGCTTGACTGGGGCTCCATCCTCGACGGCGTCGGCGTGTTCTACTTCAGCGGCGTGACGCCCGCCGTCTCCGACGAGATGGCCGCCGCGTGCAAGGAGGCCCTTGAGGCCGCCCGCGCCCGTGGGATCGTCACGGTCTGCGACGTGAACTACCGCGGCAAGATGTGGTCGCCCCAGAAGTCCCAGGAGGTCATGGCCGGGCTTCTGCCCCTCGTTGACATCGCGATTGCGAACGACGAGGACGCCCCGGCCGGCCTCGGCATCACCTGCGTCTCCGGCTCCCTCGAGCACGGCATCGAGGAGCGCGAGTCCTACGTCGAGATGGCTCGCCAGATCTGCGAGACGTATGGCTGCAAAAAGGTCGCCAGCGTCGTGCGCGATATTCAGAGCGTCGAGCGATCTCGGTGGATGGGCGTGCTTTACGACTCCGCGTCCGGCGGGCACTGGTTCAGCGGCTCCCACGACGTCCACGTTCTCGAAGGCGTGGGCGGCGGCGACGCGTTCAATGCGGGTCTTCTTCATGCGCTTCTCCACGGCTATGAGCCGCAGCGCGCCATCGACTACGCCATCGCCGCCTCGGTGCTCAAGCTGAGCATTCGAGGCGATGCAAACCTCGTGACCGAGGCCGAGATCGCCGGCGTTGCCGCCTCGGGTGGCGGCACGCGCGTCGCCCGCTAGCCCTTCTTTGCAGATCGCGCCGGGCGCGCATGGGTGCGCCTGGGCATCAATCCAGAAAGGACCCATCATGTTCGAGGATTTCTACAAAAAGCTCCATGACCTGGCCATTGTCCCCGTCGTCGTTCTCGACAAGGTTGAGGACGCCGTCCCGATGGCGCGCGCCCTCGTGGCCGGCGGCATGCCCTCAGCTGAGGTGACCTTCCGCACCGCGTGCGCGGCCGAATGCATCAAGGCCATGCACGACGAGGTGCCCCAAATCGCCGTGGGCGCCGGCACCGTGCTCAGCGTCGAGCAGGTTGACGAGGCCGTCGCCGCGGGCGCGGGCTTCATCGTGAGCCCGGGCTTCGATGCCGACGTCGTCATGCACTGCATCGAGCTGGGCGTGCCCGTGCTTCCCGGCACCGTGACCCCCTCCGAGGTCACTGCGGCCCGCAAGCTCGGCCTGACCGTGACGAAGTTCTTCCCGGCGGCGCAGTACGGCGGCCTCAACACCATCAAGGCCCTGTGCGCCCCGTTCGTCGGCCATCGCTTCATGCCCACCGGCGGTGTGAACACGGGCAACGTCGAGGAGTACCTGAGCTCGCCCGCGATCGTTGCCTGCGGCGGTACGTGGATGGTGAAGCCGGCCCTCTTTGCCGACGGGGACTTCGCGAAGGTCACCGAGGCCTGTCGCGGCGCCATGGAGGCCGTTGCCCGCGTGCGCGACTAGCGAGCGACTGCGTCGGGCGCTCATCCGGCGATATAAAGGTTCGACATGATACGGCCGGCGCGGCGTGGGGCGCGCCGGCCGGCTTCGTATAGGGAGAGGATCTAGAGATGGCCATCCACATCGTTGAGGAAGCTAATCGCTGCTTCGAGTGCCGCCGGCCCCTGTGCCAGGTCTCGGGATGCCCGGTGCACACGCCGATCCCGCAGGCGATCAAACTGTTCAAGGAGAAGAAGATCGACGAGGCCGGGGCGCTTCTCTTCGAGAATAACCCCATGAGCGCCGTGTGCTCGATCGTGTGCAACCACTCGAGCCAGTGCGAGGGCGCCTGTGTCCAGGGGCGCAAGGGGACGCCGATCCACTTCTCGAGTATTGAAAGCTTCATCAGTTCGGCGCACCTTGACCGCGCGAAATTCGAGCCCGCCGAGCCCTGCGGCAAGGCGGTCGCGGTTATCGGCAGCGGGCCGGCCGGCATCACCGCGGCGATCAAGCTCGCCCAGCGCGGATGCGACGTCACGGTCTTCGAGCAGCGCGAGCAGATAGGGGGCGTGCTGGAGTACGGCATCCCGGAGTTCCGCCTGCCCAAGGCCCTCGTGCAGAAATA
Source organism: Atopobium sp. UBA6362 (assembly GCA_002440065.1). Classification (GTDB taxonomy): domain Bacteria; phylum Actinomycetota; class Coriobacteriia; order Coriobacteriales; family Atopobiaceae; genus Paratractidigestivibacter. Next base: position 13,732 of record DJRK01000131.1, on the reverse strand, counting down.
CCGCACGGTCATGTGCGACCTTGGCGTGCGCGTCCGCCCGTCCACGACGATCGGCGGCGCGCTGCACATCGACGACCTTCTTCGCGACGGATACGACGCGGTGTTCGTGGGCACGGGTACGTGGCGCGCGCGCAAGCTCGGGATTCCCGGCGAGACGCGTGGCAACGTCGCGTTCGGCATCGATTACCTGGTCAACCCCTCGTCGGTCCATATCGGCGACGAGGTCGCCGTTATCGGCGTGGGCAACGTCGCCATGGACGTCGCGCGACAGGCGCTTCGCCACGGGGCGCGCAAAGTTACGCTGTACGCGCGCAGCAGGCACGTCTCGGCGAGCTCGGAGGAGGTCGAGTACGCTGAGCTCGAGGGCGCCGAGATCGTCTACGGCAAGGCGATCTGCTCGATCGACGAGGAGGGCCCCGTGTTCCGGACCGCCGTCTTCGATGAGGAGGGCAAGGTCACGGGCTACGAAGAAGAGCTCGATCACAGGCGCGCCGACACGGTGATCATCGCGGCGTCTCAGCTGCCCAAGAACAAACTCGTCCTCACGACCGACGGCCTGTGCGCGAACGACAGGGGCTTGCTTGAGGTGGGGGAGGACGGGCAGACGACGGTGCCGGGCGTCTTTGCCGCGGGCGACGTGGTCGACGGCCCGCTGACGGTCGTCCACGCGGTCGCCGGCGCGAAAGTCGCCGTTGCCGGCATGCTCGCCTACCTTGGCCTCGCCTAGCCTCTCCACCGGCCCTCTTAATTTGGGGACGG
>DJRK01000131.1:2858-12942 GCA_002440065.1 Atopobium sp. UBA6362 | reverse complement strand
CCGTCCCCAAATTAAGAGGGCCAAGATCGTTATGCTCGGGGGCTAGCGCGAAAGGTGGGCGATGAGCTTGCGGGCGGCGAGGATGCCGTCGGTCGCCGCGCTCATGATGCCGCCGGCGTAGCCGGCCCCTTCGCCCACGGGCCAGAGGCCGCGGATGGCCGTGCTCTGGCCGTCGTCCCCGCGCATCACGCGAACGGGCGAGCTCGAGCGCGTCTCGACGCCGGTGAGAACCGCCTCGGGGTCGTCGAAGCCGCGGAGCCTGTGCGCCATGCGTGGAATGGCAGTGCGCAGGGTCTCGACGATGTAGGGCGGCAGGCACCCGTCGATGGTCCCCCAGGCGACGCCGCGAGGATAGGTGGGGGACACCCGGCCAGCCCCGGTCGAGGCCTGGCCTCGAAGGAAATCGCCCACGAGCTGAGCAGGGGCGACGTAATCGCCTCCGCCCGCCGCAAAGGCCGCGGCCTCGCACTCGCGTTGCAGGGCAATGCCCGCGAGCGCGTCGTCGCCGGGAAGGTCGCTCGGGAAGACGTTCGCCAGAAGGCCGGAGTTCGCGTTTTCGCCTGCACGGTCGGAGAGACTCATGCCGTTGGTCACCACGCCGCCCTTCTCGCTCGCCGCGCTCACGACGTAGCCGCCGGGGCACATGCAGAAGCTGAAGGCGGACCGGCCGTTGTCAAGGTGCTCGGAGAGCTTGTAGGGTGCGGCTCCAAGGGCGGGGTTGCCGGCGGCGCGGCCGTACAGGGCGCGGTCGATGTCGGCCTGAAGGTGCTCGATGCGCACACCCATGGCGAACGTCTTGCGCTCGAGGTCGGCCCCTCGGTCGCGCAGCAGCTCGAAGACGTCGCGGGCGGAGTGCCCGCAGGCAAGAACGACGTCGCTCGCGGGCACGCGCTCCTCGTGCGCGGAGCCGTCCTCGGCCGTCTGCTCGAGCCTCACGGCGACCACGCGGCCGTCAGCGACCTCGATGTCGGTCATGCGGCAACGCGTGCGTACCTCGCCGCCGGCCGCTCGGATCTCCTCGACGATGTTCGTCACGACGGCGGGCAGAACATCGCTGCCCACGTGCGGCTTTGCGTCCCAGAGTATCTGCGGCTGCGCCCCGGCGGCGACGAACGTCTCGAGGATGAGGCGGTGGGCCGGGCTCTTTGTGCCGGTCTGGAGCTTGCCGTCCGAGAACGTGCCCGCTCCGCCCACGCCGAACTGGATGTTGCTCTGCGGGTCGAGCATGCCCGTGCGGTTGTGGAGGGCGACGACCTCGCCTCGCCTCGCCGCGTCGTCCCCGCGCTCCACGAGCAGGGGAGAAAGCCCGGCTCGGGCGAGCGACAACGCGCAGAAAAGCCCGGCGCACCCGGCGCCGACCACGATGGGCCTCCGGCTCTGCTCGGCGTTAATGGGCTCGGGGAATGAGAAGGGCTTCTCGTCCACGATGCTCACGCCTTTGCTGGCATGCTCGTCCTCGAGCCTCGCAAGCAAAGCCGCTTCCGCCCCGACCCCGCCCGCAAGCTCTGCGCGCAGCGTGAACATGAGCGTGACGTCGTTCTTCTTGCGGGCGTCGATGGAACGGCGTCGGCGCTCGATGGTGGCTATCTCCTGCGGCTTGATGCGGAGCTTCTTTGCCGCTGCCTTCTTGCATACCGAGAGCTCGCGGGCATCGGTGCCGTCAAGTTGGCCCAGGCGCACGCGGACATTCGTGATCTCAAGCATCTCTAGTTCCTTCCAAGGGCGCGCCCCGCGGCCGCCGCGCCCGCGACCATGCCGCTTTTCCAGGCCCACGCGAGGTTGAAGCCGCCGCAGTCGGCGTCCACGTCGAGCGCCTCGCCGCAGGCGTGCAGCCCGGGGGCCGTCTTCGCCTCGAGCGAGGCGGGGGAAAACTGGTCGACGCATAGGCCGCCACGCATGACCTGGGCTTTGTTTGTCTCCATGAGCCCCGCAACCTCAAAGCGGAGCTTGCGGGCGAGCTCGATCGCCGATCTGTCCCCGCCCAGGGCCGAGGCGATCGCCGGGTCGAGCACGCCGTCCGCGCCCCCGGCGTCCACAAGGGCGCGAACCTCCTCTTCGCCCAACCCGCGTGCAAGGTCGAGCTCGACGACGTCTCCCTGTCGTACTCGCCTTGAGAGGTCGAAGACGACGATGCCCGAGAGCCCCTCCGGTCGGAAGAGGACCTCGCCGTTCTCGGCGTATACCTCGTCGCCGTCGCGAAGGAGCGCGACGCGGCACTTGGCGCGTCTCCCGCAAAGAAGACCGAGGTCAACCGACCGATCGACCGGCTGCGCCGCGATGGGGCACAGGATGGGCGAGAAGGGCTCGCGCTTGAGCTCGATCCCGGTAAAGGTGGGAAGCGCGGCGCCGGACGCAAGGACGACCGCCGCCGCCGCGAGCTTGCCTTCTCCTGCGCCCTCGACGCGGCGCCACTTGACCGTCCACGAGCCTGCAGGCGAGGCAGGGGAGCATGAGGAAACCTCACGGTCGGTCGCGAGGACGACGCCCGCGTTCTCGGCGCGGCGCAGCAAGACGTTCCGCACGCTCGCCGCTTGGAGCGAGAGGGGGTAGAGCCGACCTTCTTCGCTCGTCCAGGCGAGGCCGCACGACCTCCAGAACCCGAGCACGTCCGAGAGCCAAGAATCGCTCTTTCCGCAGGTGGCGGCTACAAACGCCGGGTCGTTGAAACGGTCCGCGTCCAGCTCCTCGTTCGCGAAGTTGCACCGGCCGTTGCCCGTCGCCAGGATTTTCTTGCCGCATTCGAGGGAGCGCTCGAGGACGACCGTGCGGGCCCCTGCCTCGGCGGCGGCGATCGCGGCGACGAGGCCGGACGCGCCGCCGCCGACGACGGCGACGTCAAAGCGGCCGGGCAGGGACAGGGCGTCCGCTGCCGCGACCAGGCGGTTCTTTGTCTCGGCCCTCGACGGTGCCTTCTTGCGCTTGGCCATAGGGGCGGATTCCTAGTTCCCGCGGACGGCGTTCACGAACTCGCCGACCTGGATCACGGTGTTGACCGCGTCGGGCAGGGTGCCTGCGGGAAGCTCCTCCTCGAAGGTGCCCTTGTCGCAGGCCTCGGCGAGCTTGGGATCGATGCCCAGCTGGCCGAGCGCCACGAGATCGAAGTGGTCCGCGGTCTCCTCCAGGCGGGAGGGGCCGTAGGGATAGATCTTCTTGCCGCAGTCGGGGCACTCGACGTAGGCCATGTTCTCCACGAGGCCGATGACGGGGACGTCCATCATGTTCGCCATGTTCACGGCCTTGCCCACGACCATCTGGACGAGGTCCTGGGGCGAGCTCACGATGACGACGCCCTCCACGGGCAGGCTCTGGAAGACGGTGAGCGCGACGTCGGACGTTCCCGGGGGCATGTCGACGAGCAGGTAGTCGAGCTCGCCCCACGCGCACTGTCCCCAGAACTGCTTGATGGCGCCGGCCACCACCGGGCCGCGCCACAGAACGGGATCGGTCTCGTTCTCGAGTACGAGGTTCGCGCTCATGACCTTGATGCCGCCCTTGGACTCGAGCGGCACGAGGAGGTTGTCCTGCGCGTAGGCGTGGCAGCCCGAGAGACCGAACATCTTGGGGATGGAGGGGCCGGTCACGTCGGCGTCCAGGATGCCGACCTTGGCGCCGCGGCGCGCGAGCTCGGTGGCGAGGATGCCCGTGACCAGGGACTTTCCAACGCCGCCCTTGCCGGACACGACGCCGATGACGTTCTTGATGCTGCTGCCGTCCGCGAGGGGCTCTACCTGCGGGGCCTGCGCCGCCGCCTCGCGCCGACCCGCCTGCTCGCCGCTCGAAGCCTTGCGCGACTCCTCGAACTCGCGGCGGATCTGCTCCTTCTCTTGTTCGTCCATAGGTTCCTCTCGTCTGCGCGGCCTCGCCGCGCCCGCTGTGCAAACTTTGATTCTACCCTGCTTTTTGCCCGGCTTGCGGTCGCCCTTCTTTGGGTCTCGCCGGTCCCGTTTCCCATCGGCCGCCTGCTCCCGTGCTTCCCCGGGCGGCTTGCCGCCGCAGAAGTCGTCTTCGTGCGACGTTTTCTCGGATTTGATCGCAAAACGGCGGTTCGTGCGGCATGATTTGGGGGGCAAAGCGGGCTAAACCCTGTATTTTCAGAAATCTTATCTGGGCTTTTGTGCCGTTAGGCCCTTTGGAGCGCGGAAAACTTGCCGCACGAACCGCCGTTTTGCAGGGGGAGACGCGTTTACGTCGCACGAGCGGTCGTTTTGCGACGCACGCGGAGCGTGGAGCCCTTGCGCGGCGGATGCGAGTATAGTCGGGGCATCGAAAACCCCGTGATTGGAGTCGCCATGCTCTTCTCCTCGATTCGCAACGTCAGCCACAACTCCATCGACTCCGCCCGCATGCAGGCGGCGCTCGAATTCCTGTCCCGCACGGACCTCGCGGACATCGAGTGCGGCCGCCACGACATCATGGGCGACGAGGTCTTCGCCAACGTCATGGAGTTCGAGACCTGCCCCGCGCAGAACAAGGACTTCGAGGCCCACCGCCGTTACGCGGACATCCACTTCGTCATCCGCGGCGAGGAGCATCTCTGCGTCGCCCCCATCGATGAGGTCGTGCCCCAGGGCGACTTCAACGTGGACGACGACTTTGGCCTGTATGCCGATCCCAAGCGCGAGGCCTGGGTCGAGCTCCACGAGGGCGACCTGGTGGTCACGCCCCCCGAGGACGCCCACAAGCCCGGTTGCTGCGGCGAGGCCGGCCCCGCCCAGCTCAAGAAGGTGTGCGTGAAGGTCCTTGTTGACTAGAGACGAGAGGGCCGGAAGCGAGAGGGACGAGCGAATCTCCGGACCCTTGGGTGACGCGACCGGCTTTACGTTGGATTCCGATGGTTTCGCGTGCACGCGGGTATGCGACGAGCCCGAGGTCTGGCGCGTCGAGCTGCTCATGGGGCAGACCTTCTTGCCATCCGTGAACGTCTTTGTCCTGCGCGATGGCGAAGACACGCTCATCGTGGACACCGGCACCCCCGATGACTACAACGACACGCGGCTCATGCGCGCTCTCGTGAGGCTGGGCGTGGACCCCTCGCGGGCCATGCTCTTCTGCACGCATGCCCACGTGGACCACGCTGGGCATGCGTGCGAGCTCGCCGCGGCGGGGGTGCGCGTGGTCGTCTCGGCCCCAACGGCGTCCGACATGCGTCGCTACGCGAGCCGGGGATACCTGGAGGAGATGGTCGAGCGCCTCGTGTCCGAGGGCTGCCATCCCGCGGAAGCGACCCAGATGGCGAGGTCCATCTGGTCTCACGTGACGGACCCGGGGCAGCTCGGCGTTGAATATGAAACGGTCGAGCCGGGGGGCTTCGTGCGCTGCGGCCGCTGGGCCCTTGAGGTCGTGGCCGCACCCGGCCACACACCGGGTCAGTGCGCGCTCTGGCTTCCGGAGAGGCGCATTGCCTTCACGGGCGACGTCGTGCTCTTCGCCTGCTCGACGTGCATCAGCTTTTGGGGAGGGGTCGAAGACTCGCTCGGCGACCAGCTCGCCACGCTTGAGCACGTTGCTTCCATGGGGGTTGAGCAGGCCTTTCTCGGCCATGGCAGCCAAGAAGGGCCGCTGGCTGGCCGCGCTCGCGCAAACATCGCGCACCATGAGCGCAGAAGCGCCCGCGCCCTCTCGGCCGTGGGCGACCGCCCGGGCTCGACGGGCTTCGAGCTCGTTCCCGCGTTGGGCTGGCACGCCCCGTTCGATCGCTGGGAAGAAGTCCCCGTCCTTACGCGCTGGTTCCTCGTGAGCGAGAGCATCGCGCACCTCGACCACCTCGTGTGCGAAGGCCGCGTCGAGCGTAGGGTCGATGCCGACGGCGTGGCGCGGTATTTCTTGGCGTAGGCGGGACTGGGCCGGGAACTCGAGGGCGAGCCCCGCTCGGTTGCCGTCGCCGCGTGCGTTGCTTGCCGTTTGCGCCCGTCGCTCGTGTTACGGCTCGCCCGCATTCGTTAACTTTGCCCTGATGCGCAACTGATGTCGTTTATGATGGTGAGCATTCGAATCGATGCTGCGCTGAAGGGGCAAACAACCTATGGAACGTACGACCGCGGAGGCCCCGCTCGGCGCTCAGAACGACCCGTCGCTCTATGTGAGCTGCGACGGCCTGCCCGACAGGCTGCGAGCCGACGCGCAGGGCCTTCTGGAGGCAAACTGCGCCGTCGGGCTGGTGGCCGGGCGCTACGACGAGCGGCTGACCGTCGCCTACTGCAGCCGTGTCATGCGGAGGAACCTCTGCCTGCCCGTGGACGACCCCGCCTCGATGAGCGGCCGCTCCCTTCTCGGCTTCATCCGCGCCGGCGAGCGCCCCGCCATCGCGGCGCTCGCCTCCGGAGACCTCGCGTGGCCCGAGCACATGGTCTTCATGCGGGCCGACGGCACGCCCGCCTACGCCATCGCCAAGAAGCGCGACGTCGTCGACGACGACGGCCGAAGGCTGTGGATGCTCTCGGTGAGGATCACGCCGGAAGGCGAGTCGCTCTCGCTTGTGAACGACGCCCTGAAGACGGGGACGTGGACGATGGACTGCGACCCGGAGGGCAACATCGTCTCGATCGCCTACAGCGACGAGCTGCGCCGGATCTTTGGGTACCGCGACGAGAACGACTTCCCCAACACGGTCGGGACGTTCTACTCGATCATGCATCCCGACGACCTCGGGCCCTTCCGTGCGGCGCTTGACCGCGCCATCGCGGACACTGGGAGCGACTTCGACTTCGACCGCTCCTATCGCGTGGACGTGCCCGGGCGCGGCTACACCTGGATGCGCAGCATCGCCCGCGCGAGCCGCCGCCTGGACGGGTCGTTCAGCCGCTGCGTCGGCATCGCGGTGAACATCGACGAGAGCGAGCGGCTCCGGGCGCACGCCGACGAGCTGCTGCGCGACGCCGTCGCCAAGGACCAGCTGATAAACACCCTCGTGCGGCTCGTGGACCGCTACGCGATCTGCGACCTCGACGCGAACTCCTACGCGTTCCACCACTTCGATTCGCGGCTGGGCTACGCGCCCACGGGCTCCCTCGACGACCTTGTGCGCCAGATGGACGAGAACGTCGAGCTCATCGAGGAGGAGCGCAACTTCACCCAGATCCTCTCGGCCCGCAACGTCCGCTCGAAGCTCAGGACCGAGAAGGACATCTACCGCTTCAACTACCGCGTGCGAGGCGAGGAGACCTACCTGAGCATGGCGGTGGCGCCGCTGAGCTTCTCGGCGAGCGGGGAGGTGTCCAAGTTCCTTCTCGTCACCCAGGACGTGACCGAGAACATGACGGCCGAGCTCGACGCCCGCCGCGCGCTCAAGGAGGCCTACGACCTGGCCAACCGCGCGAGCGCCGCCAAGTCGCAGTTCCTCTCGCAGATGAGCCACGAGATCCGCACGCCCATGAACGGGATCGTGGGCATGACGGCGCTGGCCGCCGCGCACGCCGACGACCCCGAGCGCGTCCGCGACAGCCTGCGCAAGATCACCTCCTCCAGCCGCCACCTGCTCTCGCTCATCAACGAGGTCCTGGACATGAGCAAGATCGAGAGCGGCAACATCAGCCTGACCGAGGAAGAGTTCAACCTCTCGGACCTCTTTGAGACGCTCATCACCATGGTCCATCCCCAGGTCGAGGAGAAGGGCCACGACCTGAGCGTGAGCATCCGCGACCTCGTGCACGAGGACGTCGTGGGCGACCCGCTGCGCATCCAGCAGGTCTTCGTCAACCTCATGGGCAACGCCATCAAGTACACGCCCGCCGGCGGCCACATCTCGGTCACGGTGAGCGAGCGGCTCTCCAATCAGGGCAAGGTCGGGTGCTACGAGTTCGTCTTTGAGGACGACGGCATCGGCATGACGGCCGAGGAGGCGGCGAGGGTCTTCGAGCCCTTCGCCCGCGCCCGCGACAGCCGGGTCGAGAAGGTCGGCGGCGCGGGGCTGGGCCTGCCCATCTCCCGCAACATCGTGCGCATGATGGGCGGCGACATCCACGTGGAGAGCCGGCCGAACGTGGGCACGCGCTTCGTGGTGACGGCCTACCTCAAACTTCAGGATAGGCCCGAGGTCGACTGCAGCCGCTTCGTGGACCTCGACGTGCTCGTCGCCGACGACGACCCGATGGCGCTCGAGTCGTGCTGCGACATGCTCAACGGCTTCGGTATGCACGCGACGCCCGCGTCAACGGGGCTGCTCGCGGTCGAGATGGCCCTGGCGAACCACGAGCAGAGGCGGGACTTCTTCGCCTGCATCCTCGACCTCAAGATGCCCGACATCGACGGCATCGAGTGCGCGCGGCGGATCCGCGCCGAGCTGGGGCCCGACGTGCCGATCATCGTGATCAGCGCCTATGACTGGAGCGACGTCGAGGCGGAGGCGCGTAAGGCCGGGGTCGATGCCTTCATCGCCAAGCCGCTGTTCAAGTCGCGCCTGGTGAGCACCTTCGAGGAGCTTCTTGACGAGAAGGGCCGCGCGGACGAGGACCCGCTTGCGCCGCTGCTCGCGGCGAACTATACCGGCCGCCGCGTGCTCGTGGTTGAGGACAACCGGCTGAACTCCGAGGTCGCGTGCGAGATCGTGCGCATGACGGGCGCGGAGGTGGAATGCGCCGCGGACGGCGAGGAGGCCGTCGCGCTCGTGGCCTCCGGCGGCGAGGGGCGCTACGACCTCGTGCTCATGGACGTGATGATGCCGCGCATGGACGGCCTCACGGCGACGCGGCTGATCCGTTCGCAGGGCGGCTACGCCTCTGAGCTGCCGATCGTCGCCATGACGGCCAACGCCTTCGCCGAGGACGTGCGCGCGGCCAAGGCGGCGGGGATGAACGAGCACATCGCCAAGCCGCTCGACCTGCGCAAGCTCGCCCGCGTCTTCGCGGCCTACTGGGCCTGACGCAATTTGGGGTCCGACCCCAAATTGAGCGAACAGACGTGCTAGAATCGTCCCCATTCGAACATGAGAATGGGGACGGCAATGGCTCAAGATTCCATCACGATCCGCGGCGCCCGCGAGCACAACCTCGCGAACGTCGACGTGGACATCCCGCGCGACAAGCTCGTGGTCATCACGGGGCTCTCGGGCTCGGGCAAGTCGAGCCTGGCCTTCGACACCATCTACGCCGAGGGGCAGCGCCGCTACGTCGAGTCGCTCTCGAGCTACGCCCGCCAGTTCCTCGGGCAGATGGACAAGCCCGACCTCGACTCCATCGACGGCCTGTCGCCGGCGGTCTCCATCGACCAGAAGACCACGTCGAGAAACCCGCGCTCCACGGTGGGCACGGTGACGGAGATCTACGACTACCTGCGACTTCTTTACGCGCGCATCGGCGTGCCGCACTGCCCGGAGTGCGGCCGCGTCATCGAGCGCCAGACGACCGACCAGGTGGCCGACAAGGTCCTCGCGCACGCCCAGGGCCGCCGCGCCCTCGTGCTCGCGCCGGTGGTCCTGGGCCGCAAGGGCGAGTACACGAAGCTCTTCGAAGACCTGAAGAAGGAGGGCTTCTCGCGCGTGCGCGTGGACGGCGAGGTCCGCGAGCTCGACGAGGACATCAAGCTCGAGAAGAAGCTCAAGCACGACGTCGAGGTCGTGGTGGACCGCATCGTCGTGCGCGAGAACAGCCTGGGCCGCATCGCCGAGGCCGTCGAGCAGGCGACGAAGCTCGCGCAGGGCAAGGTGGGCTTCTGGCTCCTGCCCGACCGCGACGACCCCGAGCGCCTGCCCGGCGAGCTCCTGCAGTACTCGCTCGCCCTCGCCTGTCCCGAGCACGGGCACTCCATGGACGACCTGCAGCCGCGCGACTTCAGCTTCAACGCCCCCTACGGCGCCTGCCCCGACTGCGACGGCCTGGGCTTCCGCAAGGTCGTGGACGCCGAGGCCCTTATCGAGGACCCCTCGCTCTCGGTCGCGGACGGCGTCTTCGGCAGCCTCTTCGGCCACTCGAACTACTACCCGCAGATCCTCTCGGCCGTGTGCAAGTACCTGGGCGTGTCCGACAAGACCCCCTGGCAGGACCTCCCCAAGAAGGCCCAGAACGTCCTTCTTTCCGGCCTGGGCGACAAGAAGATCCTCGTGGACTACCACACGCGCGACGGCCGCGACACGAGTTGGTACACGCAGTTC
>DJRK01000131.1:2063-2747 GCA_002440065.1 Atopobium sp. UBA6362 | reverse complement strand
TGAAGCCCGAGATCCTGGCCGTGACCGTGGGCGGCAAGAGCATCTGGGACGTCTGCGAGCTGTCGTGCCGCGACTCGCTGGCCTTCTTCGAGGCGCTCGAGCTCACGGACCGCCAGCGGTTCATCGCCGGTCCCGTGGTCAAGGAGATCGTGGCGCGCCTGCGTTTCCTCGTGAACGTGGGGCTCGACTACCTCACGCTCTCGCGCGCGGCGGCGACGCTCTCGGGCGGCGAGGCCCAGCGCATCCGCCTCGCCACGCNNAGGCTCAGCGCATCCGTCTGGCGACGCAGATTGGCGCCGGCCTCATGGGCGTCCTCTACATCCTGGACGAGCCCTCAATCGGCCTGCACCAGCGCGACAACGACCGCCTGATCGCGACCCTCCAGCGCCTGCGCGACCAGGGCAACACCGTGATCGTGGTCGAGCACGACGAGGACACCATCCGCGCCGCCGACTACGTCATCGATATGGGCCCGGGCGCCGGCGAGCTCGGCGGTCACGTGGTCGCCTCCGGCACGCCGGAGGAGATCGCGGCCAACCCCGATTCCGTCACGGGCGCCTACCTCACGGGCCGCAAGCAGATCCGCCTGCCCGAGAAGCGGCGCAACCCCCGCCGCGGCGCCATCAAGATAACGGGCGCCGCCGCGAACAACCTGAAGAAGGTCAACGCGAAGGTCGAGCTCGG
>DJRK01000131.1:0-1954 GCA_002440065.1 Atopobium sp. UBA6362 | reverse complement strand
GTGGGCCCGTACAAGAAGCTCGAGGGCATAGAGCTCATCGACAAGGTCATCGACATCGACCAGTCGCCCATCGGCCGCACGCCGCGCTCCAACCCCGCGACCTACATCGGCCTGTGGGACGACCTGCGCGCGCTCTTCGCCTCCACGCCCGAGAGCCGCATGCGCGGCTACGGCCCGGGGCGCTTCTCGTTCAACGTGCCCGGCGGCCGCTGCGAGGCGTGCAAGGGCGACGGACAGATAAAGATCGAGATGAACTTCCTGCCCGACGTCTACGTGCCCTGCGAGGTCTGCCACGGCAAGCGCTACAACCGCGAGACCCTCGAGGTCACCTACCACGGCAAGACGATCAGCGACGTGCTCGACATGACGGTGACCGAGGCCCTGGCCTTCTTCACGAACATCCCCAAGATAAAGAACAAGCTACAGACCCTGCACGACGTGGGCCTGGGCTACATCCACCTGGGCCAGCCCGCGACGACGCTCTCCGGCGGCGAGGCGCAGCGCGTGAAGCTCGCCAAGGAGCTGCACCGCCAGCAGACGGGCAAGACGTTCTACATCCTGGACGAGCCCACGACGGGCCTGCACTTCGAGGACGTGCGCCAGCTCGTCGAGGTGCTCGAGCGCCTGGTGGACGCCGGCAACACGGTGCTCGTGATCGAGCACAACCTCGACGTGATCAAGATGGCCGACCGCATCCTGGACATGGGCCCCGAGGGCGGCGACGGCGGCGGCACGGTCGTCGCGTACGGCACGCCCGAGCAGGTCGCCAAGGTGCCCGAGAGCTATACGGGCCGGTTCCTCGCGCCCATCCTCGAGCGCGACCGCGCCCGCATGGCCGCCGAGCAGGAGGTCCCGAATGCCTGAGTTGAGCCGCTTTTACGGGTTAATCATCAAAATGATGTACATGGACGATGGCCAGCGCAACAAGCCACATATCCATGTTTATTACGGTGAGTATGAGGCCTCGATAGGTATCGACGGGGAATTGCTCGCTGGCTCGTTGCCTGTAAAGCAAATGAAACTGGTGGAAGCCTGGCTTGTGCTTCATGAGGATGAGGCGTATGCGGCATGGAACAATGCTGTGGCGGGTAAGTCTTTCTCAAAGATCGAGCCGCTGTCCTAGGAGCTGTTATGTATATCAAAGATGGAATCGCTTATGCAGGGAGTCCTTCTACGGGCATCAAGGTTGTTTCTGCGAAGGTCGTCAATGAGCTCTCGATGCTGGTGACGTTTTCGACGGGGGAGACTCGGCTCTTCGACGCGTCGGGACTGTTGACACGGCCCGCCTTCCGCGATTTGGCTAGGGAAGCGGTGTTTGAGAGCTATCGCCTAGATCGCGGCGTCATAACGTGGGAAAACGGCGATATAGACATAGCGCCCGAGACCGTCTATGCGATGAGCTATGAGTACGAAACCGTAGCCTAGGGGTTTAGCCATGGCGAAGAAGGACAAGGTACAGAAGTCGAACGCGATGCGCGAGCTCGATCGCGCGGGGATCGCCTACGTCGCGCACGAGGTCGAGGAAGAGGACGTCTCGCGCGGGGTGGGGGTGCGCATTGCCGAGCAGCTGGGCGAGGACCCCGACGCCGCGTTCAAGACGCTCGTCTGCGTCTCGCCGTCGGGCGACCACGTGGTGTGCTGCATCCCCGTCGCCTCGGAGCTCGACCTCAAGAAGGCGGCCGCGGCGGCAGGCGAGAAGTCCCTCTCGCTCATGCCGATCAAGGACCTCGAGGCCGTGACGGGATACGTGCGCGGCGGCTGCTCGCCCATCGGGCTCAAGAAGCCGTTCCCCACGTTCTTCGACGAGACGGCGGAGCTCTTTGACCTGATCGGGATCTCGGGCGGGCGGCGCGGCCTTTCGCTCGACGTGAGCCCGACGGCCGTGGCCGAGCTCCTCGGGGCGAAGTTCGTCGACATCGCCCGATGATGAATTTGGGGTCAGACCCCAAATTAA
>DJRK01000078.1:9041-9237 GCA_002440065.1 Atopobium sp. UBA6362 | reverse complement strand
GGTAGTCCATGACCATGTTGTAGACGTTGTCCTGGATGTTCTTCGTCGTGTCGCGGTCGGTGATGACCTGGTAGTCCGCGATGATGATGTTCGTGTGGACGCCCATCTCCTGCAGGCGCACGCGATCGACGAGGGTGCCGAAGTAGTGGCCCAGGTGCAGACGACCGGTCGGGCGGTCGCCGGTGAGCATGGTGTA
>DJRK01000078.1:8636-8999 GCA_002440065.1 Atopobium sp. UBA6362 | reverse complement strand
GTAGCTTCCCTCGTTGGGCATGGGGACTCCTTTGGTTCTTCGATTGCAACGATGTTTGATTTTACGTCAAAAGTCCTCGCCCCGGCACGGGGCCTCAATAACGCGCTGATAGAATGTATAAGACTTGAAATCTGGAGAAAGGTATCGGCGTGGCTAGCTCGTACGGAACGGATGCGGATAAGACCTCGCTGCGCTGCAACTACCTTGCTGCTCGCAGGATGCTCGATCCGGCGAGCAAGGCGCTTCTCGACGGGAGCATCGCGCGGTCGCTCCTTGCCTTCGACCTTTATAATTCGGCGAATCTCGTCCTGTCGTATGTTTCCCGGGGCTGGGAAGTCGCCACGCAAGGCATCATCGACACTG
>DJRK01000078.1:8060-8586 GCA_002440065.1 Atopobium sp. UBA6362 | reverse complement strand
GCGTGAACCGGGGTGAGATGGCCTTCTTCGAGATCTCGTCCCTTGACGAGCTCGTTCCCGGCTTTCAGGGAATCCTCGAACCCAAGGTTTCCCGTGCGCCGCTCGGCACGGCCGATTTTCTCGGCTCCGTCTGCCTCGTTCCCGGCCTCGTGTTCGACGCGGAAGGCCACCGTATCGGGTACGGCGGAGGCTACTACGACCGGTTCCTGCAGTTCTATCCCGGCGACAAAATCGGCCTTGCCCGTCTCTCCATGGTGAGCAGCAACCCGTTGCCTGCCGAGAAGGGCGATGTCCCCGTCGACTTCCTTGCCACTGAGAAGGGCATCTGGACCTGTAAGTAAAACGGCGCCGCCCCATCGCTAAGCTCGCTGCGATGGGGCGGCGTTATAACCTTTGCCTGGTGTTGTGGGCGTTACTCGGCTTCCGCGAGCTTGTCGGCGAGGTCGAAGATGGCCTTGCGGTAGCCTTGGATCCCCAGCCCCGTGATCGTCTCGAAGCAGGCGGCCCTGATGTAGCTCACCTGGCG
>DJRK01000078.1:0-8021 GCA_002440065.1 Atopobium sp. UBA6362 | reverse complement strand
TTGGAGATGTGCACCTCGACGATCGGCAGGCTCACGGCCTTCGCGGCGTCCAGGATTGCGATCGAGGTGTGGGTATAGGCGCCCGGGTTGATCACGATGCCGTCGTAGCGGCCGTAGGCGTCCTGGATCGCGTCCACGAGGTCGCCCTCATGGTTGGACTGGTAGCAGGAGCACTTGTCGAACCCGGCCTCTGCCGCGCTGTCCTGGCAGAGCTGGAGAAGCGCGTTGTAGTTCTCCGTCCCGTAGATTCCCGGCTCGCGGATGCCCAGCATGTTTATGTTGGGGCCGTTGATCACGAGAACGCTTTTGTGGCCGAGGTTGCCCGGATCCGTCGCTTCTCCGTGGTGCTCATCGGCGCCGAACGAATCGGAATCCTCTTCCTCGGACTTATCGAGCAGCGAGAGAAGTGACTCGACCTCGGCGAAATCGTCCTCATCGGACGCATCAGTCTTCTTGGGTTCCTCGTCGTCTTCGGGATCGCTTTCGTTCACGATGACGTTCATGCTCGAGGAGGCGCTCGAACCGCCGAAATCGTTCTTGCTGCTCTCGATGCCGGTGAGCCCGGCGAGCGCGTCGTGGACGCCCTCGACCTTGCCGGGGCCAAAGACGACCTCGATGCCCTTGGTGCCGCGCTGCACGATCCCGAGGACGCCGGTCGCCGAGGTGAGCTGGTCGGGGTTCACAAGCGTTGGGTCCTCGGTCAGGATCCTGAGGCGCGTCATGCAGATGTCGTTGCCGGTGACGTTGGCCTTTCCGCCGACCGCCGCCAATACTTCCTTCGCTGTTTGGAGCGCCTTGTTCATCGTTGCCTCTCAGGGGGTATCTTCCGGACCACATTCACGGGAGAGAAGTATAGGAGCTTTAAACGCGCCGCAGCTCAAGAGTCCAGCAACGGTGGATTTGACGACTTAAACGGAGCGATTCGGAGGCGTAATCCCCAGTTTCTCCATGATGAGCGCCGCATCGCCCTCGGCAGATCCCGTGCAGCGAATGTGAACGTCGGACCAATCGAGGTAGGCGCCCATCCGCTCCTGGGCGAGCTTCTCCACGCCCTTCGATTTGCTCATGGGGCGTCCCTTGGAACTGAGCTCGTCGAGCGCTCGGTCGATCATGACGATGCTTGAGTTCTGGCGCAGGAGGTCGCGGTTACGCTCCCTGGTCACGACTCCGCCGCCGCAAGCGATGACAAGGCCGCTCTTCTTGGCGAACTCGCCGGTCACGCGCGTCTCGACGTCCCGGAAGGCGTTCTCGCCCTCTACTTCGATGATCTGTGCGCTCGTGCGCCCCTCTTCCTCGGCGATGGCGTCGTCGATGTCGACGAAGGGGCGCCCGAGCGCGCGGGAGAGCCGCTTGCCCGTGGAGGTCTTGCCTGCGCCCGGCATGCCGATGAGCACGATGTTCTGCGTCTGCGACGCGATGTCGCGCTCGATCTTCTCGATGAGCGAGCGGTCGAGCTCGCGTCCCTGGAAGAGCTCGCTGGCAAAGAAGGCCTGCGCGACGAGCATGGCGAGGCCGCTCTCGCTGGGGAGACCCATCCGCTCTGCCGCGAGGCAGATGCCTGTCTTTCGAGGGTTGTACACGACGTCGAGGACGCCGAGAAGCCTGTGCATGCCCCCAAGCTGCTCGTCCGTGAGCGGAGAGGCGGGGCAGTTCGGGTACATGCCAACGGGCGTCGTGTTCACTATGAGCGCGGCGTCGGAGTGCTTTTGCAGGAGGTTCCCGTAGTTGTCCTCGCCCGAGCGCGAGATCACGGTGACGTTTGCCCCCGCGTCCTCGAGCGCGGCGACGACGGCCTGGGCCGCGCCTCCGCTACCGAGAACCAGGGCCTTCTTGCCGTCAAGCACGTGTGCCGCGGGACCCGCGAGCTCCCTTGTGCAGAACCGGTCGAGCATCCAAGAAAAGCCGAGGACGTCGGTGTTCTCGGCATAGATCGTGCCGTCCGGCCTGCGCACGAGCGTGTTCGCGACGCCGAGGCGCTCGACGCGCGGGCTCTTCTCGTCTGCGGACGCGGCGGCCTGGGCCTTGTACGGGATCGTGACGTTCAGGCCCCGCCAGGCCTCGTTCGCTATGAACCCGGCGACCTCGTCCGGCTCCAGCTCCACGTGCGAATAGGGGGCGCTTCCCAGCTGCTCGTGGATGGGGCGCGACCAGCTGTGCCCGAGCTTGCGGCCGAGCAGGCCGAAGGGCGTCGTCATCTTCTGCGCAGCCATTAAATCACCTCGGAGTAGGAGCCGAGGTAGCGGAAGTCCTGGCAGAGGCCCTCGATGGTGCCCATGAGCTCCTTGAACTCGGGCGCCGCGACCTGGCAGTCTATGTCGAAGAAAAACCCGAAGTCGAAGTCGCGCTCCGGGATCGGGCGGCTCTCGAGCTTGAGGATGTTTATGTCGAGCGCGTAGAACTTTGCGAGGAGCTTGTAGAGCGACCCCGGCTGGTGGGGCGTCACCAGGTTGAACGAGGTGCGGTTCGCGCCGGGATAGATCTCGAGCTCCTTGCCGATGCAGGCGAAGCGCGTGTAGTTGTTGTCGCGGTCCTGCACGGCGGTGCCGAGGACGGAGAGGCCGTAGAGCTCGGCACAGCTGCGGGACGAGAGCGCGGCCACGTCGTCCCGGGCGGAGTCGGCGACCATCTGGGCCGCGAGCGCCGTGTTCTCGACCACGTGGACGCGGGCCTGCGGCAGGGTCTCCAGGAAGGCGGCGCACTGACGGATGGCCTGCTCATGGCTGTAGATGTCGCGGATTTGGGAGACCTGTGTGCCTTTGTGCGCGAGCAGGCAGTGGTCCACCTTCACGCGCGTGGAGCGCACGATGTGGAACTCGTGCTCGTCCATGAGGTCGAAGACCTTGTTCACCGAGCCCGCCGTGGAGTTCTCGATGGGCAGGACGCCGTAGTCGACCTCGCCCGACTCCACGGCGGCGAAGACGCCCTCGAACGACTTCGTGTAACGGATGTCCGGCCTGCGGAAGAACTTCTCTGCCGCGAGCTGGGAGTATGCGCCCTCGACACCCTGGCACGCCACACGGGCGGAGCGGGGGAACGCCTCGGGCGTCGCGGCGCGGGCGGCCTCGATGCGGGCCACGAGCTCGGTGTCCTCGGCATCGCCGAGAAGGGCGTGCTGGCGCGAGCGGGAGGCCTCCATAAGGAGCTCCATGAGAATCTGACCGTAGCTCGAGAGGTCCTCAGGCACGCGGTTTCCCGCGTCGGCGACCTTCTGACGCTCGCGCACGGGGTCGAAGACGGCCTTGCCGTGGGCACGTTTGTACTCGGCCACACCGCAGGCGACCTCTGCGCGCTCGGCGAAGAGCTTGAATATCTGCGAATCGATACGGTCGATGTCCTGCCGTAGCTCGGAGAGTTCCTTCATCGGGGTCCTTCTTGGTTCATACTGTCCGGCCCGTTCCGTGCAGTGAAGGGCCAGTTGATTACTATATTGATATTTGTGCTACTCAGCCGGCCAGGCGAGGAACGCGTCTGAGACGGCGCAGGCGCAGACCGCCTCGAGCACGGGTACGGCGCGCGTGACGGCCGTCGCGTCGTGGCGTCCCTTGACCTTGAGCTTCGCGGGTTCCATGCGCGCGAGGTCGACGGAGTCTTGCTCTATGCCGATGCTGCTGATGGGCTTGAGGGCGCAGCGGAAGTGAAGCGGCGCCCCGGTGCTGATGCCTCCGAGGATGCCGCCGGCGTTGTTCGTGCTGGGGACGCAATTGCCGTCGCGGACCTCGTAGGGATCGTTGTCGACGCTGCCGCGCACGCGGGCGGACTCGAAGCCGAGGCCGAACTCGACGCCCTTGACGGACGGTATGCCGAAGACGGCCCGCGCGATGACGTTCTCCAGGCCGTCGAACATGGGCGAGCCCACGCCCGCGGGAAGGCCCGTGGCGACGCACTCGAGGATACCGCCGA
This sequence comes from Atopobium sp. UBA6362, assembly GCA_002440065.1. GTDB lineage: Bacteria > Actinomycetota > Coriobacteriia > Coriobacteriales > Atopobiaceae > Paratractidigestivibacter. Next base: position 4,121 of record DJRK01000078.1, on the reverse strand, counting down.
CCGAGTCGGCCTCCTCACGCGCCGCCATGATCCCGTCTACCATGCGTTGAGCCGCTTCTGTGCTAATCGCGGGGAAGTCCCTGCCGTCCTCGAGGGCGTTCATTTGCTCCTCGAGGCGCTCGTTGGCGGCAGGCGAGTTGTCCAGGGCCGAGAAGGGCTCGTCGGTGACGCCCGCGCACTCGAGCACGTGCGCCGATACCCGGACCCCCTTCGTCTCGAGCCACTGCAGGCAGATGCCGCCGGCGACGCACAGGGGCCCCGTAAGGCGCCCTGAGAAGTGCCCGCCGCCGGGAATATCCTGTTCGCCGTGCCATTTTGCCCAGGCGGTGAAGTCCGCATGGCCCGGGCGGGGCACGCCCATGATGTTCCCGTAGTCCTGGGAGCGCGTGTTCGTGTTTTCGATCAGGGCCGCGAGCGGGGCGCCGCAGGTGCGCCCGAGCGGGTTCAGGCCGCTCACGATGCGCACGGCGTCGGCCTCCTTGCGCGGCGTCGCCCAGGGGGCGTTGCCGGGTGCGCGGCGGGCCATGAAGCGCGCTAGGCGCTCCTGGTCGACCTCAAAGCCGGACGGAAGCCCCTCGACCACGCATCCGACGGCGGGGGAGTGTGATTGGCCGAATACGCTTACCTTGAGCGCGGTGCCAAAGCTGGACGGCATGGTCTTCTCGCTTTCTGGGTCTTAGGCTTCCTTGCAGGTCCCGCCGAGGGAGCTCAGGTCCTCGAAGAAGGCGGGATAGGACTTGGCGACGCACTGGGCGCCCCGGATCGTCGTGGGGCCCGTGGCCGTCGAGGCGAGCACGGCGGACATCATGGCGATGCGGTGGTCGTTCGCCGCGTCGACGGTGCCGCCGGCAAGGGAGCCCACGCCCTCGATCCTCAGTCCGTCGTCGGTCTGCGTCACGCGCCCGCCGAGGGCGTTCACGGCATCGGAGACGGTCTGGAGACGGTCGGATTCCTTGATGCGCAGGCGCCCCGCGCCCACTATCGCGGTCGTGCCCTGCGCGAGGGCCGCGACGGCCGCGAGGGGAGGGACGAGGTCGGGGCAGCTGTGGACGTCGAGCCTGCATCCGCGCAGCACGTCCGGGCTCACGCAGACGGAATCCTCGCCGCGCTCCACGCGCGCGCCGAGCAACGCCAGGGCGCCGAGAATCGCGCGGTCGCCCTGGTGGCTCCTGAGGTCGAGGCCCTTGACCTCGATGCCTGCCGGGTTGAGGGCGCCCGCAGCGAGCCAGAACGCGGCGTTGGACCAGTCCCCGCCCACGCGGACCTTTCCGGGCGTGTGGTAGCGCGAGCCGCGTGCGACCGAGAAGAGAAGCCCCGAGACCATGCCGCCTTCTGCCGCCTCCTCGTGCTTCCTGCGCGCTACCTCGACGCCGAACTCGGCCATCGCGGCACAGGTGATGTCGATGTAGGGGAGCGACTCGACGGGCGCGGTCACGAAGACCTCGACCGCCTCGCCCGCGAGCGGGGCAGCCATGAGGAGGCCCGAGATGAACTGCGAGCTCACGTTGCCGGCGATCGTGTAGCGGCCTCCCGCCGCCTTGCCTGAGACCTCCAGCGGGAAAGCGCCCTGCGGCGAGAGCTCGGCGCCGTGGGCCTCGAGCTCCTCGTAGAGCGGGGAGAGCGGCCGTGCCGCGAGCCTTCCGCGCCCGGTGAGGGCGGCCCCGCGCCCGAGGACGCAGGCGAACGGCAAAAGGAATCGCTCCGTCGAGCCCGATTCGCCGCAGTCAAGAAGGGCGCCGGGCGTGGGGTCGCCCGCGGGCGCGACCTCGAAGCCCTCCGGGGTGCGCGTCACCTGGGCCCCGAGGGCCCGCAGGCAGTCGACGGTCGCGTCGATGTCCTGCGAGGAGGTGTTGCACGAGATCTTCGTAGGGGCGTCCGCGAACGCGGAGCAGATGAGCAGGCGATGCGCCTCGGACTTGGAGGCCACGGCCTCGATGCTCCCGCCGATCTCGCTCGGCATGACCCTCATGTCCATGGGTTACGCTCGCTTTCCACAGCCGAGCTCCACGATGCGGCGGAGCTCGTCAAAAGAGACGTTCTTGACGGTACAGTTGCCTATTTCATCGGGGACCACGATGTTCATGGTGTCGCCATGGCGCTTCTTGTCGTGCGTCATATAGCCAAAGAGCACGTCGTGGTCGACGTTCGTGTCGGTGGGCAGGCCGTGCGCCTCGACGCATCCCACGATGCGGTCGCGGGTCCTGGGCGTGCACCAGCCAAGCTCCGCCGCGGCGCGCGCCATGCAGCAAAGGCCGGCCGCAACGCACGAGCCGTGGCCCAACGCGAAGTTGCTCGCGGCCTCGATGCCGTGGCCGATCGTGTGACCCAAGTTGAGCGTCTGCCTGACGCCGCTCTCGCGCTCGTCGGCGTCCACGACGTCGCGCTTGATGCCCACGTTCTGGGCAACGATTCGCGCGAGCTTTTCCTCGGGGTACCCGCCCGCGTTCATGGGATGGATGCTCAGCTCGTCCAGAAGCTCGGGCGAGGCGAGCACGGCGTGCTTGACGACCTCGCCGACGGAATCGGTGAAGAGCTCCGGCGAGAGCGTCCGGAAGCACTCGACGTCCGCGATGACCGCGCTCGGTTGCCAGAAGAAGCCCGCAAGGTTCTTGCCGCTCGCCAGGTCGATGGCGACCTTGCCGCCGACCGAGGAGTCGACCATGGCAAGAAGGGACGTCGGGACCTGGACGACCTTGCAGCCGCGCAGGTACATCGCCGCGGCGAGCCCGCCGATGTCGCCCGCCACGCCGCCGCCGAGCGCGACCACGACGTCGTCGCGCGTGAGCTCGGCGGCGGCCAGGCCCTCGAGCAGCGTCTCGAGCGTATGGATGTTCTTGGAGCGCTCCCCCGCCTCGAAGACGAGGTCGTGCACCTCGTAGCCCACGGCTTCGAGCGAGGCCCGTACCCGGTCGAGGTAGTGGGGCGCCACGTGCGTCTCGGATATGACGCAGCACTTCTCGCCGCCGGCGGCTTCCCTCGTGATTTTACCCACAGCGTCGAGGACTCCTGCGCCCACGTGCACGTCGTACGAGCGGGAGGGCGTGTTCACGTGCTGAACGATGGTCTGTGCCTGGCTCATGAGCGTCCCTCGATGTCCCTCTTGATTCGGTCGCCCTCGGCCAGGAGCCGCTCGAGCTCCGCCGCGTCGCGGGCGTCGATCGCGTCCTTGTAGTCCTGCAGGTTGTGGATGATGAGGCCGAGCTCCTCGGAAAGGTAGTCGGCGTTGTCGAGGAAGAGCTCGGTCCACATGGGCGCGTTCAGGTGCGCCACACGGGTGAGGTCGCGGTAGGAACCGGCGCTGAAGCCGTGGTGGTCGCGGGAGCTCGGGCTCTTCACATATGCGTTCGAGACGACGTGGCAGAGCTGGGAAGTGAAGGCGATCATGCGGTCGTGGACGTTCGCGGACGCGAGCGTGAAGCTGCCGAACTTGCACGGGGCAAGAAGGCCCTTAAGGCGCTCGAGTATCTCGACGCGCTCGAAGTCGTCCATGTCCTCGGGCGGTACCACGACCATGGGCGCGCCCTTGAACATCGTGGCCCGGGAGTGGGCGAAACCGGAGTACTGCGTGCCCGCCATGGGGTGACAGCCCACGAAGGTCCAGCCGTGCCCCTGCGCGATCTCGCCGCACTTCCGGCAAATGAACCGCTTCACGCCCACGGTGTCGATCACGATGGCCCCATCGGCGATGAGGTCCGCTCGCTCCGCGAGCCAGTCGATCGAGGACTGGGGGTAACCCGCCAGGATGATGAGCTCGCAGGTGGGGATGGTCTTCTCGTCGAGCTCGCCGCGCACGGTCTCGATCTCGGCGAGCTCCAAGGTCGCGCGGGTGCGGTTCCACGCGTAGACGTCCGCGCCCGCCTCCTTGAACGCGCGGGCGAAGGAGCCGCCCATGAGGCCGAGCCCCACGACGCCGATCCTGCCGGGGACGTACGAGCTCGCCGCTTCCTTCTCGTCTATCACTTGCTCCGTCACTTCCTAGGCCTCCTCGATGTCCTCGCACACGGCCTCGCGGATAAGCGCGATGCGGCGCATGGCGTCGGCGAACTGGTCGGGGGTGAGGGCCTGGGCGCCGTCGGACCAGGCGCGCTGCGGGCAGTCGTGGACCTCGATCTCGAGGCCGT
>DJRK01000025.1:820-2906 GCA_002440065.1 Atopobium sp. UBA6362 | reverse complement strand
TTCTCGTTCGTGCGCTGCCCCAACTACCTGGGCGAGGTCCTCACCTGGACGGGCATGCTCGTCTCGGGCCTGGGCGCGGCATCGGGCGCCTGGCAGTGGGCGGCGATGCTCTTTGGCTGGGTCGGCATCGTCTACGTGATGTTCGGCGGGGCGCGCCGTCTCGAGATCCGCCAGAACAAGAACTACGGCGCCGACCCCGAGTACCAGGCTTACGTTCGCCGCACGCCGATCCTTTTGCCCTTCGTGCCTCTCTACAGCGTCGAGAAGTACACCTGGCTGAAGGGCTAGGCGGTTCCTATGACCCCTGAGCAGCGGCGTATTGTCGTGACGCTTGGTTTCTGCGGCCTGGTCTCGGCGGCGGACAACTGGTTCGTCTCGCCGGCGCTCCCGGCCATCGCGCAGACGCTCGCCGTGGCGCCCTCCGTGGCGGCCGTCATACTCACGGCCTACCTCGTGCCTTACGGTGCGCTCCAGCCGGTGTGCGGCGCCATCGGGGATCGCGTGGGCCGCGTGCGCCTGCTGCGCATCATCGTCGCGGGCCTTGCCGCGGGAACGCTGGTGTGCGCCGCGGCGCCAACGCTGCCGGCGCTCGTGGGGGCGCGCATCCTGACCGGTTGCTTCGCCGCGGGCATCATCAGCGTCTCGCAGGCCCTGGTGGGCGACGTCGTCTCTGCCGAGGACCGGGCCGGCGCGGTCGGGCTCCTCATGGGAATCACCTTCACGGGACAGGGCCTCTCGGCCGGCTTGGGCGGCATCGTCACCGAGCTCGTGGGCTGGCGCGCGGCCTTTGTCTGCTTCGGCGTGCTCGCCATCGTCGCATGGCTGGGCGTGATGCGCCTGCGGGGCGTAGGCGAGAAGGCCGTGGGCGAGAAGGCCGTGGGCGAGAAGGACGCGCCGCATCGCGATGCCGCACCGTCTCGCGATGCTGCGCCTGCCGAATCCCCATCCGTCGCCTCGGTCGAGAAACCCCTCGGCGTGCGCGGGTTTCTCGCCAACGCGGTGCGTACCTTCTTTGGGCCAGGGCGCGCCGTCTTCCTCGTTGCCTTCTCTACCGGAATCATCTACCTGGGCGTTTATGGATTCATGGGGACGTTTTTGTCCGAGAGGTGCGGTCTAGGGGCTACGCCTGCGGGCTTGGTGATGATGTTCTACGGCATCGCGTGCCTCGTCGGCGGCAACCTCTCCGGGAGAATCGGCGGCTGGCGAGGCCTTCGCGGGACCATCTTGGTCGGCGAGGTCTCGGGCCTTTGCGCGGCGGCGCTTCTTGCGGCGTCGGCGCTTACCGGCTTGTGGGCGCCGGCGCTTCTCGCGGCCGCCTGCCTGGGGCTGGGATACATCCTGGTGCAACCGACCTTGGTTTCGCTTTCTATGGACGTGGATCCCTGCCAGACGGGGCTTTGCACGGGGCTCATCGGATTCGGCGTCTTTGTGGGCGGCGGCGTGGGCAGCGCGCTCGGCGGACTGGTCATAGGCGCCGGCGGCTACGGGGCGCTCTGGCTTGCGGCCGGCGCGGCGCTTCTCGCGCAGACGCTCGTGGGCTGGCGGGTCTTGCCGCGGGAGTAGGGCGGGCCTGCCGTTTTTGGCCTGCCGTTTTACCGCGGGCTTTCGCTGCGTACCCGTGCCGCGGGCCTTCGCCGCCTCCCTCCGTCTCGAACCTATAGCGCCCGCCGCCGGAGCCAACTCGACTCCGGCGGCGGGCGCTTCTTGATTCTGCTTCCAGGGTCTTCTTGCCGGCCCTAGTCCACGAGCAGATCCTCGAACTGGAACGTCTCGCAGTTGACGTAGCCGCGGTTGGTCAGGCGCAGGACGGGGACGCACGGCAGCGAGAGGATGCCCATGGTCATGAAAGGCGAGGGCATCTTGCAGCCCATTGTGGCCCAGGCTTTCTCGATCTGGCCGACCTCGGCCGCCACGGTGTCGACGTCCTTGTCGCTCATGAGGCCGCAGACGGGCAGCTCGACGAGGGCGAGGACCTTCCCGTCCGCCACGGCGACCTCGCCGCCGCCGCACTCGACGAGCGTCTGCGCCGCGAGGGCCATGTCCTCGTCGTTGTCGCCGACCACGAGCAGGTTGTGCGAGTCGTGAT
>DJRK01000025.1:0-808 GCA_002440065.1 Atopobium sp. UBA6362 | reverse complement strand
ACGGTCTGGGCGAGCGCGCCGTGCACGCCGAAGCCCGTGCAAAAGCCGAAGGAGTGCGTGCCCTCAGCGCCGTGGTGCCGATCGAAGACGGCCATCTTGAGCACGTCGTGCTCGGGGTCGGCCTGCAGGCGGCCGTCGACCACGGGGACCTCGACCACGATGTCCTGCGTGATCGTGGAGCCGCCGATGCCGCCGATCGCGCGCACGCGGGCGCGGCCGTCGGGTTTGTCCACGGGGATTCGGAAGTCCGCCGCAGTGAAGCTGCGGCCCACGTTCATGGTGTGCGTCATGAAGTCGGGCCAGCGGTAGAGGTCGAGGTGGAAGAGCGGGCGGCCTCCCTCCGCCACGAGGTCGCCGTCGATGAAGACCTGCTCGGGGACGAAGCTCTCGAGGTCGGGGAGGATCACGAGGTCGGCGCACTTGCCGGGGGCGACGCTGCCCATATCGGCGTCGATGCCGAGCATCTGGGCCGCGTTGATCGTGGCGAACTGCAGCGCCGTCACCGGGTCGGCGCCGGCGGCGACGCAGGCGCGCAGGGCGCGGTCCATGCCGCCCTCGGAGACGAGCGTGTTCGGGTGGTTGTCGTCGGTGCACAGGCAGATGAGGCGCGTGTCGACGCCGGAAGCGAGCACCTGGGGGAGGTAACCGGGCAGGCTGAGCCACGCCGAGCCGTAGCGCGCCTGGACGTACATGCCCATACGGAGCTTGGCGATGACGTCCTCGGGCGTGATGGACTCGTGGCAGGCGCGCACGCCGGAGGCGATGTAGGCGGCGAGGCCGCGGTCGGTCTCGGAGACGGAGTAGTGGC
>DJRK01000058.1:17374-40110 GCA_002440065.1 Atopobium sp. UBA6362 | reverse complement strand
GGGCAAGGGCAAGGGCAAGGGCAAGGGCAAGGGCAAGGCTAGCCCGCCCGCGGCCGTCGCGGCCGCAAAAAAATCTCGCAGCCAAAACACCAGGTCAGACGGCTAAAACGCCCGTCGCGGCGGGTGCAGCCGCAAAAAAGTCGGCTAAAACCCTTGACGGCTGTAAGCCCGCGGGCTTATAGTGCAAACAGTCGCAAGGCAAGAGGCCATGCGACAAGGCCCGGCCACACGGCCGGGTACCTTGACAAGGCTATATAGGGAAAGGAGGGAAGAGATGGAAGACCTGCTAAACGTCGTAGAGGGCGTGCTAGCCGGCTTGATAGTCGAGCTAGTCACAACCCTCTACAACAAACACAAACACGATAGTAGCAAACCCGGTGACGGTGGAACCGACACCAACGACGATACTCAAGACGTCGACTAGCAACTAGCGTGCCAACTATGCGAGGGCGTTGTGGCGCCCTCGCAGAAAGGAGGCGGAATGAACGTGACAGTCATAGCGATAGCCGTAGCAACGGTACTCGCCGCGATCTGCATACGCACAAACCAATAGGCCCCTATCTGCACTAGAGAGGATACACAATGGAAACCGAGAAAGCAACCGAGACCGTCCCCCGCCCGTACTGCTCCGAGCGCCTGAACAAGCGCGATGCAGTTTGGTACCAGCGCCACGTGTCCGCCTGGGAACTCGCGGATATGACGGGAGGAGCCACGGCCGAGCACGTCGAGGAGTGCGGCAAGCTGCTCGACTCCATCCAGCGCCATGCGCTTGCAGCGGCGAGGCACTGGGAGGCCGACAACGACCCGCGGAACTTCGACCGCGACGGAAAGCCGCGGCCCGCCCACCAGCGCGAGGAAGAGCGCTTGCAGACGCGATGCACGAAGCTCAAGAAGCGTCTGGAGGATCTCACGGGCGGGGCGCTGCGCCTCGAGAGCCATGGGCTCTATCTGTCGGTCGTCGACAAGCGCGGGCGAGACATGTACATGCTCCACTGGTTCGACTAGCACGCCCGGGCGGCCCCACGTGGGCCGCCCCGCAGAGTCCCCTTGCGAGGGGATTCGGCGGGGCGAGAAGCCCCGGGAAACGAGACGATGGAGGAAAGACTATGCAGCAGAGTTACACGGTCGAGCGCGGGATGCGCAAGAACATGACGCACGAGCGCAATGTGGAGGACGGTGTCCCGACGGTATGGGATTTCGAAAGTCTCGAGAAGGCGAGGGCATTCTTCGACGACATGGACCCGCGCGACGAGTGGGACGGCCTCGCGAGTTCGGACAAGCGCCCGGATCGTTTCGTCGAGGTAGGCCTGTTCGCGTGGGACGAGGACGGCGACGGCGAGATGCTCGACGCGAAGTGCTACCCCGAGGAGGCATAGCCATGGCCGGGAAAGCGGAGTACCCACTCAAGACGGCCGGCGACGTCCTCGTGATAATGCGGTACCTACGTGACAAGGGCATTCCGTGCGAGTGGTCCGGCATATGCGTGTGGCTCGAGGGGACTTTTACACCCGCTTCCGAGCGCAACCTCGAGAAGCTGGGCGCGAGGTGGGCGAAGAAGCGCGGGCAGTGGTTCTTCCGCGCAGCCGAGGGGATAGTGCTCGAGGAGGCGGCGGCATGACGTGGTGCGGCTACCTCGTGTGCGGCGAGGATGGCCTCGTGGTGCCATTCGAGGCCGCGCACAAGTCCAAGCGGGCGGCCATCGAGGCGGCGGAGCGCTATGCATTCGAGGAGCGCGGGGCAATCCCCACGGAGTCCTACGCATGGGATTCTGCCTCGCATCCGGGAGAGCTGTACCAGGAGGCGGCGGTGGAGGCCGCGCGGGACGGCGTGACGGGCTGCTACGGGCTCGAGACGGGATTCGAGCTGCTCGACGTGGTGCACCTCGAGCCGCGGGATTCGGCGACGTGCCTGTCCCAGGCACGCGGCAACGGCATTCGCGAGGCGGATCTGCGCGGGCTCCTCGCGGCCTACATGACGGTGGAGGAGACGGTGGAGGAGAGCGACGTGGAGCACGATTTCCTCGCGCTCGTGGAGCGCATGGGCGCTTACTACAACTAGGGCGGCCCCATTTGCGGGCCGCCCCGCCGAGACCGCTAGGAAGCGATTTCGGCGGGGCGGAATGCCCTCCCGGTGAAAACGGCACCGGAAATACGAGCGGGGCGGTATGCCCCCCTAGACGAGGAGGATTTTACCATGGACGGCAAAGAGTATCTATCCGCAGCATGCGAGTCCGTGCGCGAGGAAATTGAGAAGGCTTTGGGGAATGGCAGCATCTACGACTATTTCGAAGATCGCGATATCTACAGAGAGGATTTCACCGCGTCGATTTCCCACCGTGGCGCTGTGTATAGCAGTGTCTCCTTGATGGTCGCATTCGGCGGGCCAAACGTCTGCATAGACACGGGCACGGGCGCAATCGAGGGTTACTGGTGGGGTGTTCGCGCGTCTGCCCCGCTTAGCGAGGAAGCAGTGGAAGCAATCGACGCATGGGAGCTGGAGCGTCTCCAGTGCATCGGGATAGATATCGCCTAGTACGGGAGGATTATATCATGGAGAAGCGATTTGACGGCAAGCGCGTCGTGGGCGACGTGTGGGAGGGAGCGGGCTACTACCGCTTCCGCGAGTGGGTCGAGACGGACGGCGATTTCGCTGTGGACGATTGGAGATTCGCGGAGGTCCCACCCGTCGTCTGGGTCGAGGACGAGGACGGTTTCCGCGAGTGCACAGCGGTACCGGAGGGGAGCATTTGCGTCGTCGAGTACCTGGGCGACGAGGCTCTCGATTGCCATGAGGCATCCAGGGTAGTCGAGGACCTGTGCGGTGATTTCGCTGACGACTTCGACCTCGAGAAGATCCGCGATGGGCTTTTTCAAGAGGAAAAAGCCGGGAGCGGGCTCCTAACGAGATTTTTCCCAGTGAGCGTCACGGACGACGAGCTCGCGAAAATCTTGGACGACGCCCATTTCAGCACGCTAGACCGCGTCGCTCTCAAAGTGGCCGACATGCTCGCTGGCACTATCTACGAGCTGCTTCCCGGCGACGCTTTCCATGCAATCGCCGAAAGAGTCTACGAAAAGCACGAGGACGAGACCAGGGCCTATTTCTCCAGATGCGTCACCGACGACGAGTTCTGGAGCATCGTCGGAGAGATTGCGGACGAGTACGCAGGCGAGGACGAGTAGGGCATTCCGAGACGAGGAGGAAGCACGATGGAAAAGCATTTCGATTTGCGCGACGGCAATTTCGCCAGCTACGAGGAGCGGGAGCACGCCATCGCGGAAGCGGTGGAACAGCTCGAGGGAAGCAGGTTCGACCTCGAGCCGCACGACGACGGGACCGGAGGCTACGCGGAGCTTCGGACGGATTGCGGGGAGACCGTCGTCTGCCGGGCCTGGAGTATCTACAGACTCCTGGACGAGTTCGCACTGCCCGTGCACATGAAGACCGTGTCCGGGGTCGATTTGACGCTCACCCCGGACGGCTGCGAGGTAGGCGGGAAGCTCAAGCGGTTCGACCGGGACAGCGAGTACGGCTACATGCTGCTCAAGACGAAGTACAAGGGCGCCAGCCCATACTGCCTCGCGGAGTACGTGCCGTTCATGGGCTGGAGCCGTCTTATCGAGGACGGTATGAGGAAAGCGGGCTGGATAGCATGCTAGCCGCGTTCGGCGTGGGGCTGGCCGCGTTCTTCGGCCTGTGCACGCTAATCGAGTTCTCGTAGCGTCGCATTCGGCGGCGGCAGATGGTACGATTCTGGGCGTTCCCAGGAGGAAGGGGTTTCTCATGTGGGGCAAGGACAATTTCAACGAACAGGGCACCGGGTGGGCCGTGCAGCGGGTCGGTTTCGCCGACGCGGACTACGGGGTCTGCAAGCTCGACGGCAAGGTGACGGCAGAGGCCGATTTCAAGACGTTGACGATCTGCCCGGAGCGCAGGACGGCGAACGCCATTTGCAGGGAGTTCGCGACTGAATGCAAGTCCCAGTGCTTCGGCACGGCGACGTTCTACCGCGTCGTGGAGGTCTACATAGTCGATTTCGAGGAGGGGTTCGATGGTCAGGACTAGGGGCGGTTTTCGCATGGAGCGCGACGCCATGGGGCTTTCCCAGACCGACGTGGCGCAGGGCTGCCACGTGACGCGACGTACCGTGCAGTACTGGGAGCGCGACGGGAAGCCGCCGGAGACCGCCTGGACGTGGCTCGCGGGGATGCGCGTGCAGTTCGACTCGATGGTCGAGGCGGCCGTGTCCGCACTCGATTCCGCACCTGGCGCGAAGACCGTCTCAGTGGCCTACTACCGCAGCCAGAAGGAGCACGACGTCCACGGGAGAGGTCCCGCACCATACGGGATGGTGAACGCGGCCACGCGGGAAGCCGCCAGGATAGCGCGGGAGCGCGGGTTCCAGGTCGAGGCGTTCTTCCCCGAGGAACACGACCCAGCGCTGGATGCGGCGAAGGAGAGCACGAGAGACTAACACGAGCGAGAGACATTCTGTCGGAAAGGATGCAGTGTCATGAGCAAGGTATTCGACGAGAACGGCGCCGAGGTGGATTTCAAGGCGGCTGTCAACATGATGGACGACGGTATCAGAGAGGAGCTGCACGCGGAGATGGCGCCATGCGGTGACCAGGAGTTCTTCGAGGCGTATGCGGAGGCACACGAGGAGAGGTTCGGGGAGAGCTTCGCGCCGTATGCCGGGGAGGCCTGGTAGAGAATGGACGTGAACGGCACGATCAGGGCGGCAGCTGAAGCCGCAGGGCTTGGCATAACGGCACTAGGTCCGCGCCTCGGCCACACCAGACAGTACGCTACAAGCATAATGGCAGGATCGACAAAGGCAACTATTCTCGCAGACCTGCTCGCAGCTTGCGGATTCTCGTTGGCCGCGGTTCCGGATACCGAAGAGCTGCCAAAAGGAGCCATCGTCATAGACTCGCCGACGCTCGGGACGGACAGCAGGAAGCGGGAGCTGGAGCAGCAGCTGGAGAAGGCGAAGGCGGAAGTCGAGCGCCTGGAGCAGGCCATCTCGAAGCTCCAGACGGATTAGGGCAGCATCTCGCGGATGCCCCTCGCGGCGTCCGCGGCGCGGCGCATCGTGGAGTCCGACTCGAGGAACTCCAGCCCGCGCATGGTTATCCTGGAGTTCGAGAGCGCGATTTCTCGCTGCGCGTCGCAGGAGATGGCGGACACGCCCCTGACGTACCCGTCTTCCGCGAGCATCAGCAGGACGTTGTCGCGCATCGCGCGGCTGGTCTCGAGCGATTCCGGGGACAGCGCGTCGGGGTCGCATTCCTCGTTGCCCATCTGGGAGCGGAGCGCCCTCAGCGCCCTGTAGGCCACCTTCAGCGATTCGTCCATCCACCCGCCCCCGTTAGCTCGTCCAGGCCGCAGCCAATCGCGTCGGACACGGCGAGCCACGACTCCAGGGTGCCGTAGCCCGCCTGCTTGCGCATTCGATAGAGCGTGCGCTCGGATATCCCGGCAGTACCGGCCACGACGGCGACGGACAGCCCGCGCGATTCCATCGCCTCGCGCAGCGATTCGGCGGTGCCCATCACGCGCCCCGTTCCGGGCGGCGCAGCTCGGATTCGAGCATCCACTTCAAGTGGCGGTAGCGCTCCATGCGGTAGTACATCGCGGAGTCGGCGCATTCGGCGGCGTTCTCCATGCGCTCGGCCTCGGCCCTCAGGTCGGCCACGGACGGGATGCCCTTGGCCCAGGCCTCGCGGGCCGTGACGGCGATATCGAGCCTGCCCATCTCGGCGGTGAGGGCGACGCGGTAGGCGCGTTTGGCCTCGATTGCCGCGTCGTGCGCGGCCTGGCGCTCGTCTATAGCCGCCTCCCACTCGTCGAGCGCGTCCTCGCACGCGTTGAAGAGCGTTATGCCGTCGTAGGCCATCTCGCCTCCTGGTGACGTCTCATCCAGACGATTCTACCGCGTCGCCTGCGGGACATGGGGCCGATTTCGGCCTGCCGGGCACACGCGGCTCGGCGCGGTAGCGGTTCAGCGATTCGATGGTCACCATCTTGCGCCCGCCTACCTCCTCGACGTCCAGCTTTCCCGAGGAGACGAGAGCGGACACCCTCGGACGCGATACCCCGAGCTCGTCTGCTGCCTGCGCCTGCGTAAGGCAAGACATAGCGCGCGACTCGTCCTCGGAGACGTCTGCGGTGAGTACGACCACTTCTGCGACGTGCGTCATCCTTGGGGCTCGAGCCCCGTCGTCCATAAGGTCAGACGCCTCGAGCTCCAAGACCTCCTGCGCGTTCCCGATCGCCTCGGCTCGCGTCTTCCCGCTTGTCGCTGCGAACCCGAACTGTGGGAACGTCGCGGTCCACACGTCCCCGTCCTTGACCAGGACGCATTCTCCTGTCAGCTTCATTTCCCTTCCTCCAGACGAGAAGCGGGCGGGACATCGTGCCCCGCCCTCGACCCTAGAGCCAACCCGCTTGCCTCCGTATATAGCCCCATTCCTGCCAGGACGGGTGGTCATTGCCCTGGTTCCTGACGGTCACCCTCAGTGGCCCCTTCCGGAACCTCCTGTGGTCACCGTTGGATTTCGCTTCGGCGAAGCCCTCGGAGAACAACCTGCGGATTATCTCGCGGTATGTAGGTGGTTGCATGCGATTCCTCCTTCCGTACCGCGAGATATATATTAACTTATTTCATATCGTTTTGCAATGTTGTTAACAGTTTCGTTTCGGCTCGTACCCAACCGGCCATTCGACCGCGTCCAGGTAGCGCTCCTGGACGTAGAGCAACTCGTCTCGCGTCTTACCATTCGACGATGCCGCCATCGTGACGCGCTTGGGCTTGCGGTCGACCTCGACGCACCCGTCCGGCACCTCGTAGCCGCTGCCGATGACGGGGAACGGGACGGAGCCGAGCCATTCGACGTACTCTCCATAGTCGAAGGCCGCGTACCCACTTGCGCTCGTCCCGACGTATGGCGGGTCGGCGTAGACCACCCCCCCACCGGGACGGGCACCATGCGGTAGTCGAGGCGCGACACGTGCAGCCTTTCCAGCCCTTCCAGCCCTTGCAACCTTTCCAGCCCTTGCAACCTTTCCAGCCCTTCCAGGCAGCCCACGTGCGACTTGTCCCCGCTCGGGACGCCATCTTCGCGGAGCGTCTGCATGAACTTTCGGTAGTGCATCCGCCGTTCGTGCAGCGACGGGGCGGACAGCATCCTGGAGGCCTCGACCTTCACGCGCTCGGACGCTCCCCACAGGTAGCTCTCCTTGTCGTTGCCGAAGCTGTAGAGGATCGCGAGTGCCTCGTCCTCGGACTTGAGCTGGTGGAACTGCCCCTTGTCCGGGACGGTGGAGGAGCCGTCGAACTCGCCCTCGCACGCGGCGCGGAAGACCCCGGGCGCGTCAGTGAGGTCGTTGGCCACGACATGCTCGTACTTGCCTGACAGCAGGGCGCAGTGCGTGACGGCGCACCCGCCCGCGAACACGTCCACCAGGACGTTGGCGGCTGGCAGGTGGGCGACCACCCATTCGGCGATGCCGGACTTGCTGCCTTTGTAGGGCAATCCATACCTCACCGTCTCCCCCAATCGCTCGTCCCGAGCAGCGCCGACATCGCCACGATGCCGGACGCGAAGCCCGCCAGGAAGCTAGCCATTCTCGACCACCGCCCCGCAGTTCGGGCAGTACCTGGGCAGCTCCAGCGTCGTGTGGCCGCAATTGCCGCAGACCCAGCCCTCGGCTCCCTCGTCCCAATCGGAGGCGGGGTACATCTCGCACGTCGGCCCGTCAGTTTCGCTAGCCTTCATCGCCCTCTTGTTCCAGCGCTCGAAACTATCGGCGGCGAACCTGCAACTGTTATCTTCGGAGAATGTGACTACGGCTCCGCACTTGCCGTTCATGCAGGTGAAGAACGGTGCTTTCGAGACTTTGTACAAAGTAACGTCCACAATCGACCCGCAGAACGGGCATCTCTTGATCTTCTCCATCACCACTCCCCCTCGACCATGCGGCGGGCGTAGCTCCCCGCCTTCTCGCAGTCCTCGCGCCAGTCGCCCTTGCGGCCAGCCCTCAGCGCGTACTTCAGAACGTTGCCGAGCGCGAATGTCCGGGCATAGTCCAGGCCCGCGCTGCGCAGCACGACCTCGATGACCTCGATAGCCTCGGGCCTCCCGTCCTCGGGGCGGTAGTGCTCAGGCGTCTCCATCGTGCAGCTCCCTCGTCACGTCGGCCATCTTGACGTAGAAGGCGAGCACGTCCTGCGCCGCCGCAAGGTCGGTGCCGTACTCGGAATAGCCGCTATGGAACCGCTCCCTGCCGTCCACGTACACCGCCGCCGCCACCTCGTCGCGGTCTCTGAAATCGTCGTGCCACTCGGTCAAGGTGACGTTGTACCTGCCGGACTCGTCCCCATAGCAGTGGACGGTCTCGTGCCACTCGAGCTCCGGTATCTCCTCGCTCATGACTCCTCCTTTGCCAGCTGCATGTCCTCGTACCTCATCTTGCTTCCATCCTCTCGTAAGCCTCGAAGTCGAACCTGTACCGCTTGCACTTCCAACCGCCCTTGCCGTCGGAGACGACGTTCTTGACGCTGCCCTTGCACTGGCCCACGCCGTTGTGGCCGCGCCGGCACCTGTCGCACCAGTAGTCGCGCCACTCGGGACACGCCATGACCCGCTGCTGCCTCATGCGTACCTCCATCTCATCCCGCGGAACCTCCACCCGCGCTTGATAGCCCTGCGCATGTCGCCTCCGTCGGAGCCCACCGAGGCCGCAGCCGCCGCAACGGAGGGGAACGTGGTACCCGTGTCGATGCAGACCACGGGGCGCGCGCTGACCCTGTACCGGGTGCGCTGCCTCTCCGCCTCGGACAGCGGGCTGTAGTCCGGTGCCATGCCCCAGTCGAACGGCTCGAAGTCGTCCTCGAACTCCCCGTGCGCGTTCACCCACGTCGTCATAGCCAGCTCCTCCCCACCAGGGCGCGGAACTGCTCCCGCGTGTGCCCCTGCTCGTATCTCACCTGGCACGCCCGCTTGAGGTCATCCGACAGCGACGCGTCCATGTGGACGGACCGCGGCGAGCCGTTGTGGCAGCGGTTGCACAGGTACGCCCAGAAGCCGTTCTCCTCGCTTATGCGGCGGTTCGGGTTGCCCGGGTACACGTGGTGCCGGCACTCTGCGGGCGCCCCGCACAGCAGGCACCTCGCGTCGGGCGGTATGCGCCCGTCGTAGGGCCATTGCGGCTGCAGGATGCTCTTCCTCACCTGCGCATCACCCTCTCCGCTATCCCGCGCTCGACCGCCTCGCCTATCGTCCCGGACGCCAGCTGCACCAGCTGCACCAGCGTGTCCAGCGTCATCACGGCCAGGTTGTCGCCGAACGCCGCCGCGCCGCAGCCCTCTCGGTGGGCTATCGCCACGCCGAAGCTCGCGCGTGCGTTCAGGGCCTCCAGCTCGGCCTCGTCCACGTAACGCGGGAAGTCGTTGCGCTTGCGGTCCTTGCACTCGGCCACCGCGTCGAGCGCCCCCACGGAGAACCTCACGTCTCCGCAATCGGCCTTGCCGTGGAGCGCGACGCGCTCGGCTCGGATGCCGTTGGCGTTCAGGTAGCCGACCACCGCCGACTCGAAGCGCGTCCCCTTCTGCTTCTGCTTGCTCACTGCCTTCCCCTTTCCCGCAGCACGTCGGCCACGGCCTCGTAGTCTTCCATCGGCACGGTGACGGGCGTTCCCGACGTGAGGCGGTAGGCCGTCGTGGTGGTGACCCCGTACTCGTCGCGGAACTCCACCGCCGTCATGCCCCTCGCCACCTCGACGAGCCGCCTGCACTCGGCCCTGCCGCACATCCCGTCGTCGCGCGGCTCCAGCCCTGCGTCGTGGGCACGTCTCAGGGCCTCGTAGTTCTCCTTCGACAGCCTCGTAGGGCGCGATGCCACCAGACGCGATATCGCCGATGCCGACGCGCCGGTCGCCCTCGCGAGCGTCCGCTGGCTGCACCAGTCGCGCGTCCACTCGGCCACCCACTGCCTGGCCTTGGAGGTCTGCTCCACGGTCGCGAGCCCGCGGTCAGAAGGCTCCCCCTTCGGCCTCGCCTTCGGCTTCGGGCGCTTCTTCGGAGCCAGGTCGCGCTCGTCGAGCAGCGGCCTCTCCCGCGTGTCGCAGCGCTCGAACTCGCCCGTCTCCTCGCAGGTGAGGGCGCGGTAGCACGTGCCGAGGCGGGCGTAGAGGCAGTCGATCATGCGCACCCCGCCTCCTCACGCGTCCACTTGAGCCGCCTGCCGTCGAGGATGCAGCCCATGCGCTTGCACCAGCCGACCTCGACAGACCCGCCGTCGCTAGTGGGGACGCGTGCGATCGTGTCCTCGCCTTTGAGCGCCTGCTCCAGGCAGCACTCGCGGCACGTCGTGGCCGCGTCCTCGCGCGCCTTGCGCGTCTCCTCCATCCCGCAGTCGAACCCCGCGGTCATCGGGTCTCCGAACATCTCATCTGCCTCCTGTTCACGCCGTCCATCTTCACCCGCTCGCACCTCTCCTTGAGGCGTTCCACGACAGCCGTCCACGTCGCGTCCGGGCGGCGCAGGAACTGCTCGGTCGCGTTGGTCGTCACCACGACGGGGACGCGCATCTTGTACAGCGCGTCGGTCACCGTGTAGGTCAGCTCCCGCACCCAGGGCGTGTCCCTCTCGCGGAACAGGTCGTCGAGCACGACGAGGTCCATCCTGCACAGCGACTCGACCACCTTCCCCTCGCCGCCGTAGGTCTGCTCGGCGCGTGCCCTCAGCTGGCGGATGGAGGTCATGAGGCACCTCCAGCCGTCGTCGAGGAGCGCGTTGCAGATGCATCCCGCCAAAAAGGTCTTGCCGCGGCTGGACGGGCCGTGGAGGATGAGCCCCCTGCCCTCCCGCCTGGACTCGGCGCGGAACGTGCGGATGAAGCGCGACACGGAGTCGAACGCCGCCTCGTCGGTGTCGGGGGCGCACAGCGACAGCAGGTCGCGCCTGCCCTCCTCGGCGAACTCGCCCGCGAAGCACAGCCTGCGGTTCGCGTCGAGCCTGCCAGCCCTCTCCTCGTCGCTCTCCTCGTGGCGGGCGAGGGAGGCCAGCTGGTGCTCGTGGACGATGGGGAACACGGCCCCCGTCGCCTCGTCGGGGACGGTCTCCTTCGGCCTGCCGCAGATGCCGCAGACGAGCACGCCGCCGCCGTCGCGGAAGTCGCCTCGCTCGGCGTAGAACGGCTCGGAGAACTCGGCCTCGCGCCTCGCCGCCTCCACGTCGACGCCCCACGACCCTGCGGCCCGGAGAAGCGCGTCGGCGAGGCCCTGCATCGCGGTCACCACTCGTCGGCCCTCCCGTCGAGCATCGGCTCGCAGTCGGGGCGGTTGAGCCAGGTCTCGAACTTGTCGCCGAACACGGCGTTGGGGGTGACGTAGCGCGGCTCCCACACCCCCGCCGTCTTGCGGAGCACGGCCTTGAGGTCGTCGGGCGTGCGCCCGTTGTCGAACGCCTGCCGCAGCCCCAGCCGCGCCCTCTCGGGGAAAGCCAGGACGGTCTGCCCCGTCGCCTCGTTCCAGGCGTCGAGCGCGGCGTGGAGGAAGGCTGGGAAGCCGTCCCCTCCGCCCCCTGGGTCGCTTCTGCCGCCGCTGCCGCCCTCGTGGCATGCGGTGGCATGGCATGGATTGTCCTGGTCTGGGCTGGATTGGGTTGGATTGGTATGGCCTGTATTGGTATGGCTTGGTATGGTATGGCTTATATAAGGGGGGTTTCCGTTTTCCGAAACCTGTTTTGCATCCTCCGTTTTCTTCGAAACGGGGGTTTCGGCTTTCGGAAACTGGTTTTCGTTTTGGGAAACGGGGGTTTTGCTAGTTTCGCAAACCTCGAAACCCCCGTTTTCCCTGCGGTTTTCCTCCTTGCCCTTCTTCGACGGCCTCCCGCCCCTGTTCTTCGTCCTGGCGTTCACCGAGTTGTCTATGTCCTCGCGAACGCCCTCGAAGACGGCCAGGAGCCACGGGGTCGTGAACTCCGGCTCCGTCCCAGCCGTCCCGTAGGCCGTGATGGCGAGCGCGAACTCCGCCACCGCCTCGGCGGGCAGCGACTGGAGGACGCGCGTCAGCTTCGGGAACCAGGTGAACGTCCTCTCCTCCACTACGACCACCCCTTGGCAGCGGCCTCGGCCTTGCACTCTGCCGCGCTCACGATCCCGTGGTGCTTGCTCAGCAGCCTCGCCACGGCCTCCCACTTGCGCTCCTCGTCGGGCCACGGCGCGAACGCCTTGAGGCACGTGGCCAGTGCCCTCTTCGCCTCTTTCGTCCACTCTTCCATCGTCTGCCCCCCTGGCTTAGAACGGGATATCAGAGTCGCTCATGTACGCGTCAGACGGCTCCTGCGCCCTTCCGCGCCCACGTGCCGCCCCACCGCCGTTGGAGCCGCCAGAACGGCTCTCGTCGCGCCTGGACATGAACTCGACCTCGTCCACCGTCACGTCGAGCTTGCTGCGCTTGCCGCCGCCGTTGCGGTCTTCCCAGGAGCTGTAGTGCAGCCGTCCCTCGATGGCGACCTTGGTACCCTTCGTGAGGTACTGGGCAAGGGCCTCGGCACGCCTGCCGAAAAGAGAAAGATCCACGTACTGTGGGAAGTCCTCCCAATCCCCCGTCTGCTTGTTCTTGCGGCGCTCATTGACGGCTATCCCGAACTTGAGAATCGACATTCCGCTAGGCGCTTGAACGAGTTGTCCATCGCGCGTCAAATTTCCAACGAGAAAAACCTTGTTTACAGACACTCCGTTACCTTCTTCCATGATTTTCGGGTCTTTATCGCTTTCACCATCGTTGCGCTTATGCCGTAATCGCGACCTATCTGCGCATATGTGCCTTCTCGCTTGAATATCTCGATGACCTCGCCTGGCGTGAGTTTCACGGCGTGGAAACGACTCCCCTTGCCCTTGCCGAGAACCCTGTACGCATGCAGTTGGTTCTCTGACCTAGTAACCCATTCGAGGTTTTCCAAACGGTTGTTCGTCTTATCCCCGTCCTTGTGGTTCACTTGCTGCTTGTGCTCTGGGTTCGGGATGAATGCCAAGGCGACAAGCCGATGCACGCCTACCTGCTTGACGCCTTTCTTGCCCATGCTCAAACAGACCTTCTTGTATCCGCTCGTCATGGTCTGCTGTCTGAGCACATTCATCGTCGGGGAACCGTGCTTACCCCCTATGCTCATGACATTACCGAGGTTTGAGACCATGTACTCGTCCTCGAACCCGGGGACCCAACGCCACTCTTCGTCCATGTTCACCGCCTGTGCCGTAGCGTCATCGTTCCTCCACTTCCTCGGTGACGGAGCCTGGGATGGCCGTCGCCACAGTCCTGGACACTTCCGTTGCCTTCATCTGCTTGCCCATCTTCACCAGCTCCGCGTAGAGACCCTCGGCCTCGGCGGGGTCGCCCGTGTAGTGCCTGTAGCCGCTGACGAGTGCGGAGGGGTCTCCGCCCATGCCGCGTATCTTGGCCACGCACGCGTCGATCTTGCGGATGAGGCCCTTGTCCACGCCGCTCTTCCCGTTCGCGTAGTCCGCCGCGGCGTTGCCGTCGTCGTCCTCCTCGCCCACGATGCCCCAGTCGCATTGGGCGGCCTGGCGCTTGCAATAGGTGAGGTTCTTGCCGAAGACCTGCGGGTTCTCGTCGAACGCGAGCGGGACCGTGGAGAGCTGCAGCGTCTCGCTGCCGTCCGTGACGGACGTCTCCAGCACCGTCTGCCCGTCGCTCCTCACGACCTGCAGGTATGCCAGGCCGTTCGGGACGCACGCGTCTCGCACGGCGCCCAGCGTCGCGGCCAGCGAGGCGAACCTGTTGCGGAAGTGCGGGTTCTCCGAGTCGAGCGGCGGGTTCCTGCACATGGCCCATGCCGCCGCGTACCTCTCGCTGATGCCCTTGCCCTCTGTCATCTCTCTCCCTCCAGGAGTCTCTGCATGCCCTGCGGCAGCTCGTCTCTCATCGCGTCGAAAGCCTTGTGCATGTCCAGGCGCGTGGAGACGTATCGCTTGCCGCGCTTGGTGACGCTTCGCACCTCGGCCATCTCAACGCCGTCGGGAAGCTCGCCCGTCTCGTCGAAGTGCCGCATCGCGGCCCCGAAGTCCGACACCGTCCTGGTGCATCCGTTGTCGTCGCACCACGCGTCGAACGCGGCCTGGTCGACCACTTCGGGGCGTGTGGTGACCTCCGACTCCTCGGGCGTGTCCACGATGGACGCGGTGCCGACCTTCTGGCCGTTGACGGTCATGTCGATGGACTTCGCGCCCGTCTCGGCATGGAGGCCGAACGCCCAGTCCTCGTATTGCCGCTTCATCTCGTCCACGACCCCGCCGAAGGCCTTCTCGTAGAACCTGGCCTTGGCGTATGCCTCGCGTTGCTCCTGGTTCATCTCGTCGGCCCCTTCTCGGAGAAGCAGGCGACGATGCACGCGGTGGCCTTGTCGAGCGGCATCTTCTGCTGCGTGTCTATCTGGTAGGCGACGAGCGCGAGTGCCGACGTGAACCCTTCCGCCCACGCGTCGAACTCTCCCTGCTCATCGCGTCCGACGATGGCCCTGGCCCTGTCGATGGCCTCCATCGCCACGTTCCCCGACCACTCGAACAGCGGCAGGCCCTCTCCTGTTGGGAAAAACATCACATGCCCCCCATCGCGTATGCCAGCGCGACTGCGGCGACGGCGATGACGCCGCCTGCGGCGATCCATGCACGGTCTGCCGCCGTCTCGACGTGACAGCCCTCCCAGGGGGCCTGCACGGGCGGCTCGTCGAAGAGCACCGCCCTCGCGTAATCCAACTTGCTCATGTTTCCTTCCTCCTTCTCGAGTACCTGCCCTCCACGGGGACACCGGGGAGTTCACTTAGGCATTGGCTTGTATTTCCACGGGCTCCCGGGCAGAACCGGACGAGAGAGACGTGAGAACGAAGGGAAAGCTCCCGGGGTTCCCGTGCCCGGTGGCCCCGTGGGGGGCAGGCGTTCTTCCTGGCTAGCAGCCCGCGGCTTCGAGCGGGACGGGCCTGGGGATGCGCCACACGGCCCCGACCTTCACGGCCCCGTCGAGCTTGCCCTCGCGGCAGAGCCTGCGGACGGTCACGACGTGCACGCCCATCAGCTCCGCGTACTCCTCGGGCGACATGTAGTAGGGGTTGACTCGCTTCATCTCCATCACCTACTCCTCGAGGAACGTCTCGGGCGGGACGCCCAGGTACTTGCAAATCTCGATGTACTCATCTGCCTTAAGCGCTCTCTCGCCATTGAAGAGCTGGCTTGCAGACTGCCTGCTCAATCCGATTACGCGTCCAAGTTCTGCTCTGCTTATGCCCTTGCTGGCGATGTAATCGGAGATGAGTTCGTAAACCACTGCTTCCTCCTAGTCGAGTATTACTTGACTTTGTGTCAATCACAATAGTCAAGTGGAACTTGTCTGTCAAGATATATTTGACATCTTTTCTGTTTTTCGTACACTTGTCTTCGAACGGAAAGTACGTTGGGGGGAGGCTTGACATGAACTACAGAGCTGCAATCGCGAGCGTCTTGAATGCCTTGATAGAACAGTCTGGAAAGACCGCTAATGGGCTCGCCGAAAAATGCGGTGTCTCGCGGCAGGCTGTGTCCCTATGGAGAAAAGGGAACACCTCCATGAACGTTGACAAGCTGCCCATGATCTGCGCGTACCTCGACATATCTATTTCCGACTTTTTCGAAATGGTCGAAAAGACAGTCGCTGGCGATTAGCAAAGCATAGGCACCACCTCCCCGTGTCAAGTATCTACTTACACAGGCTTGAGGCAGTTGACCAAGTATTGCGGATTCATTGACGATTGATTGATGGGAGGGTCCCAATGGGCAGGAGGGTCACGAACGGCAACGGCTCGATACAGCCTCTCGAGGACAAGCCCAAGACCAGGTGCCGCAAGTGGAAGCTTCGCGTGTCCGTTGGGCGCAACGGCCACGGCGGGTACTCCCAGAGGACGCGCAGGTTCCACGGAACCTACTCGGAGGCGAAGCAGGCGATGCGCGAGTTCATCGCGGAGCTGGAGGAGGCCATGCCGAGCCGCGAGGACACGTTCGCGGCCTACGCGGAACGCTACCACGCCAGACGCATGGAGATGGGCGAGCTGTCGCCGAGGTCGCTGCACGCGGAGGAGGAACGCATCAAGGCCGTCAAGTGGTTCCTCGGCGACTGCAAGGTGCACGACATAACGCCCGCGATGATGGAGGACGTGTACGCCGCCCTCGCAGCGGGCAGGGGCCCTAGCGGCAGGCCGCTGTCGGGAACGTCCGTTCAGTCAATCCACAAGACGATGAACCCTCTCTTCAAGAAGGCCGTCAGGGACGGAGTGGCGATGCGCAACCCGCTCGACATGGTGCAGCCGCCGAAGAGCACGACCAGGGAGCGCGTCCCGCTCACGTTGGAGCAGATGCGCGCGATCGTCTCCTCCATCGACGCGTCGGATGCCATGCAGCTGTCCATCCTCCTCGCCGTCACGACGGGCATGAGGCGCAGCGAGGTGTGTGCCCTGACATGGGGCGACGTTGAGGGGCGCGTCATCCACGTCCGCAACTCGATGAACGAGGACGGCACCCTCAAGCCGCCGAAGTCTGGCAGGGGACGCGACGTGGTCTTGCCGGAGTCCGCGTCCGCGACGCTCGAGGGCGTGAGGAAGCCGGATGGGTGGCCAGTTGTGAGCAGGGGAGCTGCGGAACCCGTGACGCCGGGTGCGCTGACGCAATGGTGGAACAGGAACAAGAGGTGCTTCGAGGGATGCGGGGACAAGCGGTTCCACGACTTGAGGCACAGCTACATAACGCAGTTGTCGCGCTCGAACGTGCCCGTCAGGGTCGCCCAGAGGCTCGCGGGTCACTCCGACCCGTCAGTCACGCTGAACGTCTACACGCACGCTGATATAGCCGACGAGCTGGCCGCAGCCGATGCCCTAGACGAGGCCCTCGGATGCGAGAACGCGTGAGTCTCTTTGACCTTTTTTTGACCCCCCTGTTCCCACATCATACTCGCTGCCCCGTGAAACAGGGCTGTGACCTGCTGTTTCACCTATATGAGACGACGGCTCGCACTCGGCTGTTCATAACCTCCGTGTTAAATCTGCGAGCAAAATTTTCCAGAATTTCACGAAACGATATGTGCAGGTCAAAGGACGTTTTTTGCGCAACCGCACGGCACATTCCGAAACCCTATGAAATGACCCGTTTTTAACAGTTTCGGCGTACTTTCTGACCTTCTTTTTGACCCCCCTGGGCGTGTCGAGGATGCTCCAAGCGGCAAGTCGGGCATTGACAAAACATTGACTGCGCTTGAACAGTCCCCTCCCAATCGGTTACAAATCTGGTGGGGAAGGGAACGGAGGAAACATGTACGTCTCTTTTGACGAGTTGCCCCCGCAACGGCAGGCGTCGCTGCTGTCCTCGCTCGCCCTCAGGCCAGAGGAGCGCAGGCTGCTTCTCCTGCGATACGTGAACGGCCTCGATTACAGCTCTATAGCCGCCGAGATGCGCTTAGCGAAGTCCTCGGTCGGCCCCCTGCTGACCCGTGCACGCCGCCACGCGGTCGAACTCGCCCGCAAGACCTACCACATAGCAGGCGACGAGACGCGCGTGATGGTCGACCTCCTGGGATGGCGCGAGGTGGACTGGCCCGTCATCTACAACAGGAGGAGGGGCGCTGAAGAGCACCCCCCCCCGAATAGCTAGTACTGCTGGAGCATCGTGCGGGCGTGGGCCAGCTCCTCCATCATGCGGTCGTGCTCGAACTCCCATACCGCCATCATGCCCGCCGATTGCGGCTCTTCCTTGCTGGCACGCTCGACCAGCCTCACCGCGATGGCGTGCAGCCTGTCGGCGTGCTCCATCTCCTGCCTGGCTATCTCGTGGATCGCCTTGCCGCTCTCCTCGTCGCCAGAGTCCCTGAACCAGGAGGCGAGCTTGGAGTAGCCGGCGACGTCGGCCACCTCCTCGCCTATCCTGCGGGCGACCTCGGCTATCGCCCTCATGGCTCCACTGCCGTGACGGCGACGTTGGACACGTCGGATGCCGTGCCGAGGAGCACGACGGTGAGCGTGGACGCGTCGGCGCAGGCGCACCTCGAACCCCTCACGATGGCCGAGAACGCCAGGCTCGCCGTGCCGTTGGCCGCGACGGTCTGCGTGGCCGTCGCTCCTGGGATTGCCACGCCGTCGCGGTAGAGCGCGACCGTGACCGCACCAGCTGCCGACGGGGCCGCCGTCACCGACACCGTGACGAGTACGGGCATGTGGGTCTTGGCGACGATGGACGAGCCGCCCGACACCAGGCCGCAGCCGCTCCTGCGCACCTCCTGGCCCAATGCCACCGTCCCGCCCACTGGGACGGCCTGCGTGGCCGTGTTGGCCGTGTATATCATCGAGCGCATGGCATGCCCCCTAGCAGTAGCCGCAGCCGCAGAACGGGTTCGCGCCCGAGCTGTAGGTCGTGGCCTGCGGGTAGCGCACCACGCCTCCCAGCGCGTTCTGGAGCTGGAGCTGGTTTATCTGGGACTGCATGTCTGCCATGCGGTTGCCCGTGATGGCGTCGAGCACCTTCTGCGTGCCCTCCGCGATTGCGCTCCTGGTCTCGCACCCCTGGCTCTGGATGTTGTAGCTCACGCCGTCGATTGCCCTTTGCGTGGTGCAGCAGCAGTCCGCGAGCTGGCGCGACAGCGCGTAGTCGCCGTCCTTGATTGCGTCTTGCGTCCCGCTGAAGTTGCGCAGGTTCTCGTAGCCCACGGACGCGAGGCCCTGGCTGGTCTGCATGAACTGGGTCTGCATCAGGTCGTTCATGCGGCCCGTCTGGTTCGCGAGGTCGTTGAAGTTCATCGCGTTGCAAAGCCCCGCCTCGGTGACGGGCTGCTCCTGATTGCGGTTTCCGCCGAACCCGCTGCCGTTCCACCCGAATATCATGGCGAACAGTAGGATGAGCACCCAGGCGGAATTGCCGCCGAAACCGTCCTCGTTGCCAGTGACAGCCGCGAGGTCTGCCGGTGAGAAGTCGCTCATGGCTTCCCCTTTCTTTCGTCGTTTATAGATTCTGCGCGGGTGGCCTGCCCGCTACAGGTACCTGCTCACCGAGTCCCAGTCGATGCCGTGCTCGGCTGCTATCTGCTTCGGCGTTTTGCCGCGGCTCTCATGGACGAACCGCGCGAACCTGGGGTCTGACTGCATCATCTGCTCGAACATGCCCCGCGGGTTGCCCCGCGCCGCCTGGCGCAACGCCCCCAGCGGGCTGTGCTGTGGCGTCCCGAATAAGCTGCTCGACATTGGCAAGCTCCTTCCGTATGTCGTCTAGATCCGCCCTCGTGACCGACGGCTCGGGTTTCTCTGGAACCACCTCGGAGAACTCGAACTCGCGGATGGTGGGAAAGCCCGCCCCGTCGGTGGTCTTCACGTAGAAGCGGTCTTCGGTCGCGTGGAACAGCGCGGCAGAGGAATTGGGCGGCATGCGGTAGGCCTGCGCCCCATCCATCCCCGGCACCCTCACGAGGCCGTCGTAGGGCGCCTGGAACGCGCCCTGCGGCCAGCTCGGCACTCCCTGGTACATGTTCCCTCCAATCGAACGTTTGTTCTATTGTCGCGCCTGGAGCCGCGGGAACATTGCCGCATCCTTGCCGAAACTTTGCCGATTCCTTGCGCGAATCGAACACCTGTTCCCTTTAATGAGATAACAGCAGATGCTATCTTTCTTGATTGTGGAAACGTCAAAGGATGGCCTGCCATGGAGCGTTCAGAAAAGCCGATTCAGATACAGATAGAGCGCAAGGACACGGTCGGTGCCTTCGCCACCGATGCCGCGCTCAACATATCGAAGGACAACTACGTCGCTATCACGTTCTTCACCTCGGAGCCGTTCGCGGACATGCACGACGAGCCGAAGGCCGTCGTCACGTCGCGTGTGTACATGCCGTTCTCCTCCTTCGACCGCTTCGTAAGCATGGCGAGCGACGCCGTCGAGCGGGCGACAGAAGACGAGGAGGAGTGACATGACGCACACGGCGACAGCGGCCCTCATGCCGGCGTTTGATTACGCGTCCCGCGCCTACGCTGCAGACCCACGTTCCCGGCACGTTGGGACGCGTCGCGTGAAGAGGGACGTCGAGGTGTTCTCGGCTGAGACGCTAGAGGACGACGACTACTCCGACGATTACGACGACATGCTCGTGCAAGAGGCGGAACGCCGCCTGTCTGGAGACTGTAAGGTCGTCGAATTCGAAGATGTCCTCAAGAGGCTCGGGATGACATACGACGACCTCGATCCCAACATCATCGCGACAGAATAGTGGCAGACGTGCAGATACCGCCTCCACAGTACGTCGAAGAGGCTCTGGACGACCTCGAAAAACTGGACAACAGCGCGAGGCAACGCGTAGTCAGCGCGATGCTCAACACAGCACGGATGATTGTCGAATCAGGCGGGAAATACGGGAAACCGCTCGGAAATCAGAACTCGTCGTGCCTGGCGAATTGCCGCAAGGTCAAAGTCGGGAATATTCGAGTCGTGTACAGGCTCATCAAGAAAGACAATGGGATGCAGGTCATCGTAATTGGCGCCCGCGCCGACAAGAAAGTCTACAAAGAGGCGCAGAGGCGCCTGAAAAAGCTCGGCGCTACTAAACCCTAATTGACTTCGACGAGAAGGCCCCCGCCGATGCGGGGGCCTTGCTGCAATGCACTTGCATGGCACTTCGCTATACGATCTGCTCCTTGAGCTTCTTCCACCGTGCGGCCTTGACGTAGTAGGCGGGGCATGCCTTGCGTCCCGTGTGGCAGTCGTAGTGCCGGATGACGCGCGACGCGGGGATGTTGTGCGCCTTCCTGAGCTTCGCGATGAGGGCCTTCAGCTGCGCTATCTCCTTAGCGGAGAACTTCTTGCCGTTGGAGCACACCTCGATTGAGATGCTCTGGTTGTTCTTCACGATGGCCTTCGCGCCCTTCCACGCGCCCACCGCCCAGGCCGTGTCCTTGTCCTTCACGCACTGGTACACGTCCTTGCCGTCCAGGACGTAATGGAAGCTCGACTTGTGCTGGTCGTTGTGGGCGTAGGCCGCTTCGGCCTTTGCCGATGCCGTGTTTCCCGTGTTGTGGACGACGATGTACTTGCAGCTGTTGCCGCCCGGCTTGTAGTTGCCCTTGTGGGCATAGAGCTTCTTAATCTTCAGTGCCATCTTCTGCTTCCTCCTCCCCGTCGGAGAGGTCTTCGGTGCCGCCCTTGGCAGCGTCCACGAGCAGCTGCCCCGCCTGCGCGGCGGACGTGAAGTTGTGGTTGTGCCAGATGCCCCAGCCCGTGGCTACAAGCATCAGCACCGCGTAGACCACGTCTGCGGTCGTGCCCTGGTCGATGCTCACGCCCACCATGGCGGCGATGTTGACGATGACCACGACGAGTGCCGATGCCGTCGCCTTGACTGTCTCCTTGCTCATTTGCTTCTCCTTTCGCGCCATCTCACATGAGATGGCTTATCGCCTTGCTCCGCACCTGCTGCAGGTCAGCACGCGCGGTTATGACCTTCTCCTTGGCGGACTCGACGTTGCCGTTGAGGTGCCCGCCCTGCAGCGCGATCATCTGCACCTCCTGGGCCTCAAGCACGGCAAGCAGGCTCTGCTGTATGGCCGCGTCCATGTGCTCGCGTGCCGCCTCCTGCTGCTCCCTGAGCTGCTGGTATCTCTTCTGCTGCCCGCGGGTCAGCCCCGATACCACCGTCGCCACGATGCTCCCCACGGCCGCTATCGCCGCTGCGATGACCGCCTCCATCTAGGCCTCCCCCAACGCTCGGATGATCCAGTTGAGGGCGAGGTAGGGCGGCATGTTGTTGTGCGCCGCGCCGCCGCCCTCGGTTGAGGTGACGGCGTTTCGGTAGACCGTGTTGTCGTTCGAGCGCAGCAGGTTCGACCTGCCCGAGCCGCTCGCCGCCGTCGTGCGGTCCACGCCGTCGCCGGCTCCCGCCATCGTGAGGAAGCTGCGGTCGCTGCCCGCCGACGGGGTGTGCTTGTGGGCGGGCATCTCGGAGGCCGTGAGCACGTGGCTCTCCTCGCCGCCCGTGCTGCCCAGGGCGCGCGCGTCGGACGCGCCCAGGGCGAAGCGGCCCCGCATGTCGGGCAGCGTCGTCGTGCCGAGCACGGACGCGAGCGCGGGCCAGTCGTCGGCGGAGAACTCCGAGCCGTCGCACATGAGCCAGCCACTCGGTGCCGTCGCACCCGCGTAGGGAAGCACCGTCCCAACGGGCACGGGCGGGGAGCCCGAGCCGCCCGTCGAAGATATGACGTTGCCCGAGATGGTCACGTTCTCGCCTGCCGTGTAGGTCGTGTCGGTTGCCGACACGGTGCCGTCGGACGCGATGGAGACGTTGTCGCCTGCCTTCACCTGCACTGCCGACAGCGCGGTGCCGTCTGCCGCCGCAAGCGAGACCGTCAGGGCACCGTCAGCCGCCGAGAGCGCGAGCGCGTTGCCCGCGATCCCCTTCACCTTGCCCCACAGGGCCGTGACCCCCGCCTCGTCCAGGTACGCCATCTGCTACTCCAAGTCCTCGATGAAATCGGTCGTTATCGCGTCTTCGACGCCCACGCGGGCGGAAAGCTCCGCGGCCAGGTCGCCCTGGTCGAGCACCTCGCCCGTTATCTCGCCCCACCTGACGGCCTGCGTGACGCTGCCGCTTCCCGCCGAGGGGGCTATCTTGTACGGCTCCAGCTGCACCCGCGCCCACAGGATGCGCACCGTCGCCGAGGG
>DJRK01000058.1:0-17264 GCA_002440065.1 Atopobium sp. UBA6362 | reverse complement strand
GACGTGTGCCATCCCACCACCCCGAGCGGGTACCACCCGTAGCCGCCCGAGTCCGCCTTCGTGACGGTCACGGAGCCGTCGGAGTTGGCCGTGGAGGTGAGGTAGTTCACGGGGGCTATCGCCTTGCCGCTCGTTATGGTGTGCGACGTGACGGCCAGTCCCGCCCTGGTGTCGAGCGCCGCGTCCATGGCGGACTCCGCGCCCGCTATGGCCGCATCGACCCGCCGCAGCGTCCTCGCCCCGTCCTCGTCCACCCGCGCCGCGCTGGCGGGCTCGCGCGAGACGTTGCCGAGCACCACGCACCCGCCGTCGCCGACGCGCACGATGACGCGGTCGCCCTGAGAGCAGCCCGCCACGGCAGACGTGACGGGAGTTGGGGCATCCGCCCCGTCGAGCAGCACCTCCATGTGGCTCCCGCCCGTCGACACCACGGCCTCTGATACCGAAGACGTGCGCTGGCGCGGTGCCAGAGCCGATATGGCGCGTGCCAGCTCGCCTGCCGCCCTCGCGTCAATCGCCATCCTTGTCCCCCCTCTCCAGCTCGCCCACCGTCTCGGCCACGGTCACGCCCGCGCCGATTGTGAGCTCCTGCGACAGCACCCTGTAGGTGCCCGACATGGCCGCGCGTGGGAGCTCCACCGCCACCGCGTCCATCGGGCGCACCGCGTCGCCGTCGGCCTCGCGGGTGTAGGAGAGCGACTCGCCCGCCTCGTAGCCGTCTCGCACGACGTGGGAGGTCGTGGAGTCGAGCCTGAGGGCGGGCTCGGTAGGCAGCGGCCCCACGTGGACGCAGCCGTAGCCGTCGAGGCGCATGCCCCAGCCGCACGCGTCGAGCACCGCCCACAGCGCCGACAGCCTGCTCGCGCCGTCGTCGAAGACGACGGTGGAGGGGCACGCGGTGGTGCCCTCGCAATCGATTGTCCCGGGGCACGGGGAGAGCATCTTGCGGGCGAAGGCGGCGACGTCGCTTCCAGCGACGAGGGCGGCACCGACCCCCGCGTCGTTCTCCTCGGCTGGCTTGAGCACGGAGTAGCCGTCGGCGGTCACGGTCACGCGGTCGCCCGTCACCTTGCGGGTCGTTGGCGAGAAGCGAAACGTGCCCAGCGCGTTGCCGTCCGCCACGATGCGCAGCCACCCGCCGTCCCAGCCCGCGTCGTGCGCGTCGTACTCGATGGAGGCCGACTCCAGCAGCGGCACGTCGTCTGTGGCAGAGCGCGACACGGACGCGGACGCCACGCGGGAAAGCTCGCCTTCCACGGCCAGCGTCTCGTCGAGGATGAGGAACTGGCACGTCATGCTATGTCCTCCTCCCCGCACACGAAGTCATCGCATTTGACCTGCTCGGTCGATATCGAGACGGAGACGTTCGGCGTGGTCTGGTCGTAGTCCAGCCCGCTCACCTGCACGTCCGCCTCGTAGGCGCATCCGTCGGGAAGGCGGACGAAGCACGCCCCGTCCCACCTCGCCAGAGCACGTACCGAGGCCTGCACGTCGCCGTCAGCGGCCTTAGCCAAATCGACGCTGAGGGATGCCTTGCGCTCGGAGCCAGCCGTCCACCAGCCCTCCTTGGTGCCGTCGAGGTAGACGCGCCCCTCGAAGCCCTTCTCCCAGCTCTCGGACACGGACAGGTTCCACGGGAGCCACACGCTTCCCGTGTCCCAATCGACGCGCATGCGCTTGTCGGTGAGGGAATAGGCGACGTCCACCCAGTCGTAGTCCCCGTCTGCCGTGCGGGTGACGAGCCTGTAGGCCGTCCCCGTGCCATCAGCCGAGTACGGCGCCCACCTGTCGGTCACGGTCTTGCCGAAGGCGACGCCCGTCGCGATCGCCTCGGCACCGTCGGGGGTGACGCGGTACACGTCGCACACGTCGGTATCGACGGCTCCATCGGGTGCCGTTATCGCCACAGCCGCCGACATGTCCGACGGGTCTGGCGTGACGGTTCCCGTCGGCGCGACGGCCTGGTGCGCCCACTCGACGGGCACTGCGTCGGTCGTGCGCGTCGCCTCCGCCCCGTCGTCGTCGGTGTAGGTCTCCTCGTACTCGAACCAGGACGTGTCTCCTGTGACGGAGCCGACGGACGGCGTGGCGCGGAACCTGTACTCCGCGCCGTCCACGAGCTCGCACTCGGCTATCTCGCCCGCGTACTCGGTGCCCGCCTCCTCGGCGTAGACCGACCCGCTCCACACGACGTCGCCCTCCAGCTGCTCGTGGCGCTTGCCGTCTGCGGTAGTCCACACGCAGCCGACCGCGACGAGTGCGAGGAAGACGGTGGCCCCCGCGGAGTTCGAGGACACGGTGAACGGGATGGGACGGGCCGTGATGGCGTTCGCGCCCAGCTTCGGGGACGCTTCAGGCTTCGGGATGATGGAGACGGTCGCCTCTGCGCTCTCGGCCAGGTCGCCGCCGTAGCCCGCCGACACCTTGAGCGTGACGGATGACTTGCCAGCCAGCAGCGACGCGGGGACGCTCGCTGACTGCTCGGTGCCGCCGTTCATCTGCTCGGTGCCGTCCACGTACAGGTGCCAGGTCTTCTGCTCCCCCTTGCCGTTGAGCGTCCAGGTGACGTCGATTGGGTCTCCATCGGCCACGGCCTCGGGTGCCGTGAGCACGACGCCGACGGGCGTTCCAGACGTGTTGCACGCGACGGGGTCGCCCCACTTTGTCTTGCGCGTGGAAGAGGAGCGGCGGGCGCGGAACCAGTAGGTCTCGGATTCGTCGAGATTGGCTACCTTCAGGGTGAGGGAATGGGCGTAGAGACGCTCGTACCATGTCTCCGTGTACCAGATGGCGGCGACAGAATCGCAGGCGAACGGGGCGACACGCCAGCCAAAATTAGCCCCGGTTTTCGCAACTGCCACTTCTCCTGGCCTCGGGTGCATCGTGCAAAGGGATGTGTTATCCGTGCCGGCGTACTCCACTATCTTAGACGTAGGCACCTTCAGGTATTTCGTGGGCCTTGTGCCGCTCCAGGAGAACATGTCTTGCAGGTATACGTACCCACCAGCAGAATGGGCTGCGGCGACCTTCGACGCGTTCTCAGTCCCAGAACCTATCGACCAGAACCAGAAGGGACCATCGATATTCTGGGAGCTAGTGTGCTCGAGCACTGTCGGAGCGCCATCGTACAAGAGGTTTGCACCACTTTCCGCGTCGTACCTGTTATCCGCAGTCTTCGAGTAGTACGTCTTCGTGTCCGACGGCTCGGTGTCGGTCGTCTCGGCGTAGCCCGCCCCCTCGTCCTCCCAGTCCACGTCTGCCATGTCGAAGGTCGTCGGCTGCTCGTTGGACTTCCAAGCGTCGGCGTCCTTCGACCACCCAAGCGTTGTGGTGTCGCAGTCGAGCAGGTCGTCGTCCCAGCAGACCTGGAGCGACACGGACTTGCCGTCCGAGCCGCCCGTGGCGTTGATTATCTGCGGGACTCCCGTCGTGAGCTTTCCCACATCGCGCAGCTCGACGGCCTCTATCGGATCGGATGCGCGGTCGTGGCTCTCTACCAAATAGCGGTTCACGAGGCGGAACCACACCCGCTGCCCCTCCTGCGCGGCAAGCGACGATATGCGGGCGGAGAGTCCCTTGCACGTGGAGCGTCCCTCGGAACCCGTCACGTCCTTCCAGTCCGACTCCGCGGGGCGTGCGACGGTGCAGGCGTACTGGAGCCGCACCTTGTCCACGGGATGCTCCGTCGTGGCGTTGGTCGTGACCGGCACGCGCACCTCGTCGGATGCGGATATGGCGGGCTTGCCTATCGCGGGCACGGGCGGGTAGGAGATGTAGAACGCCCTCTCGCGCTTCTTGGGCCTCGTGGTCGAGGATGACAGCACCCCGTCCCCACGCAGCCCCTGGGCGTTCAGGACGGCGCGGAGCTTGATGTAGTCGCTGTCGGACGTGAGGTTTCCCCACAGCTTCTCCGTATACGTGACGGTCGAGTCGTTGCTTATGGCGGCGTTGTTCTTGCCGAGCGTGCCGCTGGCGACGCTCGCCTCCTTGATCGCCGTGCCGCCGTACCTGCCCGAACGGTAGACGTTCCACTTCACCTGGTAGCGGTCTCGCGTGGTCTTGGAGCTGTCCTTGGCGGTGACCTTCCAGGTGACCTTGCCGCTGTCGAACGTCCCCGCGGCCAGAGACGGCTGGAGCGGGCGGCGCAGCTTGTAGTAGGCCACTTCCTCCGGGAACTTCTTCTTGCCGTTGTAGCCGTACACCCACACAGCGGCCTGGGTGATTGACCTTGCCTTCTTGCCAGTCGAGAGCGGGTAGGTCTTGCCGCGCTCGAGCGTGAACTTCGACGAACTCTTCTGCACGGTCTCGTTGCGCTTGCCGACGAGTATCTCGCGGCGCTTCTTGCCCGTGCCGCTCATGAGCCACACCTCGACGTGCAGGTGCGTCGCGTTGCCCTTCTTGGAGAGCTCCGAGGGCACCGACCACTTTGCCGTCCAGGCGTTGCCGTCGCGGCTTATGGTCAGAGACTTGACCTTGACTGCCATCTACCTTCCCCCGTTCATCTTCACGCGCTTGAGGCTGCGCGTTATCTCGCGTGCTATCTCGGTCGCGTCCGCGTCCGTGCGGCACTGCACGTTGACGCTGACGTTGTAGGTGGACGGCCCGCCGCCGACCATGGAGGCCACGGCGCGGGCGAAGGGCCTGACGTAGCGCTTGTTGTCGAGCGGGATGATCGCCTCGGCCCCCGCCTCGCCCGCGATGCCGAGCCCGCCCATCACGGGAGTGGGGCGGTTCACGATGCCGCCACCGGCGAAGCGGTGGATGCGCTTGCCGTCGAAGATGCCGCCCTTGGCTTGCTTCGTCTGCTTGACCTTCGCGTTCACGCCGACCGTCGCGTTGAAGCTGAGGACGCGTGCAGCCGCCCTCGCCGCGTCCTCGGTGCCCTGCTTGTACTTGCTGGTGTCGACGGTTATCTTGCCCTTCTTGTCGAGCTTCGAGCCGGCGAGGTCGTTGTTCAGCTCGTCGACCTGCTTCTTCGTGATGGTGATGGTGCCGTCGTCGTTGACCTGGAAGCCCTTGTCCTTGAGCTTCTGCCTGTCGAGCTTGCTGAGCTTTTTGGCGTAGTAGGTGATGGAGCCGTCGTCGTTGACCTTGAGGCGCTTCGGGTCGAGCTTGATGCCGTTCAGGCCGCTCAGGATGGCCACCATCGTGTTCACGTTGCCGCCGCACGCGTCGGAGAGCGCCTTGAGCTGCTCTGAGCCGATGTCGCGCAAGGTGCCGAACGACACCCCCGCGCCCGCGAGCGTGAGAATGAGCTGCTGCACGTCCTTGTCACTGCCGCCTATGGCCTCGGCGAAGCCGGCTTGCAGCGAGGCCGCGTTGCCCTCGAATTTGCTCGTGATGGTGTCGAGCTGGTCCTGCGTGAGACCCGCGAAGTCGGATGCGGTGACCCCCGCCTCCTGGAACTTCGACATGAACTCGTCGAGCGAATGCCCGTTCGCTATG
Source organism: Atopobium sp. UBA6362 (assembly GCA_002440065.1). Classification (GTDB taxonomy): domain Bacteria; phylum Actinomycetota; class Coriobacteriia; order Coriobacteriales; family Atopobiaceae; genus Paratractidigestivibacter. The sequence continues at coordinate 11,819 of DJRK01000058.1, read as the reverse complement.
AGGTTTTGCGACATCTGCTCGCTCTTGCCCCAGGTCGCGTCGTAGAGCGCGTCGCCCGCCTTGGAGGTCTGGGCCTCGACATCGCCTAGCTGCTTGTACGCGGTGTTCGCGCTCTGGGTGGCCGCGTCAACTGCCTTTGCTGCGTCGTCGAGGGCCTGCTTCGCCTTCACGGTCTGCTGCCAGGTGGCGCCCCCGCTCTGCTCATCCATCTTCAGCGCGTCGTTGTAGTTCTTGAGCGCCGCGGCGTACTGAGCCTGCGCGTCCTGCTTCGCAGCCTCCGCCTCCTGTATCTTGCTGTTTAGGGCGTTGGCGCGGGCCTCCTCCTTCTTCTTCTCGATGAGCTTGTCTATCTGCTTCACGTACTCTCCGGCTTTGGCCTTGGCCTTGTCGTAGTGCCCCGCAGAGTCGCTTATCTTGCCGTTGGCCGCGTCTACGACCTTGTACTGCGTGCCACATGCGGAGTTGACGCGCTCGATGGCGGCCTTGAGCTGGCCCTGCTGCTCTGTCGTGAGGTCGCTCACGCCCGCGTACCTGTCGATTGCGGCCTTGGCGGTGTTGAGCGACGAGGAGGTCTCCAGGTAGGTCTTGTTGGCTTCCTGCATCGCCTCCGCATGCTGCTTCTGCGATTCGACGAAGTCGTCCCAGCTCTGAGCCGCCTTGCCCGTGTTCTGGTAGAGCGTGGAGAGTGAGTTTGCCTGATCGCTCACGGAACCCGTCGCGGCACCGGCGGCCTCGGTCATGCCCTCGGTCGCGGTCCTGAAGTCCTGGGACTTCTGGTAGGCGTCGGCGAGCTTGGTGACGAGCAGGGCGATGCCCGCGACGGCGAGCCCCACAGCCGCGCCCTTCGCCGCCGTCATCGCCGCGCTGCCGAGCTTGGTCATGGCCGCGTGCCTCTGGAGCTTCTTGGCCGACTTCTCGGCCTCCGTGCCGAGCACCCCCTGCGATGCCGCCGCCAGCTCCGTGGCCGTCTCCACTCCGCGCAGGTTCCTCATCACGTCGCTGCCCGCCGTGCCCATCTCGAGCATCTTGAGGGCTGCGTCGGACACCGACCTGCGCATCGTGCCGATGCCGTGGCCTATCGTGCCTATCATGACGGTCATGGGGCCTGCCGCCGCCGTGAACGCGCCTATCGCGTTTATCGCGGCCTTCTGGCCGCTCGAGAGGGACTTGTACCAGCCCGTGAGGTCGGAGAACCCGTCCGCGAGGGTGCCGAGCGCGGGGGCGAGGGACTCGCCTACCTCGGACGCGAGGGCCTGGGCGTTGTTCTTCATCTTGGAGAGCTGCCCCGAGAAGCCCTGCGCCTTCTTGTCGGCCTCGGCCTGCGCGTCGCCGCCGTCGCGCCACGCGTCGGCGGACTGGTCGAGTGCCTTGGAGAGGATGTCGGTCGTGTTGGCAAGGCCCGCGAGCAGCTGCTTGTCGCGGACGTTGGTGATGCCGAGGTCGGCAAGCGTCTGGTTCACCGACCCGCCGCTCTTCTTGATGCCGTCGAGGCCGACGACGAACGCCTGCATCGCGTCTGACGGGGACTTCTTCCACATTTCCTTGAGCTGGTCGGAGGTGACGCCCGCGACCTTCGCCCACGCCTTGAGCTTGGAGCCGCCCTTGGTGACGGCGGTTTCCATGTAGGAGATGAACCGCTGCATGGACGAGCCCGCCGCCTCGGCCTTCTGCCCCGTGGCGGTCGCCGCGGTAGACCAGGCGAGCATCTCCTGGTTGCTCATGCCGACGGTGGTGCCAACGCCCGCGAAGCGCGTGTCTATCTCCATGATGTCGGACTCGAGGGCGGGGAAGTTGTTGCCCAGGCGGACGAGGGAGTCGCCGAAACGCTCGAAGTCGTCAGTGGACATGTTCGTCACGCCCTGGAGCTTGCCGAGCATGACCGCGGCGTCGTCTGCGTCTATGTTGGTCGCCACGTCGATGTTGGAGACGACCTTGGCGAACTCGCCGAGCGAGTCGGCGGCGATGCCGAGCTGGCCTCCCATCGCCTGAATCTCGAGGATCTGGTCTGCAGAGGTGACATGCGTGCGCGAGAACTCTATGGCCGACTCTTTCAGGGCCTCGAACTGCTCGTCGGTGCCGTTCACCGTCTTGCGCATGTCGCGGTAGGCCGCGTCTATCTGGTCTGCCGACTGCACGGCGTAGCTTGCCGCGAGCGACGCCATGCCCGAGACGTTGTACATGGCGTAGCCCGCCGTGCGCAGGTTCGCCATGCCGTTGAGCGTCTTGCTGGCCTGGGTGCCCACGGCCTTCACCTTGCGCAGCTGTGCCGCGAGCTGCGCCGCACGCTCCTCGGCCTGCTTCATGTCAACGGCCATCTTCGCGCCCGCGAACGCCTCGTCGGCCGCTTTCGCGGCCTGGCGCATGGAGCCCAGCGACGTGGTGGCGCGCTCGACGTAGCGGGCGTAGTTGGACATGCGGTTGGAGAGCTTGGAGGAGTCGCCGCCCGCCGCCTCGACGCGGGCTATCTGGGCTGCGAGCTCCGCCATGCGCTGACGTGCCGCGGTGATGCGCCCCTCCATCGATGCGTAGGCGGACTGCGCCTTGGAAGCCGCCTGGGCCGCCTGCTCGGTGGAGCGTTCCAGCTGCTCCATGGACGCGCCGCGCACGTCTCCGACGGCGATGCCGAGGGACTTCACGCGGTTCTGCACTGCGGAAAGCTCGCGCTCCAGGACGGCCATGGTGGCCTTGCCGCCGAGCTGGCGCATGTTCGCCATCGCCTCTTTCGAGGCCGCCGACAGCTGCTCGAGCTGCCTTGCCTGCGCCGCGAACCCGCCGCCCTCCGTGGCCTCGCGGTAAGCCACGCTCTCGGATGCCCACGCGGACGAGAGCTTCACGACCTCGGCGCGCTGGCGCCTTATCTCGGATGTGGCGTCGGCGTAGCGTGCGGCAAGCTCCATCGACCCCATCTGGGACTGAAGCCTGACGTGCTGGTCTGCGAGCTTCTTGAGCTGGGCCTGGGCGCTCTCGGACACCTTGCCCATCATGCGCAGGTCGTCGATTACCGAGTCGAGCTTGCGGCCCGTGAGGTTCTGGGCGTTTGCCACGCCGTTGGCCTTGGCCACGTCCTGCTTGATGGTGCGTATCGCGCGGTCTACCTCGTTGTACTCGGCGGTAAGGCGGGCGAGCTCCGTCCGCGCGTTGGAGGTGGATTCCGCGAGCTGCTTGACGGTCTTGCCGCCGAAGCCGTCCGCGACGCGCTTGCCCGCTGCCGCGGCGTAGCGCGCCACCTCCTTCATGTTGGAGGCAGCTGCCCCCGCCTTCTCGCCGAGCAGCTCGGCCCTTCGGGCGGCAGACGCGAGGTCTCCGCCGTCGAAGTCGAGCAGCCCCTTGAGGCGGCGCAGCTCCTTGTCCACGCCGCCTACCACGCCCTTCATCTGCTTGAGGGCCCTCTGCAGGCTCCTCGTGTCCGCGCCTATCTCGATCGTCAGGCCGTCGAACGACGTGTTGGCCATGCGGGCCTCCTCTCATGCCAGAAGGGCGTCTATATCCCCCTGCGTGGCCTGCTTCGGCGCGTCGCCGTCGTCGGCCATCAGGTCGTTGTGCGCCTCGATGAACATGCCCAGGCGCGTGAGCGACATGCTCCCGGCCTCCTCTGGCGAGAAGCCGAGCGACATGCCGCCCAAAAGCATCTTGGTGTAGGGCAGGAACGAATCCTGCCTACTTTCCCGCCTTGCCCTCCTCGGGCTCCGCCTCAGTGGGGGCGGAGTGAAACAGGGCATCGCGGACTGCCGGGACGAACTCGGCTGCTACCTTCATCAGGTCTATGTCGCCGAGCGCGTCCACCCACTCCATGTAGCCGGGGAACGCGGGGTCTGCCGCCCTCGCGCATGCCCACAGCGCACGCGTCATCGCCGTCCACTCGAACTGGGTGTAGTCGAACGAGAAGAGCACTCCCTCCCCGTCCTCGGGCACGCGCACGGTCTCGGTTCCGAACAGGTCTGCCACCATGTCGCGGTCGAACTCCTGCTCGTAGCAGACGAGGGCCTTCACGCAGGGCTTGAGCTCGGTGGCCCCGCTGCCGAAATCCAGCACCATGGCCTAGACCGACTTCGGGAACGAGGGCTTCTGGACCGTGGTGTGCCACGCGTCCCACGCCGCCTTGACCGTGCTGGTCTTGTCGTCGCGGACGAGCGATGACTTCACGGCGTCGACGCTGTTGCCGTTGTCGTCGGTGAAGGTGCGTGCGCCCATGGTGAGCGAGAGCGTCTGCGTGTCGGGGTCGGTGGAGTCCGAGCGGGTGTTGGCCTCGTACTCGGGGCGCGTCGCCGTGCAGTTGTAGAAGACGAAGCGCTGCTCCTTCTCGTTGGAGCTGACCTCGTAGGTGAGCGCGAAGCTCGGTGCGACGGCCTTCACGTCCTCGACGACGAGGCCGTTGCTGTCCTTCTTGTAGCCGAGCAGGTCGACCAGCGCGTCGTCCTCGAGGACGGCCACGGCCAGCTCGCCCGTGTAGCCGCCGTTGGAGCTGAAGACGGCGTAGGGGCCGTTGTCGGCGTAGAAAGTGGACGTGTCGCCCTCCACGCTGATGGACAGGCTTACCGCGCCGGGGATGGCCTTGCACTCGCCGTATGCGCTGGTCTCAGAGTCCCAGACGGCGTAGTGGACGTTCGAGATGCCGAACACAACGCGCTTGCTTGCATCTGCCATAGTTGAACCTCCTGGTGTTATCCGATGATGCGGAACTGCCACGTGGTCATGACGACGTTCTCGTCATCGACCCATGACTCGTACCGCGATGAGGGGCCGAACTCCCCCTCGATTGCCTTCTCTATCCGGGCGTGCAGCCCCTCGTCGCAAGACCTCTCGTAGAGCTCCACGGCGTAGGTGCCCGCGCCCGCGTACTTCCCGTCGTCGGCGAAGAACCCCGTCTCGGAGTCGAGCCGCCACACCGCCCAGGGAAGCTCGGGGGCGGAGCCCTCGGGCCAGGCCATGTGGGCGCACTCGACGCCGCATGAGGAGACGGCTGAGACGATGCGCTCGCCCGCCGTCATGACAGGGCCTCGCCTATGCGCTTGACGAGCTGCTTTTTCAGCTCGTCGATGGCGGCTTCCCTGGCGGGCGCCATGTGCTCGATGGAGCGCACCCTGCCGCCGCCGACCTTCGCGTGCCCCTTCTCGAGGAGGTGGACGAGGCCTGGGGCGGTCTTGTTGCCTATCGAGCCGTGCGCCCCGGTGCCCTTGACCTTCGTCTTGGTGGCGAAGCCGCCTATGTAGCGCTCAGCCGTCTTGCCGTGTCGGATCTTGCCCGCTATCTCGCTCTTGGCGACGCGCCGCCCCTTGGCAACGGCGCTCCTCACGCACTTTGGGGTCTCGGCGTTGACGCGCACGCCCACCTCGTCGAGGATGCCCTGCAAGGAGACGGCGAAGTCGTCCACGCCCACGGTCTTACCCATTGGAAAGCCTCCTCTTTAGCGTCAGGCGGGTGAACTCGCCCGAATCCGAGGCGGACTCGACGGTGAACTCCTTGCCGTCCACGTCGCACCTGCCCTGGCCCGCGTAGTCGCACGAGCGCACGGACAGGACGGCGTCCGGGTGCAGGCCGTGGGCCGCGCCAGCCGCCCACGTGGACAGCCCGACCGAGTAGCGGTTGGCGAACACGCGGGTCTCGCCGGCGCGCGATATGGAGACGTTTCCGCCCGCGTCGCGCGTCGGCTGCACGTCGTAGAGCGTCGCCACGAGCCTGTAGCCCGTCATGACGCGCCGCCCATGAGCGGGTTGTAATCCGAGCTGTTGAGCATGTCGGTGACCGTGCTGCGGTAGCTGGCGTCGAATGCCGCCGCGTCGTCGTTGTCGAAGCCGAAGCGGGCCTTGCACCAGCAGTAGACGGCCATGCGCACGAGCGGGTCGGGGCTTTCCGCATCGAGCTTCGAAGCGTCGATGCCCACCCTCTCCATGTCGGCGAAGGCGGACGCGATGAGCATCTCGACCTCGCCGTCGAACTCGGGCGCGGTGACCCTCAGCGCGAGCTTCATGTCATCGAGCAGAGCCAACTACTCCTCCTCGTCCGCGCGTTTCTTGCACGGCCTGGCGACGCCGGCGGCCACGAGCTCGTCCATGCGCTGCTTGTCGCACTCGAACTCGTCTCCCGCGTTGCGCCTGGTGCCCGCCACGCGGTCGTCGAACGTCTCGGTTGCAATCGCCTTCATGACGCGCCTACTTATCGCCCGTGGTGCTGGAGGACTTGGCGGCGTCCTTCTTCTTGATGAGGATGAACCCGTAGGGGTCGAGCACCTTGCCGTCGCAGGCCATGAGGGCCTTGACCTTCTCCTGGTTGCTGTCATCGTCGATCCATCGCTTCACGGCGATTGGCATGCCGGGCTGGGTGTTGACGACGTAGTTGCCCAGATCGCCGAACACGGCCACGACGTCGCCCGCCTTTGCGGTGTCGAAGTCGGGCAGGATATCGGGCTCGACGCAGGTTACGGCCTTGCCCATGAGGCGGTTTGCCTCCTCGCCCGTGACGGGGTTGTACCCGATGGAGACGGGGGCGTTGTTGTCGTCGCTCATGGTCTCGATGTAGCTGTCGAAGGTGGACTGGGCCATGATGAACTCGCCGTTGCGGTAGCTCTTGGGCATAGCCGCCTTGACCTTCTTGCGCCACTGCTTCCAGTTGCCGAACTCGGCATCGGTCATCTCGACCACATTCGTGACGCGCGGGTCCTTGGTGATGCCGAGCGGGCAGTTGGTGCCCGTGCCGCGGATGATGGCCTGCTCGAGGGCGCGGACCATCGCCTCGGCAACCGCCGGGACGAACAGGGCCTGGAAGTCGTCGAAGGTGACGGCGGACGCCAGCAGGGACTGCGCCATGCGGCACTCGAGCTGGTAGAAGCTGAACGTGACCTTGTCGTTGCCGGAGACCTTCTGGGTGTCGGAGACTGCGCCTTCGTCGATCCAGGAAGCGGTCGGCTTGATGTCGAGGACGCGGAACCACAGGCCGCCCTTGACGGACAGCTTCTGCACGCGGTTCCAGATGTCGCCGTACTCGCTCATCTTGGAGACGATCTGCTGCCCCATGGTCGTGGGAACCTGCGGGGACACGTCGGTGGTGAGCGTGGACTGGTTCTCGCGCAGCTCCATCGGGACGGGCACGCCGCGCTGGATGTAGGCCATGAAGGCGTTGCGGTACTCGGCGGTGTCATACGGGTCGTCGGTGCGCTCCGCGATGGCGACGTTGGCCCCTCGGGTCACGCCCTTGCCGCGTTCCCAACGCTCGGACAGGTGCGCCTCGCCCGCGTCGATCGCGCGGGAGGCCTCGGCGAGCTTGCGGGCGCGCAGCTGGGCGATGCCGTCGCGGCGCTCGAACTCTGCCTTGCACCTCTCCGACTCGCCGACGAGCTTGCCCGCCACCTCGTCTGGGGTGGAAGCGTCCTCGGCCAGCGCGATGAGCTGGTTGCGCCTCTCCTCGAGCTGGGAGTCGTCCAGCCCGCGGTACTGCTTGGCACTGTACTCTTCGAATGCCATTGTTCCTCCTTATCGGAATCTGGTGAGGTTCATGCGGACGGCCACGAGCCTCCGCACCTGCTCGCGTTCGCGCAGCTCCTGCGCTTGTCTGACCGCGGTCTCTCCGCCGAGGTAGGAACGCGCCTGTATGGAAGTGCCCTCGCAGGCGGGTATCGATACCGCGCTCACGTCGAACACCTTTCCAACTTTCGTGACGGTCGACGTGCGGGTGGCCGTATCCCACGTCCAGCCGCCGTCGGCGACGATGAAGGCCCACGACATCCTGTCCACGAGGCCGTTGCGTATTGCCTCGTGCAGTTCGCGCCCGCGCTCGGACTTGCCGAGGTCTGCCGCGACGTGCATGCCATGGGAGTCGAGGTCCACTTGCAGGGTCTTGTTCCTCTGCCGTGCGAGGACGAGCCCCTGGTGGTCGTACTGGAAGATGACGTCGGACATGTCGGCGTCTTCGAAGGCACGCGATGATATGACCTCGTAGGTGCCGTCGCCCATCGGGTAGGGCGTGTCGAAGACCGTTGCGTAGCCCTCGACGCGGTAGCCGTCGTCCAGGGCCTCGAACTGGTCTATTGCTATGCTGCGGTACTCGCGCTCGGGTTTGACTGGCATCAGAAATCATCCTCGTCGTGTGCGTCGGAATCCCTGTAGAAGTCGTCGTCGCCGCCCAGGTCGAAATCGTTGTCGTTCTCCGTGTTGGGCAGGTTCGCGTCGGTCACGCCAGCCGTGATGGCGGGAAGCGAGGTCGCGTCCACGTACTCGCCGCGGATGACGCGTGCGTCGCCGCCCTCGATTGGCGGCATCTGGAGCACCTCGCGGCTCTCGTTGATGGAGAAGATCCCCCTGTCCACCATGTCGCGCACCATGTTTCGCTTGGCGGGCGAGGAGGCGTACTCGAGGCGGTTTGCGGAGAACTGGACGGCGTTTCCGTGCGTGACCTGCACGGGCGTGTATATGACGTTGGTCAGCCCCTCGCCGAGCCTGATTGCGAACGGCTCGATGCGTCCCTCGTACCAGGCGTTCCAGGTCTCCTCGTCATACTTGTTCTGGAGTATCTCGGGGCTTATGCCGAAGTAGGAGCAGACGTTGGACTGGATGCGCTCCATCTCAGCCGAGTCGATGGTGTAGTTGTAGGGCTGGAGCTGCTTGACGTCGCGGAAGGTGGAATCGTAGACGACTATCCCGCCCGCGTTGTCGGACGACATGTTGTCCTTGACGAAGCCCTCGCGCTTCTTCTTTAGGTCGTCTTCGCGCACCTGGCCGTCCACCGCGCCGATGAAGCGCAGCTTCGCGCTGTCGGCGATGGAGTTGCGCTGCGCCTTGTCCTGCGCGTCGATGAGGGCGAGCGTGGAGTCGAGGCAGTTCGGTTCCCCGAAGAGATCGGACTTGTACTGGAACTTCGATAGTATGCAGACCTCGTCGAGCGGCACGTCGCGTACCGCCCCCGTGGCGAAGTGGAACCTCAACAGGGCAATGCCCGCGGCCTCGAGCACCTCGGCGAACTCGCACACGATAGGCCATATCCCGTTGACGGAACGCCCGTCGCGCCCGTGCTCGATGTGGACGAACACCGTGTCGTCGACCTCGTAGAGCGTCGCGAGCCTGGCGAGGAACGTCGGCCACGTCATATGGGAGTTGGGGCGGCTCGCCACTAGCTTGGACACGGATGGCGAGGCCGTCCCCAGGGACTCGGGCTTGAGCTTGGAGCAGGCCGACGAGAACCGCTCGATGGCGGCACGCGTCAGCTCCTGCTGGTACAGCTCTCCGTGGAAGGACGTGAATATGGGGGCCATCTCCGTCATGGTGACGTAGCCCTTGGCCACGGGGGAGGAAGGGGTATTGTCGCGGCCTTTGCCGAATATCTTGTCCAAAAGTCCCATATAGTGGACAGTAGGGCATGATAACGGCAGGTAGGAGGTGCCGTCTTTGTCAGCAGACCTGCTGGTAGCCCTCCATAAGCCTGTTCAGCACGACGTACGCGTCGAGCTCGGCCATGAAGCCGTCTATGCGGTTGCGCGGGTCGAGGCCCTTCTTCACGGGCTGTATGTTGCCGTTCACGTCGGTCTTCACCATGACGTTCATGCGGCACCACTCGTTCATCGGGTTGTGCCCGTCCACTATGCGGTTGGAGCGGTAGTCGGCCCTCAGCTGCTTCATGGGCTGCGAGAGCGTCTGCGCCCCCTGCCGCACGGGCACCACGCGGGACTCGCCGACGAAGGACTTCAGCTCGGAGAGCAGGTAGTCCTCTGTCATGTGCCACGGGTCGTAGCCCAATGCGTAGGTGTACACGTCGTGCTCGTCGCGCAGCTCCACGAGCCAGTCGAGCAGGACGCGCTTGTCTATCTTGTTGCCCGGCACGGTGCGCATGAGGCCGCGTGCTATCCACTGGCGGTAGGGCGCGTTGTCCCGCTCCTTGCGCCCGCTCTCGTCGAGCACGTCTATCACGTCCTGCGGTATCCAGTACATGGACTTCACGTAGATGTGGTCATCGCCGGGGCGCATCATGAGGGCCTGCGCGGAGGTGAGGTCGACCGTCTCGGACGCGTCGAAGCCCACGACGCAGTAGCGGAAGCCCATGTCCCTCAGCTCGCCCCCGTCTGGCACGAACGGGGCGGTGTTCACGGCCTCGTCGAACTCCAGCCACGCCTGGGCGGAGTTCTCGGGCATGTTGAAGTCCTTGGTCATCACTGTCGCCTTGTAGGCGGCATCCGACTTCGCCTTTGCAACCTGCTCGCGCATGTACTCTTCGCTCTTGACCGTCCCAAGGCCCGGGTTGGCCTTCGCCCAGCACTTGCGGTCGTCCCACTCGTCCTTATCGTCGAGCTCGTATATCCACGCGATGAAGCGGTCGTCGGAAACCGTCCCGTCTATCCAGCCCTTGGCGTAGGCGTACTGCGCGTCGAAGATGGAGTTGCGCACGAAGCCGTTTGTGGTGATGCACACAACCATGGGGTTCTCGCGTGCAGCCGTCGCCTGCTTGAGCAGGTCGTATATCTCCCTGTCGCGCATCGCGTGTATCTCGTCTATGGCCGCGAAGTGTATGTCGAGGCCGTCCATCGTGCCCGAGTTGCCCGAAAGCGGCATGACGTAGCCGAAGTTGCTCTCGCAGTAGAGGTCGCTGTGCCGCTTTTTGACCATCTTGGAAATCTCCGGCGACATCGCCCTCATCTTGCACGCGGCGGAAAATCCCAGCCTGGCCTGCTGCTCGGAGGTGGCGGCGTTGTAGATCTGCGGGCTCCCCTCGCCATCGGAGGTGAGCATGTACAGCTCCAGGGCGGCAAGGAGCGAAGTCTTGCCGTTCTTCCTGCCCACCATTATGAGACCCTCGCGGAACCTCCTGTTGCCGTCATCGTCCACGAAGCCGAACAGGGACTCGACCCATGCCTTCTCGTAGTCCTCGAGAACGAAGGGCGCGCCGAGCTTGCCCGACGGGATGCGGCAGAACCGCTCGATGAACTCGACGGGGCGTTCTGCGGCCTTGGGGTCGAAGTGCCACTTGCCGTAGCCGTTGGCCATCTCGGACAGCATGCGGGCGCACGTGCGCTTCAGCTTGGAGCACGCGGGTACCTTGCCCGCCGTGACGCGCTCGCAGTAGCGCTGGAGGGCGGTCTTGCGCCTCGCCATGCTCTAGGCCTGCATGAAAGCCGCCAGCGCGTCCTCCGCGCCGTCCTCTGGCAGGAACTTCATGAGCTTCACGAGCATGTTGGTCTTGTCCGAGCGCAGGGTGTGCTGCACCGTGAGGTCAGGGTTCTTCACCACGTTGCCCTGCCTGTTGACGAGGGTCGTGCCCGTCGCGTCCACGGCTGCGTCCACGTCCTCGAGCTGCACGGCCACGCGGCACCAGTCCCTCACACACTCCATGAGCAGCATGCGCCTCGCGCCCTCGACCCCGTCGAGATGCGGCAGGAGGTGCTCCAGCTTCTCCTGCACGCGATCTTCCACGTCACTTGCGGCAGACGTTTCCGTTTGCATCGAACCTCACCCTCGCTTCCTGGCGTTTCCCGTCATCGTATATCTCGGGGTGCTCGTCGGCGTGGCATTGGCGGCAGAGCAGCTCCAGGTTGTCGAACGACAGGCTCACGGACGGGTCGGATATGTTCTCGGGGGTGAGATGCACCTTGTGGTGGACTATCTCGCCCCTCGTGGCGAACCCACGTGCCCAGCAACGCTCGCACAGCCCGTTCTTGCTGCGGAAATACGCATCCCTGGTGCTTTTCCACGCCTTGCTGTGGTAGAATCTCCTTGCGAACTCGCGAGCCACTTTATTCCTCCGAGAAAATCCCCGATACAAACCAATTATCACGTCCCCCTGCGGGACGTTTTTTCATTTTTTCGAAAAGTGAAATCGGATTCCGATATTTCCAAGGCTTT
>DJRK01000011.1 GCA_002440065.1 Atopobium sp. UBA6362 | reverse complement strand
TCCTGCACCTGCTCTACAGCCGTTTCTGGACCAAGGTCATGCGCGACCTCGGGCTCATCGACGTGGACGAGCCGTTCACGAACCTCCTGTGCCAGGGCATGGTCAAGGACGAGAACGGCGACGTCATGTCCAAGTCCAAGGGCAACGTCGTGCCGCCCTCGAGCGTCATCGAGCCGTACGGCGCCGACACCATGCGCCTGGCGATCCTCTTCATCGCGCCTCCCGAGAAGGACTTCGACTGGGACCCCAAGGCGGTCGCCGGCGCGAACCGCTTCCTCAAGCGCGCGTGGAACATCGTGTGGCAGCTTTCCCGCGGTGCGCAGCAGGGCGCCGTCGACCCCAAGTCTCTCAAGGGCCTGGGCGCCGACCTCTTCCGCACGCTGAACGGCCTGGGCGTGAAGTGCACGTACGATTTCGACCGCGGGCAGTTCAACACCGCCATCTCCGCCGCCATGGAAATCGTGAATGCGGCGAGCAAGTACCTGAACGACACCCCCGTGGCCGAGCGCGACCACGTGCTCGACTTCCGCGTGGCCCACGACATCGTGGCCATCCTCGCCCCGATCGTTCCTCACTGGGCCGAGGAGCTCTTCCATGCAGCCCTGGGTCTCGAGGGCTCCGTCTACAACGAGCCCTGGCCCGAGTTCGACGCCGAGCTCGCCAAGTCCGACGAGGTCGAGATCGCCGTCCAGATCAAGGGCAAGGTCCGTGGCCGCGTGACGGTTCCCGTCGACGCCTCCGATGACGAGGTGGCCGAGGCCGCGAAGGCCGCCGTCGCCGAGCAGCTCGCCGGCAAGGAGATCAAGAAGGTCATCGTGATCAAGGGTCGCCTCGTGAACATCGTCGCCATCTAAGCGAGTTTTCCGCAAACGGTTCACTTAGCCACCGGTCCCTGACTTCTACAGGTCGGGGACCGGTTTTTTATAGGCTGTTCCCATGCGGCATCGGATTAAGGAGGACGTTATGGTCTACGGTATGGGTCCGTTCGAACTGATTCTGACGCTTCTTTGCGGGCTGGCGGCCCTGCTGCTCGTCGTGTACCTTCTCGTGCGCGTTGTGAAAAGGGCGCTCAAGAAATAACCGTGGCTAGTTCGTAAATCGCTAATTGAGGACGCTGGCCCAGTCGTCGCCGAATTTGCGGCGCAGGTCGAGGATCGCCTCGCAGAAGACATAGCCGTGAGGCGTCGAGGTGCGCACGAGGCGGCCGTCGCGATAGGCGATAAGGCGGTTCTTGGGAACGGGCTGCCAGAGCCCGCGGCCTTCTTGGCTGCCGAGAGGCTGGGTGCTGAATACGATCGCGTCTGCATCCAGCTGGCGGAAATGCAGGGTGTCGACGTTCGTGTTCGTGTGGACGTAGGTGTACTCGCCGTCGTCGATGATGAGGTTCAGGCGGTTGAGGTTACTGATCTGCGAGATCGCCTGCGACAGTGCTTGGAAGCGGACGGGGAAGTCGGGCACCCCGCCCGTGCGCATGGCCGCCTCGTTCACGACGTCGAGAAGGAACAACAAGGCGCGCTCGGAATCGGTCTGGCCTGCCTCTTTGCGGTCGTAGGTGGCGAGCAGTTCCTCGTTGAAGAGAATCCCGTTGTGGATGAGCGTCCATTCACGGCCGGAGATGTCGGTGCCGTAGAACGGGTGGCAGTTCTCTCGGATCGTGTTGCCACAGGTCGAGAGCCTTATGTGGGCCTCGAGCCGGGACGTAGACAGGGGCATTGCGACGATGCTCTCCATGGCCTTGGAGGTCCAGGCGGGCACGGGCTCGCGATAGAGGTGGACATCGGAGTCTTGGTCGAGAATCTCAGAGGCCGGTAGCTGCGATAACGCGTCAGGCTTTGTGCAAGACTTGCGCAAAGAGATGCCCCAGCCGTCCTTATGCTTCCTGCTGTGGGAATAGAACTCGGCGAGGTAAGGCGAGGCATCGACCTCGTGGCCTGCGTTGATCGCGAACAGCTCGCACATTCCTCGTCCCCTCCGACGGACTTCTCCGCACTGCCCCATGGTAGCAATTTGGGGGGGGCGGGCGAAGGCGGTGCTAGACTCGAAGCCGTTCGAATGTGCAGCCTTCACGTTCAAAAATGCTCGATGGGAAGACTGCAATTTGGGCCATTTGGATGATTTCACGGCTTGTGCAGACTGCAGATTCATTGTGCAGCCTGCACGTTTGGAGGGATTTCGCGATGCCGGTTGATTCAGCGGCGCAGGCGGGTTGCCCGTCGGGCGCAAAGAAGGACTACGCGCATGGACTCGTCGATTTCGTCAAGAAGTGCCCGAGCATGTTCCACACCACGGCGGCGCTCGCCGAGCGATTGGGGGCCGAGGGCTTCCAGGAGCTCCGCGAGGGCGATGCGTGGCAGGTCGAGCGCGGTGGCCGCTACTTCGTCACGCGAAACAACTCGAGCCTCATTGCCTTTGCGGTGGGCGAGGTCCTTTCCGACTACCACTTCCAGGTGGCGGCCGCCCACGGGGACTCTCCCCAGTTCAAGGTCAAGTCGGTCGCCGAGCTCGAGGGGCCGGGCGATTACCTGCGGCTCGACACCGAGGTCTACGGCGGCATGATCGACCACACCTGGCTCGACCGTCCCTTGGGCGTCGCCGGCCGCGCCCTGGTCCGCGAAGGCGGCCGCGTCGTGAGCAGGCTCGTCGACACGCGGCGCGATGTCGCGATCATCCCGAGCGTCGCGATCCACCTGGACCGCGAGTCCGGCCGCTCGCCTGAGCTCGACCGCGCCTGCGACCTCGTCGCGCTCTTCTCGGCGGGGGACCTCAAGGCGGGGGCGTTCGACCGCATGGTCGCAGAGGAGTTCGGCGTTGAGCCTGTGGACGTCCTCGCGCGCGACCTCTTCCTCTATAACCGCCAGGAGCCCGCGGTGTGGGGCGCCGCGCGCGAGTTCGTGAGCGCCCCCAAGCTCGACGACCTGGGCTGCGCCTATGCCGCGCTCGAGGGTTTTCTTGCCGCAGGCGTGAACGACGCGCAGGTCAACGTGTATGCTTGCTTCGACAACGAGGAGGTCG